>JBGQNR010000184.1:0-13003 GCA_041501225.1 Acidobacteriota bacterium
GCGGTGCGACCCACCCGAGTTCGGTTTACACCGTCTAGCAGCCCAACCGCCGCAGTTCCCCCCGCGCCGCCGGAACCCGAAGGGCGCACGGGGGTTGCGGGGCGATCTCCGCGTTGCTCGTCGTCAATGATGTGCACCGACATCGCCTCCTCCTCGCGCCTTGATCTCGCCCCGTAAGCCCCATGCGCGCGACCCCTCCTAATTCTCGGACGGGCTCCTGGCTTGGCTGAGTTTCTTGAGGGGGGAATGGTCGTTGGTAACCAGAGACAGCGAGAGTGACCTCCGCAAATGGTCCGACCAGCATCTGGCTCTCAGGGATCTCGAGAACGAAGGTTGGATCGTCACCGGTCCTCCTTCAAGGAAGCTCAGAACGATTCGGAATCCAAGACGGAGGCTGCTTGGATATTGTCTCAGGCGGACGGTGCACTGAGAAACCGTTGACGAATGCAGCATTGATCGTTTCCGGCTCGGTCGGCGACTCCTCACTCGGTGGGTTTGATTTGCATCCAGAAGGGAGTGCTCAGATACCAGAGCAGCATCGCACCCGCCATCCATGCTTTAGTCCCGGCAAGGGAAAGCTGATCAGCAAAGAACAGCAGCGGCGGCAGGATGGTCGCCAGGAGAGCCAGTACAGAAACGAGTTGAGCGAGCTTTTTCATACTTGGCGCCTTTCATGCATGCGACGCAAGTGATAGCTTGCGCTGGTAAATCTTGCTCAGAAGGATGTAAAGGATCGCGGCGACGAACCAGCCGGGCAGGCTGACGAAATAGATCTGTACTCCACCGCTCAACACCAGCCAGGTGCAAACCCCAAGCGTGGCGAACCAGGTGATCCCCGCCGCCCAGTTAAACTGCGAGCCCGATACTTCCGCGTAATTGTTTTGCAGTCCCAATTTTTTTAAAACCCAAAAATCCAGGAAGACCACTGCGCCCATCGGCATCAGGATCATGCCGTACAGGGCCACGAAGCCGAGCAGTTTCATGGCCACGGCCGGAAACAGACCTGAGATGGTAGCGAGGATCCCTGTAAAAAGCGTCACCTTGAATCTCGACGTCCGTGGGACCAGGGCCTGGAACGCCAGTCCGGCGCGATAAATCGTCGGGTTGGCGGTAGTCCAGCCTGCCATAATGACGCAGACAACTCCGGCGATGCCGCAGGCCTTATAGGCCATAGGGCCGGGCAGCACATCCATGTTGGCCGCATTCTCCTTAAGCTGTACCGCGTACAAGATCGATGCGGACAGCCATGCCATGAAGTGGCCGAGAAACATTCCTGAAGCACTTGCAATCCCGTACCATGACTTTTTCGCATACCGGAAGACCGACAAGTCCGCCATGCCGATGTGCATGGCCATGTTGCAGAACCATGCGAAAAACAAGATGTGCCAGAACGTGAATTTTACCTGTCCCGGCAGAGGAGCGCCGCCCTTCCAAATGATTGTCTGCGCTGAGGACCAGAAATCTCCCAGGGAGGTCACCCCCAGTTGTCGCAGCCCGATCACTCCAAAGGCGATGAACACCATCACCATCCAGGGAACCGCAACATTGGCAAACTGAGCTACAAATTTGTATCCATAGGCGGCCACGACGGAGATGAGCAGCCCGACAACAGCGGCGCTGATAATCCAGCCAAGGCTATTGGGGTAAAGATCGTTTAATCCCGGCATCTTGATGTCGAACCATACGCCCAGTGCCGTAGCCGAGACGGTAACCATGGCGCCGGCGAGGAAACAGAACATGATGCCGTTGGCCAGGTTGTAAAGAATGACGAGCTTGCGGCCGCAGATCTTTTCCAGTTGATAGTAAAGTGTCAGCCGCGCGCGGGTCGCGATTGGAGCGGTCATCAACATCCAGCTTAGGACCGCGAGCAGATTACCCAGAAGCAGGCCCACGATGAGATCGACTGCGCTCGCGCCCGAGGCTAAGAAGAGCGGGCCGATCATCAGCTCGGTGCCCGCGATGTGCTCGCCCCCGTACTGCCCGACAAAGCTTCCGATGCCGAGCAGGGCCGAGTCCGGCACCGGTTCTCGTTCGAATTCCTCGACTGGTTCATGACGTTCTGCGGACATGGTGTTCAGCTCCTGGACTCGCGCTCCGTGTTCAAACCGGGCGCTGGTTTCCCGACTCCTGACCACACAGGGACCCGTATTCGTTCTTGTATGCAAAACCGCGTGATGATTATGGTGAGGCGCGCCATGGCTGCCGTTCCAGGATTGCTTGGCTAATTTCTCGAAGCAAGAACAAGATGTACGGCAGCGGCGAGAGTGCCAGAATTCATTGGATAGTTGCAATACAAAAACGAGTCGACTTGCACAATTCCGGGAGGTGGCGTAGGATCGAGCCGTTCTTAGAACCCGAACCGGCGTCATTCAGCGGTTTAGGAAGTATCATTGGTTTTGCTCCTCGGCCCCTCCCCCACTAGGGCCCAATTCGAGGCCTCATGAGAAAATTGTCTCTCAAGCAGGCGCGTGTTTTCTCTCAGTTCATCATGGTTGCCGCATGCCTGCTGCCGCATTGTCTGATTCCAAGTTCACCATCCTACGCCCGCGCTCGAGAAGGGATCTTCAAGTTCGATTTTGGCTCCGGCAAGACAGCGTCGGGCTACACCCAGGTCCTGCCCACCTCGATCTACAGCAGGCAGACAGGCTACGGATTCAACCAAGCGGCGGCTGTCACGGCAGTGGATCGGGGCGGAAGGGATCCGCTGCGCAGCGATTTCTGCACCAGTGACAAGCCATTTTTCTTCACGTTGGACCTGCCCGAAGGCAACTACAATGTGACCATCACACTCGGGGATTCGGCGGCAGCGACAAGCACGACCGTGAAAGCCGAATCGCGCCGTTTAATGCTCGAGGAGGTGCAAACGAGGCCCG
Organism: Acidobacteriota bacterium; assembly: GCA_041501225.1. Lineage (GTDB taxonomy): Bacteria > Acidobacteriota > UBA6911 > UBA6911 > UBA6911 > JAFNAG01. The sequence goes on from JBGQNR010000184.1 coordinate 2,874, forward strand.
GGCAGTTTGCCGTCCGAACATTCACCATAAACATCCGCAACAGCCGGCTGAAATCCGGCGAGCAGGTCCGGCTGAAAGCCGATGAGCAGCCCAAACTCGACTGGGATGACCCGCTGACGCTTGAGTTCAGCGGCGCGCATCCTTGCCTTTGCGCGCTCGAGATCACCAGAGCGGACCACGCGATTACGGTCTATCTGGCGGGCGACTCGACCGTGACCAATCAGGTGAAGGAACCCTATTGCTCATGGGGACAGATGTTGCCGAATTTTTTCGAGCCCGGCGTGGCGATCGCCAATCACGCCGAATCCGGGGAAGCGCTGAAGAGCTTTATCGGGGAGAAGCGATGGGAGAAGATTCTGGATTCTCTAGGGGCGGGCGATTATCTCTTCGTTCAGTTTGCCCACAACGACCAGAAGAAGGAGGGGGCGCACGCGCCGGCGGCTACCGACTACAAACAACTTCTGAAGTCCTACATCGCGGAGGCGCGCAAGCGCGGCGCGATCCCGGTGCTCGTGACCTCGATGCACCGCCGGCGCTTTGATGACGAAGGCAAAGTCATCAACACTTTGGAGGACTACCCCGAAGCGATGCGGCAGACGGCCAGAGAAGAAAGAGTGGCTCTGATCGATCTGAATGCCATGAGCAAATCCTTTTATGAGGGGTTGGGGCCCGAGATTTCCAAGAAGGCTTTCCTGCATTATCCGCCGGGCACTTTCCAGGAACAGGCGGACGAGCTGAAGGACGACACGCACTTCAGCGATTATGGCGGCTACCAGCTGGCCAAGTGCATCGTCGAAGGCATCAAGAAAAGCAAGCTCGGCATCGCCAAATTCCTTCGCAAAGGCTTGCCTGCCTTCAACCCGAGCATTCCCGATCCCCCTGATCTTTGGCGGCTGCCGATCAGCCCGCCCCAGCCGGTCTTTAAGGAGCCGACAGGGCAGCAGGCGGAGAATCATTCACCGTTTACTATGGGGGTACGATTTCTTGCAGGAGGCTACTGATGAAGACATCACGCATCGGGATGCTGCTTTTGCTGATGTTGGCTCTCTCCTGGATTTGGGCATTGCCTTGTCAGGGTGCCGAGCCGGCCGCGCGGTTCTTCCCCACGCAGGACCTGATGAAGATCGGAGTCTACTACTACCCGGAGCACTGGCCCGAGCAGCAGTGGGACCGCGATTTTGCCAAGATGGAGGAAATGGGCTTCGAGTTCGTGCATATGGGCGAGTTCGCCTGGGCCTTCCTGGAGCCTGAAGATGGCCGGTTCGACTTTTCCTGGCTTGATCGGGCTGTCGATCTGGCTGCCCGCCATCATCTCAGGGTGATCCTGTGCACTCCCACCCCGTGTCCGCCGGCCTGGTTGGCACAGAGCCATCCTGAGATTTTTCTGGTAAGTGCCGACGGCCGCAGCCAGGAGCACGGCTCGCGCGCCAACAACGCACTGGCGGATCCCGCATACCTGCGTTACTGCGAGCGGATCATCCTGGAATTGGCGCGCCGTTATGGGAAGCATCCGGCGATCTGGGGATGGCAGCTCGACAACGAACCGTCGGCTCACCTGGATTACAGCCCCTCGGCCCAGCAGGCATTTCGTGAATGGCTGCGAGCACGATACCCAACCCTTGATATCCTGAACCGGGAATGGGGAACGGCCTTTTGGAGCGTGAGGTATAACAGCTTCGATCAGATTCGCATTCCCAATGTGACTCTTCTTTACGGACCCAGCCCGCACGCGGTGCTGGATTTCAGCCGATTTACGGCGGACCAGACTGCGCACTTTCTCAATTGGCAAACAGGCCTGCTGCGGCGTCACATTTCACCTAGCCAGTGGGTCACGACCAACTACATTTCGAATATCGGCACGGCCGATCCTCGACGCTCGACCGATCTTGATTTTACCGCCTTCACGATTTATCTGGTGCGCGGCGAAAGCAACCTTGGGGAGGATGGTTTCCGGCTGGGCTGGCATCCAGGCATTGCTTTTACCGGTCCGTTTTATCGAAACATCAAGGGGATCACGGGCGTGATGGAACTGCAGCCGGGGCAGGTAAACTGGGCTCCGATCAACCCGCAGCCAATGCCCGGGGTCGTACGTATGTGGCTCTGGCACGCCTTTGCGGAAGGCTGTTCGTTCGCGTGCACCTATCGATTTCGCCAGCCCCTGTATGGCAGCGAGCAATATCACTATGGGATCATCGGCCCCGATGGTGTCACCCCTTCGCCGGGCGGTTTGGAGTATCAACAGGTAGCGCGCGAAATGCGCACTTTGCGCACCAAGTATGATCCGGCCGCAAAGGCTCCGGCGAGCTATCTTGCTCGCAAGACCGGAATCCTCTGGAATCACGAAAATCTCTGGAATCTGGAACATCAGAAGCAGACGCCGCTTTGGGATACGTGGGGCCACATGTTCCGCTATCTGGAGATCGCAAAGTCCTTCGGCGCGCCGGTCGACTTCCTGGACGAGAAGGACGACTTGTCAGCTTACCCGGTGCTGATGGCTCCCGCGTATCCATTGATCGATGCGGATCTCGTGCGCAAGTGGACACGCTATGCGGAACAAGGCGGCAACTTGGTGCTGACTTGTCGCACGGGGCAGAAGCAGCGCAACGGCCAGCTTTGGGAAGCACGATGGGCTGAGCCGATTTACCCGTTGATTGGTGCCGAGGTGTCCTTTTTTGATCTGATGCTGTCTGAAGGCAAGGGATTGGCAGCCATCAACTCGTTGTCCTACCCATGGAATGCCTGGGCAGATGTGCTCAAGCCCTTGCCGGGAACCGAAAGCCTTGCGCACTATGCCAACCAGTTTTATGCGGGACAAAGCGCCGCAACCTATCGCCGCCTGGGCAAGGGAAGTGTGACCTACATCGGAGTCCACACTAAGGACGGCTCGCTCGAGCAGGCCGTGCTGCGCGAGGTGTACAAGCGAGCCGGGATCGCAATCGCGAACTATCCGGAAGGGGTCTATGTCGATTGGCGCGACGGTTTCTGGGTCGGCGTCAATTATTCCTCCCATGCAGTAAATATTCCCGTGCCTAAGGAATCTGAAGTCCTAATAGGGAAACTGCCGCTGAAGCCGGCCGACGTTTTGCTTTGGAAATAGGGCGTGCTGAACATGATCTCAAGGATGGAGTCATGAAAAGAGGATTCATAGTCTCGTTACTGCTCGTACTGTTTGTTCCTGCCGTCCGCAGCCGCAACCGGCCTGCGCAAGCGCCTGCGGGGAATAGTGCGGACCAGGCTGTCCTGATTCTGCACTCCAACGTGCTCGCGCCTGAAAGCTCCGGTGGCGAAAATCGCTGGCTGAAACTCGACAACATGTTCTATGAGACCGCTAAAGGGCGGATGGATCTGCCCGCGGAGCTGACGGCAAAATCGCGTGATGTGCGCGGCAAGCCTTGGGCAGCCCAGGCCAAAACGGCGGATGGCCGCATCGTCAGCATTTCGGCTAAACCTGAAGGGAAGAACTTCATCATGCGCCTGAGCGCACAGCCCGATGCCGACATTATCAAGTGGGGAGTGGCCGTGGGAGCCACAAAGGAAGAGTACTACACCGGTCTGATGGAGCGAGTGGTGGATGGCAGGCAGGAAGCCTCCTGGGCGCCCGGCTTGCAGAAAGCGATGGATTTGCGCGGCCAGAAGGTCGACATGATTGTCAAACCGACCACATCTATCTACGCCCCGTATTATCTTTCCTCGCGTGGGTACGCGGCCTTTGTCCAGGGAACCTGGCCCGGCGTTTTCGATTTCTGCGCCGCCGATCCGCAGCGAGTGATGATCATATTTGAGGGGCCTGCCTTTGAAATGAAAATCTATACGTCCGCGAATCCGGCGGCTCTGGTGGCTGCGCATGCGATGGATGCCGGGCCGCCATTCCTGCCGCCCAAATGGATGTACACCCCATGGCGTTGGCGCGACGAACATGCGCAGCTTCCTCAATACTACGATGGCACGCCGGTTACGGGTCCCTTCAACTCACAGGTGATGGAAGATGTCCTGATGATGATGGCTTTCGGCATCCCGTGCGGTGTTTACTGGGTTGATCGGCCCTGGGGGCCGGGCCGCCTGGGATATGATGACTTCGAAATCGATCCCGTGCGCCTGCCGAATTTCCCGGAGATGGTGCGCTGGCTCAACGGACAGCGCATGCAGATGCTCTTGTGGATCGCGCCGTTTTATCAGGGCAAGATGGAGCAAGAGGCGCTGGCCAAAGGATATAATCTTGCGGGCCAGCTGCCGCAGCCCAACAACTACCCGATGGTCGACATGACCAACCCGGCTGCCAGAACCTACTGGCAGGAAGGGCTGGCTAAACTCCTGAAGCTGGGCGTAGCCGCATACAAGCTGGATCGAGGCGAAGAGAACATTCCCGAGAGCGGACCCTACAAGGTGTTCGACGGCCGTTCGATTCGCGAGAATCGAAACGCTTATCCGCCGATGTACGTTAAGGCGGCCTACGACATCGCCAAACAGATTCGTGGCGATGATTTCGTGCTGATGCCCCGGGGAGCCTACACAGGGAGTTCGCCCTTCGGGGTGTTCTGGGGCGGCGATGTGGGAGGCACACAGGAAGGCTTGCGGGCCTCCATAATTGCCGTGCAGCGTTCTGCAGTGATGGGCTATCCGAATTGGGGCTCCGACACGTGCGGCTACAACCAGCAGTTGATGGAGCAGGAAGTCTGCGGGCGCTGGCTGGCCTTCAGTTGTTTCACGCCCATCATGGAAGTCGGGCCGACCCGCAACGTTGCGTTCTGGAGCCTCCCTCGAGCTCCCAGTTACGATGCCGAACTGATCGCCCTCTGGCGGCTGTATGCCCGGCTGCACGTGCGCCTGATGGATTACACCTACAAACAGGCACAGGAAGCGCACCGGACCGGGATGCCCATCATCCGGCCGCTTTTCTTTGTGGAGCCTAAGGCCCGTGAGGCATGGGCGAACTGGCAGGCCTACCTTTATGGACCCGATCTGCTGGTTTCGCCGGTTTGGGAGAAAGGGAAGCGTACGCAGGAGGTCTACCTCCCCGCCGGAACAAGCTGGCGCGATGCCTGGCATCCGGACAAGATTGTCCAGGGTGGTCGCACCATCAGCGTGCAGGTGGAACTGTACCAGATACCACTTTTTATCCGAGCCGGCTCCCGCCTCCAACTCGGAGATCTGAATCAGGAATATAAAGAATCGCTCGCGATCGCACAGCGGAAACCTGACCTGAAAGTGCTGGATGCGCAGTTGAAAGCCTGGTTCGATAAACGCCGTCAGTAGCAAAAATATGACTGATTTCTCTTGAACAGGTTCCCGCCATTTATGCAGGAAAAGCAAATGATCAACGCAGTTCCTCATGCGCCAGGGCGCAACCAAGTGCATGAAAATGTTGTGCTCACATCGCGCTTTCCCTGTGCCGCCTTTCAGGGCTCTGGCCAGCTCGATCCCCTGTTCCCAGGGCTCACGCCCTGGGCTTTGCTGCGTCACCCCTTCGGGGTTTTCGCGTCCGTGAAATGCTTAGCCCTGAAAGGGCGAGGCAGAACAGCCCAGGGCGCAAGCCCTGGGCTGAGGTCCGGAGATTTCAAGCCCTGAAGAGGCGGCACAGAAATAGACGAGTTGATCGGCACCGTAATTGGTCCTATTTTCGGAGCAGAGGCCGCGGAAAAGAGGAATTCGAAACCAAAAAAGATCTCTGCGGCCTCTGCGTTCAGGTTTTGCTTTTGACGCGCGTTTCATAATGTAAAACGCTGTGTTTTGGATCGCGATTTTTTTCTTGACTTGAAATGTCAACCGGAATAGTGTGGAAACCATAATGTGAAAATGAGGTTTCACATGGTGAAATCAGCTGAAACACGAGCCGCCTGCTCGCAGGGCGGCCCGGACTTGCCGTCGCATGATGTTTCCACACCGGATTCGATCCCGGTCGCAGGAGAGCCATGTCCGTCAATCAACATAAGCCTGCCTCATCCGCCGAATCCTGAAGGTTTGGCGCGCATGGGAACTGCCGGCATCCGCAACAGCTTCCTGCTCGAGAACCTTTTCCAGCAGGATCGAATCGTCTTATGCCATTCGGAAATCGATCGTGCCACTGTGGGCGGCGCCGTCCCTGGTTCGGGACCGCTCGATCTTGTGGCGCCAACGGAGTTCCGATCTGACTTCTTCGCGCAACGAAGGGAACTCGGCGTCTTCAACATCGGAGGGCCGGGTGTTGTGCGAGTGGACGGCACAAGTGTTCGATTGGCGACACGGGACGCCATCTTTATCGGACGCGGCAGCAGGAAGGTGCGTTTGGAAAGCGAAAATGGAAATGTGCCGGCAGTGTATTATTTCGTCAGCTATCCCGCACACGCTAGTCACGAGACCAAGGTTGTTCGTGAGAGCGAGGCTGAATCGTCTGTGCTGGGAACGGCGGCCCATGCCAACCGTCGAACGATCCGCAAATATATTTGTCCGTCTCTAGTGGAAACCTCTCAGTTGACGATGGGATTGACCACTCTTGAAGAGGGAAGCGTCTGGAACACGATGCCTGCTCACAGGCACGCGCGCAGGTCCGAGATCTATTTCTACTTCGACTTGCCGGAGGATGCCCTTGTCGTCCATTGCCTGGGTGAGCCCGGTGAAACCCGGCATATCCTGGTGCGGAACCGCCATGCGGTGATTGCGCCAGCCTGGTCGATTCATTTTGGCACCGGCACCACAAGCTACTCCTTTATCTGGGCAATGGGCGGCGAAAACAGGGAATTCGCCGACATGGATGCGGTTCCGATGGCGGAGCTGGCATAGCAGGCGGGATGTAAAGCGTCCCTCTCGAGAGCGCACCTAGCAGTCATGATTGCATCGGGCTTTGACGATTGGTTTCTGTTGGAAAAAATGCGCACGGATGAGACCGGAGCGCTAACCAGGAGCAGAAATATGAGGCAATTTTACAGATATAGATTTGTGATTGGGCTTGCATGCGTTTTGCTGGCGGGATTGCTCTCGGCAGGCATACTGCCGGCACAGGAAACCCGTGGCAGCATCGTAGGCAAGGTTGTTGACCAAAGCGGCGCGGTGATTCCTAAAGCCACCGTAGTGGTCACGAACAAGGCCATGGGGACCAAAACTTCCCTGGTCACCAACGACCAGGGATATTACCAGGCCATGTTCTTGACTCCCGGTCTCTACCGCATCGAGGTTGAGGTTCCGGGATTCAAGAAGTATACGCGCGACGATATTGAGATCCGCATCGCCGACCGGCTCGAAGTGAACATCCAGCTCACCATCGGCCAGCCGTCGGAAGTGGTTACGGTAACGGGGGAGACTCCGCTGCTGGAAAGCACGTCGGCCTCCCTGGGGCAGGTGATCGATGCGCGCCGCGCCACCGAGCTGCCGCTCGCGCATGGAAACCCGTACCAGCTGATCGGGATTGCGGCGGGTGTCGGGTTCACCCGCGATCCGAGGTTGGACCGCCCCTACGAGCCGACGCACATCGTCGGCTATTCGATCGCCGGTACCCGCGCGAACCGCAGCGACCTCACGATTGACGGCATCGCGAGCACGGCTACGGCGAACGCCAACGAGGTGACCGCGACCTACCCGCCGCCGGGTGACATCATCCAGGAATTCAAAGTTCAGACATCGACCTTCGATGCCAGCTTCGGCCAGACCGAAGGCGGCGTCACCAACATCAGCATCAAGTCGGGCACCAACGCGCTACACGGCACGGCCTATTTCGCAGGCCTGCCGCCGGCAGGCTGGGGATGGGCGGCCAACGACTTCTACGCCAACCGCCTCAATCAAAAGATAGCTACCTTTACCGAAAAGAGGTGGGGCGGATCGGCGGGCGGCCCCGTCTATATCCCGCACCTCTACGACGGCAGGAACAAGACCTTCTTCATGTTCGGATATGAAGGGATTCATGACAATCGGCCGCGCAACGACGTGACCAATGGCACCGTGCCGAGCGCCGCCATGAAGAAGGGCGATTTCTCCGAACTGCTGGCCCTCGGCTCGCAGTATCAGATCTACAACCCTTTCACCCGGAGATCGATAGCCGGCGGCCGGATCCAGGCGGATCCCTTCGTCGGCAACATCATTCCAACCGGCATGCTTAACCCGATTGCCCTGAAAATCCTCTCTTATTATCCGGATCCGAAGTTCACTCCCGTGGATGCCACGGGCCTAGGAAATAACCAGGATCCGAGCCTGGCAGAAGCCGCCAAGTATTACAACTGGACGGTCAAGGTGGATCACAACATCAGCGACCGACACCGGGTCTTTGTCCGCGCCAGCGCCTATACGAGAAACAGCCTTTACGATAATTACCTCTCCAATTACTTGCTCACGGGTGACGCTTTCCAGTTCCTCGCCAAAAACGGCGTCATCGACGACGTGTACACTTTCAGCCCAACCACCGTGTTGAATGTGAAGTTCGGCTACAGCAGATTCATTCGGGCAGACAAAACTAACTCCGAAACGGGATTTGATCTGACCAGTTTGGGATTTCCGGCTTCGTACAACGCTTCGATTCCCGTGGACATCCGTCGCTTCCCGGCAGTCTCGATGACAGGTTACCAGGCCACGGGTCCCGTCGGTTGCGAGTTCAGGCCGGTCGAGATCTATTCGCTCCCCATCACGCTCTCGAAAGCCCAGGGGAGGCACTTCCTCAAGATCGGCATGGAGTTCCGCGCGTATCGAGAAACCGACGGTTTCACGGGTCACAACCAGACCGGTTCGTTTACCTTTGATACGACCTACACCAAGGGGCCATTGGACAATTCCACCGGGGCGCCCAGCGGTTTTGGTCAGTCTGTGGCTGCCCTGCTTCTTGGGCTGCCGACCAATGCCAGCTTTGTCCGGCGGGCCGCCAGCTATGCCGAACAGTCAACCTCCTGGGGCTTCTTCGTGCAAGATGATTGGAAAGTCCTTCCTAAGCTCACACTGAACATTGGCTTGCGCTGGGAGTTCGAGGGCCCGCTGACGGAGCGATTTGATCGCACTGTGACCGGCTTTGACTACAATGCAACCCAGCCTATCAGCGCTCAGGCAGTGGCCAACTACTCCTTGAATCCCGTGGCCGAAATTCCGGTAAGCCAGTTCAAGGTACAGGGCGGACTACTGTTTGCCGGAGTCGGCAATCAGCCGAGAGGCGCTTATGAAACCCCGAAGAAAAACATCATGCCGCGGTTTGGGCTTGCCTATCAGCTGACTCCCAAGACCGTCATCCGCACCGGGTATGGGATCTTTTTCGGATTCCTGGGTGAACGGCGCGGCGATGTGATCCAAACCGGGTTCCAGCAAAATACGAGCTTTGTTCCTACTCTCGATAACATCAACTTTATCGGCACGCTGTCCAATCCATTCCCCAACGGGATCCTGGAACCGGTGGGAGCGGCATTGGGCACCCAGACCTACCTTGGACAGAATCCCTCTTTTTCCATCCAGGGCCAGACGATCGCCTTCTTCAACCCGACTCCGCAGGTGTCTTACATGCAGCGCTGGCAGTTCGGCATCCAGCGGGAGTTGCCCGGGGGTGTGGTTGTCGAGGCGGCATATATCGGCAATCGAGGCACCCATATCGAGATGACGAGAAATCTGAACGTGACGCCGCAGAAATATTTGAGCACACTCTCAACCCGTGACGCGACCCAAATCAACTACCTGACAGCGAATGTCACGAATCCGTTTAAGGGACTTGCATTCCCGGCGGGTGCGACCAGCACATTCACGGGGACCAACATTGCGCGCGAGCGGCTGATGCGCCCATTCCCCGCTTTCGACACCTTATCCACAACCACGAACGAAGGGTATTCCTGGTACCATGGGGCGGAACTGAAGCTCGAAAAGAGATTCTCCAAAGGGTACTCCGTGGTTTTGAACTACACCCGTTCCAAATCCATGGCCGCCACGGATTTCCTGAACCAGGACGATCCCAGACCCACTGAGATGATATCCGATCTTGACACACCGAGCCGGTTGTCGCTCAGTGCCCTCTTGGAATTCCCGTTCGGGCCGGGCAAGCCATTCCAGGTGACAAATAATGCCGTCCTGTCGCGCTTGATTGGCGGCTGGCAGCTTTCTCCGATGTACACTTATCAGACCGGCGTGCCTATCCAGTTCGGCACGGATTTCTTCTTTAACGGCGATCCCACAACCATGGCACTTCCCTCGGACCAGCA
>JBGQNR010000185.1:0-12980 GCA_041501225.1 Acidobacteriota bacterium
CTTCTGGGCGATACATTCCCGAGCACGCCGAATGAGCCAAACGGCTTGCTCATCTATTACTACTTGAAACAGGACGCAGCCCAGCCGGTTTCGATCACGATCGCGGATCAGGCCGGCCAGGTTGTCCGGACGCTGCCGGGCGTGCAGAAGGCCGGCATCAATCGTGTGGCCTCGGAGGGTGGCAGCGGTGGATTCGGCGGCGGTGGCGGCGGCCGCGGAGGTCAGGCTCGCGCTGTCATGCCTCCGGGTGAGTACGTGGTCACGCTCCAGGTGGGAGAGACCAAGCTGACCCAGAAGGCCCGGCTGCTGCCGACGCCCGATTTCCGCTAATCGCCGGACCCTACCAGCGGCGGGAGTTCTTTTGTCGAGAGATGGCGCCGGCCATGGCCGCCGGCGCCAGCCAACGCGGCGTGCCTGGACTGCACCGCCAAAGTGAGGATGTGCCTGAACACGCGCCTGCGCGGGGAATGCGCGGTCAGGTGATTCCCAGGAGGTCTGAAGCGCTCAGGGCGCAGGAAAATACCTATGTGCCCTGCTCCCGTCGCGGGCCAGGGAGGAGCGAAACCGCCAGTGCACCTACGGCCGCCAGGACGATGAGCACAACGAATCCTGTCCGGTAACTTCCGGTCGTGTCCCGGAGCAGGGCCACGGCCATCGGGCTCAGGGCCTCCGCCACACCGTCAGCCGTCAGGATCACGCCCATGAGGCGACCCAGCACCCGCACACCGAAAAGCTCGGCCGCCATGAGGGGGATGATCATGTAGTCGCCGCCGAGGCCGATCCCGAACACAAGCGCAAAGAGATACAGAGCCGCATTCGAGGAGGCGTAGAACAACAGCGGAATCGCGCATGCGACGATCGTGTAGATCAGCAGCATGATCCGCTTCTTCGGGAAGCGATCCGCCAGCCACCCCATGAGCAGCCGGCCGGCGATGCTGCTGATCAGCACCAGGGAAAGCACCTGCGCAATCGATGCCTGCGGCAGCTTTTGGTCCAGGCTGAGGAAGAGCTTCAGGTTCTGCATCGTCCCGCCCACGGCGCCGATTGAACACATGCTGCCCACCGCAAGCAGATAGAAGGCCGCCCGACGAAAGACCGGCCCGATGGTAGCGACATCGCCGCCCGACGGCTTGTGCCAACCCGGAGGATTCTCGCGGACCGTCCAAGCCAGCGGCAGCGCAATCGCTACCATCAGGACGCCCAGAACCGTCAGCGCGCTTCGCCAGCCAAGGCTCTGTGTGAGCCAGTCTGCGAGGAGCGGCACGATCGCACCGCCGATGCCAATGCCAATGTAGGCGATTCCCATCGCCTTGCCGCGGGAGCGGCCGAACCAGCGCGACAGGAGGACCTGGTTGGGCAGCGGTCCACCGCAGACATAACCGAGGGCATTGAAGAGATAGAAGATGTAGAAGAACGCAAGGGACGAGATCTGCCCGAGTCCGGCGAGCGCCCCGCCAGCCATGACGATTCCAATCATCATCAGGCGCCTGGGGCCGAAACGGTCCACGATCCATCCCGCAATGAAACCGAAGACCGGGCCAACGAGGAGCTTGCTGTAGGCGTTTCCGGAAGTGACCTGCGCCCGCGTCCAGCCAAGATCGCGAACCATGAAATCATAGAAGAAAGGCAAGCCGTAGAGCGCAAAACCGACGATGGAAAAAAGCGCGAGGAACGCAGTGCCGGTCACGTGCATGCTGGTGCGCAGGGGCACGGACGCTTCGATGGATGCATTCTGAATCCTCTTCTCAGGCATACCCGGCATAGTCCTGCGTGATGATTGGAGGGCTGACCGCAGACGGTCCACGGAGCTGGCCACGTCGGCGATCGGATGAAGTCATCATCGTAATGGCGGACCGATAGAACAGGCAAACGGAAATGCGCCGGGGGAGAAAGGCCTTTTGCCCGCTTTTTTATGGCCAGCAGTCAACCGGGCGCAAGATGTCGAACAAAATTTTTGCATCAGGAGCTAAGCTATGAAGTCACGCAGGGACATGCCGAAGGCTGCGGCGCTCGGCGCTTTAGCGCCCTTCCTCGCGGACATCCGCGCGGATGCCCAGGTGCCGCCGTCCATGATCCGTGAAAGCCCATGGTGGATATCAGGCCTTAGCCGGAACCACAAATCCAGCGCGATAGGGACGAGTGATCAGATCGTTTGCCTCCGCGTTGCCAACGAAGCGTTCGGTTTTCGGATCCATGGTCAGCATTAATCCCAGCGTAACGTTATCTTTTGCGATATCCACGCCATTGGCGGCGAGATGCTCCGCCATGCGCTCGAATGCCTCTGCCGTGTCCTTGTTCCCCTTGATCTGTTCCCGCACCGCGGCGGGCGGGCGCTGGCGGCCGAGCTGATAGGAGATGTTGCCGGTGTGGCAGAGTGCGCTGGAGAGGTGTCCTTGCAGGATGTCGGCATTCAGATCGGCAATTTTTCTGCTGCGCACCGCCTTTATGAAGTTGCCATAATGGCTCTCGCTGCCTTTAAACGATTTCAATTCCTTGCCGTCATTGTCGTAGGCAGTGGCCGCGGTATAGCTGGGCACCGTAACCCAGCCCCCTTCACACTCGATGACGATACCGATGTCGGCCCCTTTGTACTTGTCCATCTGCTTAGCTTCGGTTTTGGACGGGAGCCCGCGCACTTCAAAGATCAGCGGCGCGCCGCCGGGATAGTCGTGGTAAATAATCTGAGTGTTCGGCGTTTCGCCGTCGTCGACGTAACCAAGGCGGCAGCCGACGCTAAAAACGCGCGACGACACTTCGTCCTGCCCCAGGAACCAGCGCGCCACGTCCATCTCATGGATTCCCTGGTTTCCCAGGTCGCCGTTGCCCGTGTTCCAGACCCAGTGCCAATCATAGTGCAGTCGCTTCCGCGTCAAGGGCAGCTTCAGAGCAGGGCCGCACCACAAATCGTAATCGATTTCCACCGGGATGGGCTGTTGACCATCCGCCTTGCCGATACTTTCACGCCGCTTGTAGCAGAGTCCGCGGGAAACCTTGATCTTGCCGAGGTTCCCGGCCTTGACCCAGGCCACTGCCTCGGTGATTCCGGTTATGGAAGACCGGCTCTGACAGCCAGCTTGAACGATCTTGTTTTGCTTGCGGGCAAACTCCACCACGCGCCGGCCTTCGGAAACATTGTGTGAAATCGGCTTTTCAACGTATACGTCCTTCCCCGCCTGAATGGCCCAGATCGAAGCCAGGGAATGCCAGTGGTTTGGCGTGGCAATCGAGACGGCATCGACATCCTTGCTTTCGAGCAGCTTCCGGATGTCGATGTAGCCTTCGACGGCCTGGTCTTTGTCCTTGAGCGCTTTGACATTGGCCTCCAGAACTTTGCTGTCCACATCGCACAAGGCCACGACGCGCACGCCTGGTACGCTGCTGAATCCCCTGATGTGATCCTTGCCCCGGCCATTCAGGCCCAGGACGGCAACACGGATGTCGTCGTTTGCGCCGATTATGCGCGCCCAGGAGGGTGCGGGCAGGTTCAGTGCGGCTGCCGTCAGTGTCGTGGTTTTGAGAAAACTGCGACGGTCCATTTGTGACATGAGGTTTATCCTTTCGTGGGGATATTCTGACCATCGACGGCCCGCGATTCAACCAAAATACTCGATCTCATTGTACACACCGAAGGCGGAAGTCTCTGTGCGGCGCAGCCGGCCGCGTCGGCGATCAGAGGGAGTCATCATCGTAATCGCGGGTTGGTAGAACAGGCAAACGGAACTGCGCCGGTGGAGAAAGGTCCTTTGCTCACTTTTCTCTGCACAGCAGTCAACCGGGTGTAAGATGTCGAATAAAGTCTTTGCATTAGGAGCGAAGGCATGAAGACACGCAGGGACATGCTGAAGGCAGCGGCGCTCGGCGCTCTCACGCCCTTCATCCCGGTCATCCGGCGGGATGCTCAAGCTGCGCCGGCGACCCGCGGAGAACTGCGGTTATGGTATCGCAAGCCGGCGCCTGACTGGAATGAGGCCTTGCCGATCGGCAACGGCCGGTTGGGGGCCATGATCTTCGGCGGCATTGAAGACGAGCTCCTTCAACTCAACGAAGACACCCTGTACTCTGACGAACCGGGCCGCAGGGATCTTGCTCTCGACATCACCCCCGATTTTGATGAAGTCGTCCGAATGCTCCGGGAAGGCAATTTCAACGAGGCGGCAAGTGTCATCACAAAAAAGTGGCTGGGGCGGGCACAGCCCTGTTACCAGCCTCTCGGCGACCTGCGCATGGAATTCCAGCATTCCGGAGCCGTCGCTGAGTACGAGCGCGATCTGAATCTCTCGACGGCGACAAGCACGGTCCGATACCAATGCGGGGGCATCGCGTTTACCCGGGAGTTTTTCGTCAGTCATCCGGACCAAGTTATCGTCGTTCGCCTGACGTCCGATGTCCCCGCCAAGCTCAATATGCGTGCAACGCTCAATTCGATACATCCGGCAAGCGTGCTTGCAGTCGCCTCGTCACACGGAATCCGGCTCACGAGTCAGGCGCCGGGTTTTGCGTTGCGCCGCACGCTGGAGTGGGTAGAGCAAAGGAATGATCAGTGGAAGTACCCGGAGATCTGGGACAAGGATGGAAAACGCCGAGCCAATGCGGCGCCGGTCTTATACGGAGAGGACATCGGCGGACTCGGCACTTTTTTCCAGGTCAATTTGCAGGTCGCCGTATCGGACGGCGAAGTCACCGCGGACCGTGACGGTCTTCATATCCGAGCTGCACGCGAGGCGGTCCTCCTCATCTCGGCAGCAACCAGCTATAACAGCTTCAAGAAGAGCCCGAGCCGGGAAGGTCTCTCCCCTTCGATCCGGGCGGAGGCCGATATCGCAGCCGCCGCAGTCAAGAAGTACGCCGTGCTGCGCGATGCCCATGTCAAAGATTATCGGCTCTTGTTCGACCGCGTTTCACTGGATGTTGGAGGCGCGACGGGTCAAAGCCGGCTCCCTACCGATGAACGCATCGAGCAGTTTGCGAACGGAAACGACCCGTCACTTGTAGCGCTGTACTTTCAGTTTGGGCGTTATTTGATGGTTGCGGGCTCGCGTCCTGGAACCCAGCCTCTGAACCTGCAAGGGATCTGGAACCCCATGGTGATCCCTCCCTGGGCAGGCGCCTACACTACCAACATCAATGCCGAAATGAACTATTGGCCGGCCGAAACGACGAACCTGTCGGAATGCCACGAGCCGCTTCTGCGCATGATCAGTGAACTGTCGGTGACGGGCAAGGAGGTGGCGCAGAGGATGTACCAACGGCGCGGCTGGGTGGTGCACCACAATACAACCATCTGGCGTGACGCTCAACCAATCGACTATACCGCAATGCCATCCTTCTGGCCGATGGCGGGCGGCTGGTTGTGCCGGCACCTTTGGGAGCACTATCTCTTCACCGGCGACCGCCGTTTCCTGGAGCAGGCCTATCCTCAGATGCGCGGAGCGGCGGAGTTTTACAGTGACTGGCTGGTAGATGACGGCAGCGGCAAGCTGGTCACTCCCGCCGGCAACTCACCAGAAAATCTTTTCCAGTATACGGACAAAAACGGCAAACAACAGACGGCAGGCATTTGCATGGGCCCTACAATGGATCTGGCGATCATCCGGGAGTTGTTCGCCAATTGTATCCGTGCCGCCGAGCTGTTGGGACGAGATGAAGAATTGCAGAAGGAGCTGAAAGCGAAGGTGGAGAGGATCCGGCCTTACCGGATCGGGAGCCGAGGGCAACTAATGGAATGGTCGCACGACTTCGCGGAACAGGATCCGCTCCACCGCCACATATCTCATCTCTATCCATTGCATCCCGGAGATCAGATTACGCGGCGCGCCAACCCGGAGCTCTTTGCCGCAGCGCGCAAGACCCTGGAACTGCGCGGGGACGAGGGCACCGGCTGGTCACGGGCATGGAAGATCAATTTCTGGGCCCGCATGGAAGACGGCAACCACGCCTACAAGCTCGTGCGCAACCTGCTGCAGCCCGCGCGCAGCGGGCCGGGACGATACGACCGGGGCGGAGTTATGCCCAACCTTTTTTGTTCGCATCCGCCCTTCCAGATCGACGGCAACTTCGGCGGTACCGCCGGAATCGCGGAGATGCTCTTGCAGAGCCACACCGGCGAGCTCCACCTGCTCCCCGCGCTCCCGGACGCATGGCCTGCGGGGAGCGTGCGCGGGCTTTGCGCGCGCGGCGGATTCGTCGTGGATATGACGTGGAGAGCATCCCGATTGGCCGCGGCTGCGATCTTGTCCCGACTGGGTGGCCTGTGCCGGGTTCGCTATGGCGAAAAGGTCATGACCCTGAAAACTCAGAAAGGCCGGACTTATGAGTTAGACGGAACAACCATGAAAAGCACAAGACCGCTTTCATAGTAGTATGGTGGAGAAAGACCTTGTACAACGGTAAGAGTCTTTCTGGGGCAGGTATGGCCACATTATACCGAAGATCATTCCTGGGCTCGATGATCGCCGTCCCACTCGTTGCCCGCAGAGACGACTGGACGCCGCGGCGAAAAAAGGTGGCAATAGAAATCAACAACCGCTACCGCGTCCCGAGTGCGCGCTTCATCAAGCTGGCCAAGCAGGCAGGGGTGAAGTTTTCTTTCAGCACCCACAATATCGACCGCAATCTTGGGCGCCTGGAATATTGCCTGCAAGTGGTCGAGGAATGCGCGCTTGCGTGGCAGGACATTTTCGTGCCGCGCGCGAACTGCGAAAAGGCGATCCGGAGACCGGTCGCATGAAACTGGTGGCGGACGACGGGGCGCCGCGGGAGTTGTGTGACTGCAAGGCAGCATAAAGTGGTCGAAAACCTGGCGTCGGTTCTGTCTGGAACCGCACGGATCAGCGCCGCCGCATGAGGGCGAGCTTGCCGAGGAGGGAGCAATGAATCGAAGGTCCTTCATAAAAAGTGCCTGTTTCGCATCTTCACTGGGTTACTCTGCGGTTGGTCATGCCGGCCGAAATCTGTCGACCCAGACCAGGGTCGAGAGAACCGGTGGTTCAAAGCTGAAGATCAGCTGCAATCTCTTTTGTTTCAACCGTCCGCTCCTGAGTGGCGAGTTGACGCTCGATGCCGTGCTGGAGTACTGCGCGCAGCTCGGCTTTGACGCGGTAGATCCGACTGGCTACTATTTCCCGGGTTATCCGAAAGTGCCACCCAATGACTATCTCTACCACATCAAGCGCAAGGCCTTCATCCTCGGGCTCGACATCAGCGGAACTGGTGTCCGCAACGATTTCACCGTGCCGGACCCTGCCCTCAGGGGGGCAGACGTCGAGATGGTCAAGTCGTGGATCGAGTGCGCCGCGCGACTGGGTGCGCCGGTGCTGCGCGTCTTTGCCGGCAAGGGCATCTCCGACGGACACACCGGGGATGAGGTGCACGGCTGGATTGTGGACGGGATTCGAAAATGTGTGGAAGATGCTGCCAGATCCGGCGTCCTGATCGTCATCCAGAACCACAACGACTTTATCAAGACGCCCACGCAGGTCCTGCGTATCTTGAAATCAGTAGACTCGGAATGGTTCGCCTTGAATCTTGACATTGGCAGCTTCCGGACCGCTGACCCTTATGAAGAGATCGCCCAGGTGCTTCCCTATGCAGTCACGTGCCAGATTAAGGAGAGCCTTTACTTCAAGGAAAAGGAAGTAAAGACTGATCTCGCCCGTCTTTTCCGGATCTTTAAAGAGGCCGGTTACCGCGGCTATATTCCGATCGAAACTCTCGGCGAGGGAGATCCCAAGGTCAAGGTGCGTGGTTTTCTGGACGAGGTGCGTCAGGCACTAGCCTAGCAGGCATGGGGGCCGGGCATGGGGGCCGTATCTGTAGTATCCAGTTTTTACATTAGAAAAGCTGACGTCAGCATACGGCTGCCTTCGGTCATTCCCGTCAACCAAGCGTTGTGCACGCCGGCTCTAATCTAAAAACCAGAATCTACAGATACGACCCCCTGCATTGACGAGCATTTCAACGATAAATGGGATAGACAATCTTTCCGCGAACGGCTCGCCCGATGGCAGAGCGGCCCTTGCTGCGCCCGGAATCGAACAGCTGATTCACGACGCCATAGATGTCGCTGCCGATCTTGGGGATGATGTGCAGGCGAATGTACACATTCGCGACCTTGGAATCGTTATTCCACTGCGCAAAGACCTGAAGGTTGGCACGGTTGCTGAAGGCATACACTAAGCGCGAAGCTACCTCGTGCGTTCTGAATCCCGAGCCGAGAAAATCCAAACGATTGGTGGCATAACTGCCGCTGAGGTTGAAATGATTGGTGAATTTGAAAACGCCCTCGAAGCTGATCTCTTTCATATCGGCGTTGTAGTACTTCCCCCAGCTGATTCCCGAACCCAAGATCCAGCGCCGTTTCTCCGCCGTGCCGAACTGCAGCTCATAACTATTCCACCAGTACCGGCCGTGAGGAACGATGGTGTCCCCGAAAATATTGAAGTCTTCGTCCAATCGATCGAAATGGCGGACGATGTTGAATTCAAAGGACTCCCCGCTTTGAAAGTCGATCCCGATCGGCCTGAATTCCTGGTTCAGGGACTCCAGTTTACGGCTCGGGAGGCTGTTGTGAACGCTGATTTCCAGGGGCTTGATATAAAGCTGACGTATCCACTTGTTCCAAGGGGCCGGAGGACGCGGCTGGAAACGCCACTTGGCGGAATATTGCTCGACCGCTTTGCGTCTCAAGAATCCCAGCTCAGGATTGAAGTTCTTCTGGATAAAACTGTAGTTGAAGAATGCTTCCAGCCAATCATTCGGGTAGCTTACCGCGACATACCCGGACGACCGGTCGCCCTTCAATCCCGGGGTCGAGGTCTGGACGATCGAGGAGGCGATGGAAAGGTTCTGGCCAAAAAAGTTGTCGAATGAAAACACGCTGTCCAGGCCATAAGCCTGATTGCGGTTCCCGTCCTGAGGATTATAGACGTTGGTGAATATGCCTCCGACGTACGACTTTTTGAGTATTCCGTATTTGGGCCTGAAGGCGGTGTAGTCGGCTGCGGGATTCGACTCAAGGGAGCGGGTATGCACGTTCAGGAATCCCAGATCGAACTTGCCGATTTTCCCGGTGATCCTGCCTCCGACATTGATAGGAATGGGCTCACCCTTAGCCGAGAGCCCGATGCGCCGGCTGAAGAAAACACTCGTGCTGCCGGGCGATAAGAAATCGAAGAAGCCGGCGTTCTCCAGGAAGAATTCCCGCTTCTCGGGAAACATGACCGGAAAACGCGTCAAATTCAATACCGCCTGATCGACCTCGGTTTGGCCAAAGTCGGTATTGACGGTAAGATCCGCCGTCAGATTCTTGGATAGCTTGATCCTGCCGTCGCCGCCCACTCTGGCCTGGTAGTCCCGGACCAGCAGCGGATTTTGAACATTCCCCGGAGGGAGGGTATCGGTCATGGCGACGGAGACGTAAGGCCGGATTTCATAGCGGTACGCCGCTTGAATCTTGGGGATTTCCTCCAGCAGACCGGCTTTGGAGATTCTCATCAGGCCGTCATTACGGCGATAGGCTTGCCAGAGGACCTCCTCGTTTTTCCTCCGGATCATTCTGCGGAAATTTATGCCCCAGAGCTGAGGGTCGGAGTTCTTAAAGCGCAGACTGTCAAAAGGGATCATCATTTCGAATTGCCAGCCCTTATCGGTCCTGATCGCTTTCACATCCCAGACTCCGTTCCAGTTGACGTTAATATTGTTGCCTTCGTCGACGACCAGGGCATCCTTCCTGGCCCCATTAGGATTCACGACAAAATAAAAGGCATTGCGGTGATCGAGATAGGTGTCGAGGATAACGGCGAAGTTGTCATCCGCTTCGATATCACCGTCGCGCCTCATCTCCTTGGCAACGATCAGCTCCGGATTGGAATCCTCACATACCACGCCGAGATACAGGGTTTTTCCGTAATAGACCGCGCGGATCTCGGTCTTTTCGCTGCCGGGCTCTCCTTCCAGGGGATTTCGCTGGCGAAAATCCGAAATGATCTGAGCCCGCTGCCAGCAGGGTTCGTTCAGCAATCCATCGAGAACGATGGGTGCCGAGCAGGGCGTCAACTTCATTCGCTCCTGGGCGTAAGCAGGATAAAGCGACACAGCCAATACCGTCAGGTTGACCATAATTTGGAGTATTTTGGAAAATCGCAATATGCCCCCAGCGTTTATAGAATTTGATGTTCCGTAGCGCGAATTGCGCCGTCCTCATTTCAGCCCTCTCATAGGCGCCAAATAATGATTTTCGTCGCATCCTTTTAGATGCCGAGCCATCCCTCCCCACCGATTCGCAAAGAAGGGTACCGATTGCCCAATGAGAAGATGATGAGAAAATCAATGCGCACGTAATAGGGAGTCACCGACGTGTGTCTCATGGAGAAAACGATGGAGAAAAGGGTTCCTCGCAAACTCTGAGACCGGCAGCAACACCAGCATTCCCGCCCCTTCCCATCTCTATCATCTATCGACCCCTCAAACTCGGCAGCCGGAACAATTCTGCCGACCTTCCGACCCAACCTATGTCCGGCTCTGGCCAGCCCCAAAAGGCTCTTTTCTATTATTCGGTCCACAGCCACGAATCGAGGTAAAATGGCCCAGGAACGCGGTTGCCGCGCAAGCCGGATTAGTTGACAAGGCGACTGCTGCTATCGTACCGAAAATTGAGCGAGATGCCAGTTTGTTCTTCGTATTTCATCCATTGTTTGAGAAGATCAGACGCATAAAAAGGCAGGTTTGAAACCAACTACCTGGGCTAAAACAATGAAAACCAAACTTTTGATTCTGCTTTGTCTCTTGGCTCTATTCCGGACAGCCGATGCTCAAAAACCAGAACAGGTGTACAGAAGACCCCTTAAAGAGGTTCTTTCCGATGTAGAGAGAAAATACAAAGTCAAGCTTGAGTACGCTGAAAATAGTGTAAAGGGTCTGTTTGTAGTATACCCGACATGGCGCTACCGGGTCGACCTCGAGGCTACTCTGGCCAGTATTCTGATGCCGTTGGACATGGTTTTCCAGAAGAAAAGCGAAAATGTGTACCAGCTGAATAAATATGAATATTACCGCAGACCCGTTGAAGAAGGGAAAAAGCACCTCGATCAGCTCCTCTCCAGTTATCCCGTTCTTCAGGCCTGGGAAAATCGTAAAACTGAGCTTCGCCAATGTTTCCTTGAGCAGATGCGTCTCTCACCCCTTCCCAAGAAAACTCTCCTAAATCCGATTTATACACCAAAAAGAATGATGGATGGCTATACCATCGAGAACGTGGCTCTTGAAACACTGCCGGGCGTTTATCTATGTGGCTCACTCTACAGGCCTTTGAAGGCAAATGGCCCTTTTGCCGCGGTGCTGAGCCCGCATGGCCATTTCTATGATAATACTGATAAATCGATCCTCGATCAGCGTGGTCGTTATCGTCCCGATCAGCAATACCGCTGTGCCACACTGGCTAGGATGGGCGCCGTAGTGTTCAGCTATGATATGTTTGCCTGGGGTGAATCAGTTTTGCAGGTCGATCCTGAAGTACATCGCACCGGCCTTGCCTTGACGATGCAAACCTGGAATTCAATGAGAGTGATTGATTTTCTTACGTCCCTGCAATATGTGGATCCTAAGCGCGTCGGTGTCACAGCTGCCTCAGGGGGCGGAACCCAGTCCTTTCTGATCGCCGCTCTTGACGACCGGATCGCGCTGAGCGTGCCCGTGGTGATGGTCTCTTCTCATTTCTTTGGCGGCTGTCCGTGCGAGAGTGGTCTGCCGATTCATTCATGTTCGGATCTGGGTACAAACAATGCTGAAATAGCAGCCATGGCGTCCCCACGCCCGCAGCTTGTCATATCTGACGGCGCCGATTGGACGCAGACTGTTCCTACCATTGAGTTTCCTTATTTGCAGAAAGTATACAGTCTGTATGAAAAAGAGGAAAACATTGAAAATGTCCATTTTGCTGACGAAGGCCATGATTATGGGATTTCAAAACGGTTAGCCATGTATGATTTCATGGCAAGACGCCTTGGGTTGAATATTGATGCTGTTAAAGATAAAACCGGCAGGATAGACGAATCGAAATGCACGATTGAGGAAGCGGAAGCTATGTTGGTTTTTGGTAAAAATGGCCGCCTGCCTGCAAATGCCGTTCAAGGCCCCGAGGTTATCTGGTCTTGTTTGAAATCTCTTCAGGAAAAATGAATTGGAGTCACAATTTCACGGCCTGGTGCTTTCCTACATAAGCGGGGTCGATCTCAATACCTAAACCGGCACCGTATAGTGTACCCCAAAAACTGGACAGGTGATTGAGGTGTAACTGCTTAATCCCCGCCAATCATTAGGGCGACAGCTGAGATCTCAATAAGAACTGGAGGCAGCAGAGTTTATGTCCCTGCAGAGCTTTATTTCGCGAACGGTGCTGATGCCCTTCTGGCTGCGCTTTGCCAAAAACCCGCCGTGGCCAACATATAAAAGACTGCAATCTTTGGATCGCGCAGACCGTGATGAGCTAAAACAAATCCAAATCGACCGATTCAGGTCTCTCGTGGAGCATTGCGAAAAAACTGTTCCTTATTATGCCGAAACCTTTGGCTTGGCGGGAACACGTGCTTCGGACATCAAGACGATGGAGGATCTTATTGGAGTTCCTACCATCGACAAACACCAGATCGCCGCAAATTTTCCAGATCGAATTACCTCTCGGATCATAGACCGGGCAACATGGCAATATTTTGCCACTTCGGGGACAACCGACCGTCTCATGGTAATCAAGGATTCGGAAGCCTTGAGCAGGAACATGGCACTTGCTCTGTATGAGGAACACGTGCAGGGTACTTACGCTCCCGGTACCTTGCGGGTCAACATCCCTCCTGATGCCTGCAGCCTTGCATGCGCGGCCGCATCACTGCAACCTCAAGGACCCTGGCGCCTCGCGAGAAACATCGTGGATGATTTGTCGGCAAGGGGTGTTTTAAACGTGCCCCGTTGGTCTGTCGGATGGCTCGTAC
>JBGQNR010000186.1:0-12973 GCA_041501225.1 Acidobacteriota bacterium
AACGATGTGCACCGACATCGCCTCCTCCTCGCGCCTTGAGCTCGCCCCGCAAGCCCCATGCGCGCGACCCCTCCTAATTCTCGGACGGGCTCCTAGATCTCCCGTCTGCCTTCGACCCTCATATCTGCCAATTTGAAAACGAATCTGCGAACCTGATCAACGATTCTGAGTGAGAGCGCTTTTGGGGCCTTGCGATTGATCAAAATGATTTGACGCGCCACCGCCTCGCACACCGGCCTGGCGAACCAGTTGATGATTGCAACGACTCCAGGTTCAGTATCGGTTTCGGCGCAGTCAGCGCAGATGTTCCTCGGTGTAAAGCGAAAGCTCCACCATGCGCTCGAGCAGGCGTTCCGGGGGCAGCCCGGGGAAGTTTGCATGCACGAGTTCCTTCATATACAGCCGGCACAGGTAGCGCAGCTTGAGCGCTTTGTTACGCGAGGCGTAGATGAAGTCGCGGTGAGCGTTGTTGATGATGATCAGGTTGCGTTCTTCCTCGAAGCGTGAACGCCACAATTCGCCGGGAGCGCGCTGGAATGTGTAAGCGGGCAGACCCTGCCGGCTGCGCAACGGTTTGGCGGTCTCGGGCAGAAGCGCGTCGGTCACGGTAACGAGACCTTCCGCCGCGCACTCCGATTCTCTTAGCGTCACACGAATCCCGAGGCGCGTCAGGCCCGGCTCCTCCGGCGCCTGGAAGGTGACGATTTCCGCTCTGGCATTCAGCAACCTGCCCGCGCCTTCGAGGATCTCCCATTGATAGGTCAGGTTTTCCACTACTACGCGGCGCTCGCGGTCGCGCGCGATGGCGCGCAGGTTTTTGTTCTGACCGACCGACACGGTACACGACGCCGGAGAAATCACGACGCCATATAAAGGGCCGGGAAAGTCGAAGAATTCCTTCTGACGGGCACCGCGATCCTCATCCTGGGCCATTGTCTCGGCATCGGCGGCACCGATTCCAAGCCCGGCTCCACGAGTTCCGGATCTGGTTGTTTCTTTGCCGTCCGGGATCTGGAACCAATCGTACTCTTCCGCTGGCAAAGCCAGCAAGGCTTCGCGAAACGCGCGGTGGATAGCGCGCAGGATTTCGCGGCTAGCCTGGTCCTCGGCGGCGCGCCGTTGCTCTTCGATTGCGCCTTCCAGGAGCTTTTCGGCGGTTTCCAGCGCTGCGCAGAATGCGGCGTACCGCTCATCCTGGAGAATGCCGGTGCGGGTGCCCGGCGTCAGGGTCAGAAATGGCGCATCGATAATTCCCTGAAGGTAGCCCGATGTCCACGGGGCGCGATGAAAATCATCCAGAGCCGCAATATCCTCCAAAACGCGGGTTCCGTGGCGGTACAAGCCGATGCGGTTTTCCGGCTGCGGATTGTCCAGATACACTTCAATATATACTTCACCAAAAGGGGTCTCCGCGGCAGGGATCTGATGCAGCAACTGGCCGGCGAATTCGCGTGGGGTCACCGAGTATTGCGCACGCGCCTGGCGGTCGATCACCTGGATGCGCACGCCCGAGCGCTTGAGCCGGTCCCGCAGTTCCGAGGCGAGGTACCATTGGATCTTCTCCCCGCTCAAATGCCGGATTCCCGGCAGCAGCGGCCGAATGATCACCTCGGTGCCTTTGCTGGTAAAGAGCCGGCGCCGCTCCGTAATCGCATAACGCGGGTCCCCTTTGCGCATCCGCATTTCATAAGTGCGGCCATCCGTGCCGGCCGATATGAGGGTCAACTCCTCGCCCAGTGTCCAGAAACTGAGCAGGCCGATGCCGAACTCTCCCTGGATCTCTTTGCGTTCTTCACGACGAAGGCCACGCTTGAGCGAATCGCAGATGTGCGTGGCCACATACTGATAGTCGGGCACACCGGAGGAATTCCGCGGGATTCCCGCGCCGTCGTCGACGATCCGAAGGTAGTTCTCACCCTTCTCCTTGCCACGCGTGATGACGATACTCCCGGCCTGAGCATCGATGGCGTTTTCAACCAGCTCTGCCAGCGCCTTCAACGGGCTCTGCTGGGAAAGCGCAATGATCGTTATCGCATTCCAATCATCGCCGATGCGCAGTTTTCCGCCTTGCCTGAAACTTTGCTTTTTCATGGGCATACGGCACCCACATTAGTCCTTTTCGGCAGATCTTGGCAACCAATCTCCAACGCATATGATCTGCAACCAAAGTAGATCTGGTGGCAAACCTTCATACAATTGCTGATGAGTCACGGCAATTTATCCATGGGTTAATAGGGGATTTAAAGATAATGTCTTTCTTCCGGCGTGTCGATTCTTGATCGTTAAGTCACTGGCTATTTGGGGAAATTGATCTTGCGGAGCAGTTGCAGGAAGCCCGTGATGGGTGGCCCCAGCCTCCACGGCATAAATCCTCAGGTCTTCATATTCCTTGATCGAAGGGGTAAAGCGAATGTCGGCTATCTCTTCGTCGCGTAGTTCAAGGATGGGGGTCAGGTCTGGAAAATTTATTTTTGCGCCAGCCATTCCGGTTGCCCTTGAGGCTCGCCGGGGAAAACAAATTTTCCAGGCCTGACCCCAGCTTCAACCAACCTGTCAGCTGCAGCGCCTGCAATACTTGGTGCGAAAATCGAGCGCAAGGGTTTGAAAATCGGCCTCGATGCACGGTAACGCTGTTCGGCCAAATTGTTGATCGTGGTCCGACCTCATGCCGCACCACCATGTCCCAAGCAAGCTTAAGAACCCGGATTCGACCAGAGAAAATGAAGTCTGGTGAAAGCCGATGATGCGGCGCGTTTACTTCCTCTCGGTGAGCTCCAGGTAGATCACCTCGATCAGGCTCGGGAAACTAGTCCGGCCGGGTTGAGCCGCAGCGGTCTGGATGCCGAAGGCCTTCTTGATATCATCGAGGGATTTGCCTTCGGCAATCAAAGCCTTCACTTTGCTCTGCTTTTCCTCGATTGAAGCTGCGAGAGCCTGGATGTCCTGATTGCTCAGCGGTTCGTTGTGGCCAGCGATGAAGGTCTCGGCCTTGAGCGCAAGCATGGCTTTCAGGGTATCCACATATCCGATCGAGGTGCCCCCCTTCTGACGATGAATGAGAGGATCGCGCCCGACGAAGGCCAGGTCGCCGACGAATGCGACTCGCTCTGCCGGAAAGAAGACCACGAGATCACCGCTGGTATGAGCCGGCCCGAAGTAATAAAGCAGCACCTCCTCGCTGCCGATTTTGATGCCCATCACGCTGCTCTTCGAGGCGGCGCAGGGCGCGCAGACTTCGTTCGGGAGGTAATCATTTAGATATTGCGTGTTCGCGGCCTTTGCTGCTTCCTCCATGTCTTTCTTCGTCTGCGGATGCGCGTAGATCTTGAGTCCGGTAGGGAAGCCGTTCAGCCCGTTCACGTGGTCGCCGTCACTGTGGGTGATCACAATCCGGGTGATCGGCTTGTCGGTGAGCTTTCTGATCTCGCCGATCTCCTGCTTGGTGGAATCGGCAGTCATCTTGGCATCGATGACCAAAACTTCCTTATCGCCGATAAAGAAGCCCGTATTAGCGCCGGATCCGCCTTTGACCATGTAAATGTTTCCCTTGATCTGCTGTACCGTCACAGGCTGCTGCTGGGCCAGGCAGACTGCCGCGCCGGCCAAATAAAAAACGAAGCTAATCGCGACGATTAAGCGTGTGCTTGCGTTGGACATTCTGTGCCTCCTATTCGTGGGGTCTGGTCCCGCCGGATCACCAGATGATGCCGTAGTCCTCGCCGTTGTTGCTCGAGCCGGCCCAGAAGCTGCCGTGCTTCCAGTCGAAGAAGATCGAGTTCATGGGGCCGGAGTTTCGCTGAGCCGTCATAACCTTGTAACCCATGCCTCCAAGCGCCTTGATGATTTCTGCCGGCGTGCGCGCATCAACTCTCAGGTCGCCGGGTGTGGCCACGTGAGTGCCGAACGAGCTCTGCATCTGGCCGCTCGTCAGGTCCGGGGCTTCACATGCCTGCTGGACCGTAGCGCCCCACTCGACAATATTCAGGAAGTGCTGCAGGCAGCGTTGGTCCTGCTCGTCTCCGCCCTGGATGGACCAGGACAGGAAGGGTCTGCCGTCCTTCAACGCCAGGCTCGGCGACAGGGTGGAACGCGGCCGTTGCCCGGGGTGCAGGACGTTGAAGGGATTCTTCGCCTCGTTCAAAACGAACGCCTGCATTCTCTGGCTCATGCCGATGCCCGTGTTGCCCGCGATGCAGGCGGGATTCCAGCCGCCGCTCGGCGTCACGGAAACGACCCAACCTTTTTCGTCGGCGCTCTGAATCGAAGTGGTGCCGGCGGTGAACTGATCGTGCCACTCGGCCAACTCCGACTCGCTCCACAGATTGTGATCCACTGCGCCGACGTTGCTCCACTTCTCGAGCAGATTCTTGTATGGATTTACTCCTCCCTGGAAGGGGTACGGGTCGCCCGGCTTTACGCTCGGATCGTTTTTCTCCCCGCGGATCAGCTTGCGCCGTTCAGCGGCGTACTCCTTCGAGAGCAGGCCCTTGATAGGTTCCTCGGGCGGGACATACGGGTCGCCGTAATAGAAATCGCGGTCGGCGTAGGCCAGGTTCATCACCTGGTATAAGGTGTGGATATACTGCGGGCTGTTATAGCCCATGGATTTGAGATCGATCCCCTCGAGGATGTTGAGCGCTTGCAGGAGGACGGGTCCCTGCTGCCAGCAGTTAAGCTTGTAGACATCGACGCCCTTGTAGCTGGTCTTCACCGGTTCTTCGACGTAGCATTTCCAGTTTGCCAGGTCGGCCGGCGTGTGCAGGCCGCCCTGTTCCTGTGAACCGCGGCAGAACTCCTGGGCGATATCGCCCTTGTAGAAGCGGTCGTAGGCTGCGTAGATCGCTTCTTTCCTGCTCTTGCCCTTCTGCAATGCCGCCTGTTCCGCATCGATGAGCTTTTGCAGAGTGTTGGCCAGATCCGGTTGAGTCCAGATTTCGCCCGATTCCGGAGCCCAGCGTTTTTTCTCGTCGCTTGCGTCGTAGTGCGTGAGGAAGGTTTTTTTCGAGTAGGACCACTGAGCGAGGGTTTTCTTCGACCCCTCCCAGGCATTGGCTGCCTGTGCCTCGACGGGATACCCGTTCTTTGCCATCTCCAGCGCGGGCGCCAGGACCTGTTTCAGGCTCATCGTGCCGAATTCGGCCAGCATGGTGAGCAGGCCGCCCGGGGTTCCCGGCGTGACCGCCGCCAGAGGACCTTCGTTTGGCGGGTAGGCCATGCCCTTGCTGAGGAAGAACTCCGCGGTCGCGCCCGTGGGCGCTACACCCAGGCCGTTGATGGCGTAAACCTTTTTCGTGTTTGGGTTATAGATCAGGGCCTGGGTCTCTCCCCCCCAGCTCAGCGTATCGATCATCGTGCAGACGACGGCAAGCATGGCGCACGCGGAGTCGGCGGCGTTCCCGCCCTGCTGGAACATCATCGCTCCTGCCGTTGCTCCCAGCGGCTTTCCTGTAAGTGCGGCCCAGTGCTTGCCGTGGAGCTGGGGTTTTTCGGTCCGTGGCCAGCGGGGATTCTGGGAGCCGAACAGGTCCGAGCCGGCCTGCTGCGCGCTGACCGCTCCCGCCGCAAGCATGATGGCCATTGATACTGCGAGAACCTGGAATGCTCTGATCCACCGATGGTTCATCTCCCCTCCTTCGACTTGCCGTTTGTTCTTCGCCGCCAGATGAGCCCGATCTGATTGGGTCGTGCCAACCGACGCGGCGGGGGCGACGCAGCCTGACTTCGACGCTTGCCGCGGCAGGATTGCCCGCATGGCGCCTACCCAAGGATTCTAATCGAGACCTGCACAGGGTCAAACAGGAAAGTCCGACATGCGCTGGAACGATTTCAGCGGGAAGCCAAGTCTGCTTCGGCTCTCAATCATCCGAATATCTGCACGATTCACGAAATCAACCAGCATGAAGGCCAGCACTTCATTGCCATGGAGCTGCTGGAGATTCCTGATGGCAAAGTCGGAGGAAGATGATCCTCACGCTATCACCCAGATGATCCTCGTCCAGAACTGGTTCATGGAACTGAAACGGCGTATCCCCGCTGGAAAATAGCATGGCGGGATGTGGGAAGGCTTCCCCGCTTCTCCCTCATCCGGCCGGCGAGGCGGATCAATCTGGTAAACCTGGTTAGCGCAGATTGGCTTGATTGTAGCGCGCGGGGCCCTCTCCGCGCCGGGATTGCATTCCGAGACCAAAAGCCGCGCGATTTTCGTCAAGTTCCAAATGACCAAACGATTGCATTTGGTATGGAGCCCTGGCCCTGCCGCCACTATTACCAAGTTCTGGTTGTTGAATCCTCCCGACTCCTTGTGGCGGGATTGGCGCCTAACGCCAGCGCTCAGCGGCGCGACTCTTTCACGTCCGCTGGAGCGCTTTGTTATGCGCGTCCTTTTGATACGAGTGGGTACTTCTCAGGGTGTTCAATCGATTCGACTTCTAGATCCACATCCAGATCCGGCCAATGCAGATGCCCAGAGTAAGGCCTCTCCACGTTATGGATGTTGCCGCATCTGGGCCAATCACTCGGGGCGTGATTCGCAGTTGCTCGATCGCGTGGACAGTCTAATGGCTCGCACTCACCCGCGGCCAGTCGCGATTCACCGATGGCCGTCGGGTGCCGCGCGGCGTGAGACCGCCCACGGCTCCCGCACGGCGTCAGATGTGATCCGGTCCGCATTCCAGACGAGATACGCCGCCGAGAGCCACATGACCGCCGCCATTCCGCCCCCAAGATACGCCAGGTTGTGAGGATTTGTCAGTCCGGTGAAGCTCACGAGCGAGATGATGCTGCCCGCCAGCGCGCTCACATAGTACGCGCGAACGTGGAACAGCCGAGCCAGCGGAACTAGATGCAGACCGACGATCAGACCAATCCAGGGCCAGATCATCTCCTGCCGGTCCGTTCGCACGCACCACCAGACGCCCAGTGCGATCAGGAGCGTCTGGCCGACTGTTGTCCAGGCGAACCCCACACGAAGGTGTCGCGTCTCGCCTTGCTGCGGCGCACCTCTGTGCCGTAATTCGGATGCCCTGAACCCCGATCGACGTCGAAGCCGAACCCCGGCCCAGAGCAGTCCTGCACACGCACCAACCTGCAACCCGGTCGACAGACTCCACACCCACCATTCAGTCCGCGGCGTAAGCACACTGCTGAAGGCCAGGCCAAACCAGAACGCGCCAGCAATCGCGAAGACGCTGACCCCGCCCGACAGACCCCAGAGAAACTGCCGTTCGGTCATGGCTCAACCCTTTCACCTGGCCTCACACTCGGTCGGTCTAACGCTCGCGCTTAGCGGCGGCCGCGCTTGGGATTTCCTCGGTTTTGTTTGCTGCGATGCGCCGTGCGCGGCTGACCGCTGGAGCGCGTTGTTAGAGGTCGCTCGGAATGGAACTGGGTATAGCGGTCGAGCAGTCTGCGGATCATCCGCTGGTACTGCGTGCCGTGCCTCTGCGCCTCGCGCTTGAAGAAGTCGACGCTGCGCTTTGAAAGCGCAATGGTGACCTTTACGCCCTCCTCCCGAAATGCAAGTTCCTCGGGGGCTGGCAAAAAATCAGGAATCACCTTAAGTCGCCCAAGCGGCTCATCGGTGTATCTTATTCGTTTGCTCATAGACGCCCTTACCTTTGCGCCAGTAACCGGCACCGAAGATACGGATGATACTCCCTCGGTAGGTGAACTTTACCGTGAGTACTCCACCACCAACCAAGCCAAAGCAGTAGTACCTCTTCTCCTTACCGCTGTGCGAGAGATCCTCCGCGATTACACGCCGAGGGTCGGCGAAAGCATATTGAGCTTCTTCAAAAGGCACCACGTGCTTTGCCTGGTTCTCAAGGTTTTTCTTCGTGTCCCAGACGAATCCGGCCTTTGGCATACCCAAAGCATAGCAGAGTAGGGAACAAGTAGCCATACAAATATATGGCTGCAGCCCCGCGACCTCTAACGGCTCGCCGCTCAGCCGCGAGCCCCGCTCGGCCGTGCTGCTGATTCAACTCAATGCGACTGCGGGGCTCGGCGGCTGCAGTGGCTTGTTAGGCGATCATGCTCTATATTCCTAGGTCGCACAACCAAGTCGACTCTGTCACGCAGTGCTACCATTCTCGCTCATCCGCAGATTCCGGAAGAGGAGAACCACTAAAGTCACGCTGGCAAATAGCACTCCCAAGAGGCTACCATCGTACGTGGACATTATGAACGTGCCTGCAGGAAATATTGCAGTTAAGAACAGGAGATTTCCCCACGCGCCAGCCTTCGAAAAGCCACCCCCGCTCCAAGTAGCATCTAGAAACCTGGCGGTCGGGCCGAGAAGCCATAGCCCAAAGCAAATTATCAAGGGGGTCAAAGAACGTAGTCAATTCACACGCGAGAATCGTCTTGCAGCAAAAGCCGACGCAGCAGCAACTGCGGGCAAAGCTAATGTCAGAATAAGGGCATCGACTCCTGAGAACGTCTGACCCCGCCAGAAGTGCATGACGATGCTTGGAAGCCAGCAAAGAAGCCCTCCCCCGAATAGACATTCAAGCAGGTAAATCAAGGTTCTTGGGCGAAGCTGCCGTACGCAGTCTCTCATGGTTTCCGCTTTTCTGGCCTCCTGACACCAGCGTTCAGCGGCGCGGTTTTCCGCGCCCGCCGCAGCGCTCGGTTAGCTGCGCCGATACACATCCTTTCGATGGCCTACCTTTACGACAACAACGATCACGTCCTCGTCCTTGATCTCATAGATGATCCGATAGTCCCCTTGGCGCACCCGGTACCTCTCCTGTCCCGAAAGCTTCTCGATACCTGCGGGTCGAGGATCTTCAGACAAAGAGTCAATGGTGGCGAGAATCCTCCGAAGGTCCCGATCCGGGATTCGACGCATATCCTGGGCAACGGATTTACGGAAGACGACCCTATATCTTCCCATGCTTCTTTAGGTCCTTCAGGAGTTCTTCGTAGCTGATCAGCGGTTCGTTCACTCGCTCCTCGAATGCTGCCAGATCCTCTTGATCCTCCTGCAGAGCCTGCCGTACTGCGTTGTTTACGAGATCGGAAATTGAGCGTCGTGTATGCGCAGCCTTTAACCGTAGCGCCCGATGAAGGTCGGGTTCGAAGTAGATGGTAGAACGAGTAGCCGTGTCACTCATGGATCAAATCCTCCGGCCCCAAGCGTAACGCTATGACATTATGAAGTCAAGGTGCTAAAACGTCAAAACCAGCAGCTAACGCCAGCGGCGGCGGTGTACCTGAAATTGCGGCAGCCCGGCCGTGTCCATCTTGCTGTAAAACCTCAGTTTCGACGAGGCTGGTTTAGCCCGCTTAGCCAGATACGCCGCGGAACCCACCCTTCAACCCGAGTACAAACCGGCGGCGCGACGCCGGCCTCTCGATTCTGCCCCAGGGGTGGATTTCCTCGCGAACTTTATCGAGCAGTTGGGGTATCGGAGGCGCAGGTGGTGGCGCCTCACAAGCGAAGCCCCCCGCGCATGGCTCAGGATACCACCGGACCGCTTCGCACTGTCCGGATGTCTCCATTAGCATGACCTCTTGCTTGCCTGAAGACGCTCATTTCATTATATCCTCCCGGGAGGCCGCGACGAAACGATACACTCGGTCTGCTCCCGTCCGATCTGATTGGTACGCCCAACATGTCTGACCGTTCAGGCCGCCGGTGAGCCACGCTTTCGTCGCCTTCTCAGGCAGGGGAATGGCAGTTAGGCCATCACAGCCCATTTTCTCGGTCCTGGCCGCATACCAGCAGCTCCTGGGGCACATGGCATCCGGGAGAGAGATTTCCCCAGATCGGCTCGTTATCTCTGAACCCATGGCAGAAGCCTGCCCGACCACCCGACCATTGCTGCAGTTGGCTGCGCTTTGTTTGTTGCGGGCACAGTTTGGGTATTTCGACGGGATTTCGAGGCGATGGTGGATGATGTTGGATGCTTTCAAACCGGCTAACGACGCGAGCTTTGCTGGTGCCGAGGGCGGGAATCGAACCCGCACGCCCCTTGCGAGGCCCAGGATTTTAAGTCGTAGAGCCACATCCTGCAAATTACTGTAAAGAAGGTGATAATAAGCCACTTATCCATTTCTCTACTTTGGGTATTGTAGGGTAATTGCCGATCATTTCCGATCCTCGCGGGCAAAGTCACGGGCAAAGTCAAAGCACTCCCAATATCTAATATCCTATGTTGGTGAAGCGTTACCATCCATCAATGGGAACATTATCCTGTGAAGTCCTAAATTGATAAATTTGCCCGAGTGAACGCCGCCACGGCATAGTTTCCCAGATGCCCGCTCGGGAGCGTGCCTGTTTCCGCTGGCCGTCTCACTCGCGCATATGCTGCGAATTCAGCTATCCAGAGCCGATCCGGCTCCACCATAATCGCAGCAAATTCAGGTTGTTCTGAGTGCAGTGCGCGAATTGCCAGTGGATGGATTCTCCATGATCGGCCAGACCATTTCACACTACCGGATCATAGAGAAGCTCGGCGGTGGGATGGGTGTTATTTACCGTGCCGGTTTCTTTAGCTTCGCACAATCAACTCAGAGCCAGCGAAATCCCCGGATCATGGCTGATCGCCTGATTTCCGTTGAAGTTCAATCCGATTAAAACGGACGCGACCTGTTTGCTGTCGTTGGGATATAAAGCGATACGCTCATTTTCGGCCCGTTTTTCTTTTCGGTCAGATAAACTGTTACTTCTTTTTTTCGCGTAGCCAATCCGCCCCGCGCCTTGGTGTTGTGCGAAGTTTCGGCGAAGCCGATCTGAAAAGCCTTTGCCGCCGCCGGCTGCGGCCGCTGGTTGAGGCGCTGGCAGCCAGAGTTACCGTTTGTCGAATACGAGCACGTTGTGGATGCCTGCCCCTGAGCGTTCGTCCCTTTGAAGGTGAGCGTCAGGACCTTTCCATCCTTGGAGATCACATGCGTCGCGGTTTGAACGACCTTGCCAGACTTTTTGAGGGTGGCTTGCGCGTTTAGCGGATCGATGCGCTTCAGTGCTTGAGCGTCCACGTCCGTCGAGCCAGCCAGGGGGTATCCTTGCCGTCGTCGTCGAACGTCGACTGCGCAAGAACCGGCGGTCCTTTGGCATCAACTCCCTTCGACGTGAGCTTTACGAGCTGTCCCGCGCGCGGATAAAGGTAAGAATATGCTGAAGTCGGATTGCAGCCTGTCTGGATGAGGTCTCTCCAGCTTCCGATATGGGGAGTCGCGTCATGTCAAGTTTGCTCCTCTGCTGCAGCTGCCCAGAGCGTGTACCATAAACACAGCTTGATCGGTCTCGTCTTTCATTTGTCGGATCAGCGAGGGAGCAGCTGCAGCTTCCGCACAACCCAAACCAATGGCACGCCTGTCAGCAGCAGAATCAGCGATGACGGTTCCGGTATAACATTTGCAGAGCCGACAATGTTGATCTGGCTTCCGGACAACGTGCTTATAGGAATATTGTTCAGTTGACTGTCCGAGAGGCCGGTGGCCGGAAAGGCTGCCAAGGTTATGGCAACCGTTTCCGAAGGGGCCAACGAAGAGACGTCGAACAAGATGTATCCAAGCGCCACTGTTGCGCCACTGCCCAAGCTAATATCAGAAACCGGGATACTAAAAAGATCGCTGGCACTCAAGTCCTGCCCGGTGTTTGTCACCATTATGGTCGGGCAGAACAACGAGTTTCCACCGAAAATATAGGACGCCAACACCGTAGCGGTGTTGGCGTCCGTGAATGTTATGTCTGGACTCGCTGTCAATATCTCGAAGGTGAAGCCAGCGATAAACACCGCTGGCCCACTGGCGTTCGTCAGCAGCACATCGAAACCATGGCCGGAAGTGCCCGCATTAACGGTGAGCGGTGACTGCAGTGAGAGCGTCAGCAAGTCCGCTCGTGCTGGTGCGCAACAGAGCAGGGATGCTGCGATCCCTGCCACTAGCAATATCGCCAACCGGAGATTCATTCGCCGAAAACTTGCCTTGGCTTTCATGGAGCCTCCTATTATAACTCGAATGTCATATGCAACTTCCAAATACCCTAGGGTAGAATGGTGCCAACCCTCGTTCGCACCATTTGCACGTCGGAAATGTTCACGGCTCCATCGCCGTTCATATCTGCAAAAACATTGTAAGGGGCTATCGTAGCATTGTTGACGCCGACCAAGTCTGCAGCGCTGACCACCCCATCATCGTTGAAATCGCCCCATAGGATCTTCAGCGCTTTGGCGAACCCAGCGCCGCCAGCGAGGGCGTTGCCCGCCGCGCCCTTCAACGCGTTAGGCCCGCTACCCGACAGCGACACGCTAACATTGCCTAACGACACAGGACTGATTAACCAGGTCAGAGTGTTGGTTCCGAGACCACTGAAACCTGTCACTGTCAAGCCGCCCAGGCTCGCCGCTCCCCCGGTGGTAATGGATTCAGAGAAGACCACCTGGATGCCGTTGATCGTCCATGGCAAGCGTTTGCGCGTGGAGGTGGTCACGTCGTAATTCTGACTACTGAATAGTACTCTGAACGACACCACGTTCGGCACCTGGGCAGGACCGGTTGAGACCACCAGGCTGACTGCAGAACCTTGGTTGACCTGCGTCGCCGACACCGGGTTCTGACTGATTACGTTCCCCGCCGCCACCGAGTTGCTGGAGGCCGTCGTGACGTTGCCCAGCACCAGACCTGCAGCCTGAATCGCCGTCGTCGCTGCAGCCTGGGTCATGCCCACCACGTTGGGCACTGCCACCTGGGCAGGACCCGACGAGACCACCAGGCTGACGGAGGAACCCTGGTTCACCTGCGTCGCCGCTGCCGGGTTCTGGCTGATTACGTTCCCCGCCGGCACCGTGTTGCTGGAGGCCGTCGTGACGTTGCCAAGCACGAGACTTGCAGCCTGAATCGCCGTCGTTGCAGCAGCCTGGGTCATGCCGACCACGTTGGGCACTGCCACCTGGGCGGGACCCGACGAGACCACCAGGCTGACGGAGGAACCCTGGTTCACCTGCGTCGCCGCTGCCGGGTTCTG
>JBGQNR010000187.1:0-12913 GCA_041501225.1 Acidobacteriota bacterium
AGGTGCCGCAACCGCCGACAGTTCAGCTGGAGGATCACCACACCCTGAGAATGCGTCCTGAACTTCTGCTGGGTGCATCTACGGAATCTGTGACAGAGACGTTCCGTCCGGCGGAGGTGCGCATTCTGGGACAGATTCAGGAGAGCTACATTATCGCCTGCAATCGCGACGGGCTGCTGATTGTAGATCAGCACGTGGCACACGAACGCATACTCTATGAAAAGATCGCGCTGGCCATGAGCCGCGACGTGGTTGAAGTCCAGGGACTGCTGGTGCCGGTCACGATTGAACTGGCGCCTCATCAAACCGCCCTTTTGGAACGCGTGCTCCCCGAACTGAATCGGAACGGGTTCCAGGTCGAACATTTCGGTGGCAACACGGTAGTGGTGCGCGCCGTGCCTGCCGTTGCAGGCGAGGTCGACTGCCACAAGCTGCTGGCTGAGATCCTCGAGGGACTTGAAGTCGAAGAGCGCACTTTGGATGTGGAACGCATCCGGAACCGCATGGCTGTGAGCATGGCATGTCGGGCGGCGATCAAAGTGCACATGCCGCTGACCATGGAAAAAATGCAATGGCTCCTGGACGAACTGGGGAAGACCCGGATACCTACAAACTGCCCTCACGGCAGGCCAATCCTGATGCGTTTCAGCTTATACGAGATCGAGCGCAATTTCGGCCGCGCCTGACCGCCGCGAAACCGCTCGGAAATGCGCCGATTTCAACGCCCAAGGGAAGGCACGGCGTTAGCCCAGGGCGCAAGCCCATAAGCATAAACATAGAGCCTTTTTGAATGCTTATATGGAGTAGGATCAATGAGCAGGCCGTGCGCCGGAGGCGCACACAGACAGTAGCCTGCGGCAAGCCGCTCAGCGGCGCCGCCCCCGGTTAACAGTTCGATGTGCAAGAGCCCTGAAGGGGCGAAAGACAAGATCAAAATCGTGTTCGCCCCTGCCGGGGCTCTATCATTTTCCACTATCCTACCCCGGGCTGCGCTGCGCTTGCCCGGGGCTACTATCTATGGCCGCTCCGGGGCCTTGCCTTTTTCGCCCTTCGTGGTCTATCCGCATCCCGTTTTCGGCTGGCGCTCGATTCTGCAGAACTTCGTCAAGTCTCACCGCCAGAGGCGGTGGTTTTCCTTATAGGAATTAACGTCCACGTGCAGAGGCGCATAAGGTGCAGCAGCATTGCGTAGCACGATGCAGATACCTTCAGCAGACCTCGACGGCTCCCATTCTGCGGAACTTCTGGTAGCGCTGCTCGCAGAGCTCGGATGCTGTCATTTTCAGCAGGGAATCGAGGACCGGCTTAAGTTTGACGTCCAGTGCCTCAGCGGCCGCATCATAATTGGTATGTGCCCCGCCAGGGGGTTCGGGGATGATCTCATCGATGAAGCCGAAGGATAAGAGGTCTTGCGCCGTAAGTTTCAATGCCTCTGCCGCTGCAGCGACATGCTCCTGATCCTTCCAGAGAATTGCGGAACATCCTTCGGGTGAGATGACGGTGTAAATGGCATTCTCCATCATCACAATATAGTTTCCGACGGCAATTCCCAGCGCGCCGCCGCTGCCTCCCTCGCCGATGACGCAAACAAGGATGGGCACGCGAAGCCTGGCCATCTCACGCAGGTTGTAGGCGATGGCTTCAGCTTGACCACGCTCCTCGGCGCCGATGCTGGGATAGGCGCCGGGAGTGTCTACAAAAGTGATGATCGGACGTGAGAACTTTTCCGCGAGCTTCATGGCCCGCATCGCTTTGCGATATCCCTCAGGCTGAGCGCAGCCGAAGTTACGAAACTGCCGCTGTTTCAGATCGCGCCCCTTCTGCTGCCCCACAAGCATGACGGGGGAGCCGTGATAGCGGGCCATGCCGGCGATGATGGTGGCGTCGTCCGCAAAGCGCCTGTCCCCATGAATCTCTGAGAACCCTTCGAATAGGCGCTCAACATAATCCAGGGTATAGGGGCGCATCTCGTGGCGCGCCAGGAGCGTGCGCTGCCAAGCCCCTTCAATCTCGGACTTCTCCTTTCGCAAGCGCTCAACTTCTGCGCGCAGCTCGTCGATTTCCGCTTGATACGATTTCTCTTCGTCCATCCGAACCTTTCCCGTGGCGGCAGCTAACTCAACACTTGCACTGACCCGGCGCCGCAAATATCCTCGATGCGCCGGATCAATTCAGGGCTCGACTTTACTTTTACAAAATCAGCAGACTGAATGGTAACACGGAATTCGCCGGGATGGTACAGCTCTACCACCACGCCTGTCTCGCCGCGGTTCTGCTCGAGCAGGCGATAGAGCTCGCTTCCCGCGTCCGGGCTCAAACGGGAGACGTCGGCACGGACGCAGAGCGTTTTGGCATTGCGCTCCGAGATGCCGTCCAGCAGCTCGATTTCGGAGCAGATGATCTTGGCTGCATTTTCATCAACTTCAAAGCGGCCATTGACCAGCACAGGCGTATCGCCTTCCAGATACGAAGCATATTTGGCGTAGGTGCTGGGAAAGGCGACCGCTTCCACGGCGCCGGTCAGATCCTCCAACGTAAAAACGGCCATCAGGTCGCCCTTTTTGGTACGCCGGGAACGAAATTCCGTGACGATGCCCGCCACCTTACATTCCGCGCCGACGCCTTCACCGATGAGTTCGGCAACGCTCTTCTTGGAGAAGCGGGCCAGTTCCGTTCCGAAGCGATCCAGCGGATGTCCGGAAACATAGTAGCCCAGCGTTTCTTTCTCGAATGCCAGCAACTGCTCCGAAGACCATTCCGGCATGGTGGGGGGCTCCGGCTCCGGTAACGACGCCGGACCAAGCATGCTGCTGAACAGGCCTTTCTGGCCGCTGTTGCGATCGCGCTGCGTCTTCTGGCCCTGCTCAATCGCCGCGTCAGCAAGCGCCATCCGCTGAGAGCGCTTCCAGCCGAGTGAGTCAAGCGCGCCGCTTTTGATCAGGCTTTCGAGCACGCGCTTGTTGACGGCCCGGGAATCCACGGCTTCGCAGAATTGAAACAGGCTGCGAAAAGGCCCATTCGCCTTGCGGTGCTCGAGGATGGATTGAATCGCGCCTTCACCGACATTGCGAATCGCAAGCATGCCGAATCTGATTTTGTCCCCCAAAGGATGAAAGTGTAGCTGGCTCTCGTTGACATCGGGCGGCAGGACCAGGATTCCCATATCCTTGCACTCGGCAATGTACATCACGATCTTGTCCGTGTTGCCGACTTCACTCGACAGCAGCGCCGCCATGAACTGCACAGGGAAGTGAACCTTCAGGTATGCTGTGTGGTAAGCCAGCAAAGCATATGCCGTTGCGTGCGATTTATTAAACCCGTATTTGGCGAACTGTTCCATGAGGTCGAAAACCTGAATGGCGATCTTGTCCGGAATCTTGTTCGCCCTGGCGCCGGAAAGAAACTTGTCCCGCATGGAAATCATGACCGACGCAAGCTTCTTTCCCATGGCTTTGCGCAGGAGGTCGGCTTCTCCGAGCGAGAGCCCACCCATCTTGCTGGCAATCTGCATCACCTGTTCCTGGTAAACGATGACGCCGTAGGTTTCCTTGAGGATCTCCTCGAGGACTGGGTGCAGGTATTGGACATGGACCAGGCCGTGCTTCCTGCGGATGAAATCGGGGATCATATCCATGGGCCCGGGGCGGTATAGCGCATTCAAAGCGATCAGGTCCTCGAAACGCGCCGGCTTCAGGCGCCGCAGCTCCGCCTTCATCCCGCCACTTTCAAACTGGAAAATGCCGTTGGTCTTGCCCTCGGAAAAGAGAGCATAGACCTCAGGGTCGCCCAGTGGAATAGCCGATAGATCAACCTCCATCCCAGTCTGTTCACGTATGTGCTTGACGGCATGATCGAGGACGGTCAGGGTCGTTAGGGCAAGAAAATCCATCTTGAGCAGACCGATCGCCTCGAGATCCTTCATGCTGTATTGGGTTGTGAGTTCATCCTTGTTGGATTTGGCCAGCGGGATAAGTTCTATCAGCGGCTTGGGAGCGATCACTACGCCAGCGGCATGGGTGGATGCATGGCGCGACAACCCCTCCAGGCGTTTGGCGATTGCGATCAGGTTCGCGATCTGAGGCTTCTTCATCTCCTCGCGCAGGCGAGGTTCCTGCTCGAGAGCCTTGTCGATTGTGGCATTGAGCTCATTAGGGATGAGCTTGGCGATCCGGTCCACCTCCGCATAGGGGATATCCAGGCTGCGTCCCACATCGCGGATGACCCCCTTCGCCGCCATGGTTCCGAAAGTGATGATCTGGCAGACGCTGTTACGGCCATATTTGTCGGCGACGTAATCGATAACCTCCGCGCGCCGGTTCATGCAAAAATCCATGTCGATATCCGGCGGCGCAATCCGTTCCGGATTCAGGAAACGCTCGAAGAAGAGATCGTACTGCAGAGGATCGATATCCGTGATGCGCAGGCTGTAGGCCACCAGGCTGCCGACGACCGAGCCGCGTCCCGGTCCGACAGGTATGCCTCGATCCCGGGCATACTTGATCAGATCCCACACAATGAGGAAGTAACTCGAGAACTTCATCTTCTCGATCATCGCGATCTCGAAGGCGAGGCGATCCTCATATGACGGCAGCGGGTTTTTGAGCGCTCCCTCCTGGGCCAGCTTTTCGAGCTGGATCCGGCGCCCGGCAAAACCCTCGCGCACCACCTTCTCAAAATAAGAATCGAGCGTGCTTCCCGCCGGCACGTTAAAGGGAGGCAAATGGAACGCCGACATGTTGAGTTCGATATTGCAGCGCTCGGCAATTCGCAGGGTATTGGTCAGAGCCTCGGGCACGTCCTTCCAAAGCTGGTGCATTTCGGCTCCGGACTTAAAGTAGTACTGATCGCTGGTATAACGGATGCGATCGGTTTCCTGGACCGTCTTTCCGGTGCCGATGCAGAGCAGCACGTCATGCGCGACGGAGTCTTCCTTGAGCAGGTAGTGGGTGTCGTTGGTGCACACCAGCGGGATGCCGGTCTTTTTGGCTATCTCCAGGATCATGGGATTGATGCGTTGCTGCGCAGGCAGCCCATGATCCTGAAGTTCAAGGTAGAAGTTCCCCTGCCCGAAAATATCCTGCAACGTTCCGGCTTCGGCGACCGCAGCGCCCTGCTGATCGATGACGAGGCATTGCGCTACCGCCCCTTTCAGGCATGCGGACAATGCGATCAGTCCCTTGCTGTGCGTGGCAAGCAGTTCCCGGTCAACGCGGGGCCGATAATAGAAGCCTTCCAGGTAACCTAACGAAACGAGTTTACTTAAGTTGTAATAGCCGGTTTCGTTTTCGGCGAGCAGGATCAGGTGATTCGCCTGATCGCTGCCGCCGGCCTTCTTGTGACGGCTTTCCTTTGCGACATAGATCTCGCAGCCGATAATCGGCTTGAGCCCTTTCTTGCGGCAGGCCGAATAAAACTGGATCGCACCAAAGAGGTTTCCATGGTCTGTCAACCCCAGGGCAGGCATCTGCATGTTCAGTGCTGTCTCTACCAACTGATCCAGCTTCGAGGCGCCGTCCAGAAGACTGTAATCGGAATGATTATGCAGGTGCACAAAAGGGGCTGATTCCGACACTACTTACTCCCATTCGCTGGCTGCCGGTGGCTGAAAGGGGACCATCAGAGAACGCCCACCGAACCCTCGCATACAGCGCGCGGTTGGCCTGGCATCCTGCAAATCGAGTTCCCGGAAAAAGGTGCTTTGGCGGTTAATGATAATCTCCCGGGTTTTATTTGATAGTCTCCTGCGGCAGCCATACAATAACTCAGCATCTCTCAATTTGCAATGGACGAAGCTATGACTGAAATTCGACGTCAAGCCGGTTTTTATGATCCTCCATTTTCGGGGTCTGATGCATGCAATCGGAGGTCGAATTTCTGATGCCGGAAGTAGGTTTCTCACATCCGTGGTTGCTCTTGCTGGGGCTGCTGCCGGCGATCATGCCCGTCCTGCGGCGCCTGCCGAGATTTCGCGGGCGTGGTCAGGTATCCTTGCCGACTTATGATTGGATGCCGGCATTCGCCTTCAGTTCCTCCTACACGAAGCGGGTGGCAGGATTGCTGCGCATGATCGCGCTCTTATGCCTCGTTCTGGTTGCGGCCGGGATACGCTTCGACGCATCTATCCCGACGGCAGTGGAACAGCCGGAGGCGCTGGTTATTGTGCTCGATGTATCCAGCTCCATGACTGCCGAGGATTTTGCCCCGGTAAACCGCTTGGAGGTCGCAAAAAAGCTGCTGAGCGAATTCGCCTCCTCGAATTTCAATGCCGACCTGGGATTGATCCTGCTGGCGGCTTCGCCCCGCCTTCTGGTTCCTGTGACCGGGGAGAGCCGTGCCTTGCCTGAAGCGCTGAAGGCTGTGCGGCCGGCGGCCTTTGGCGAAGATGGAACCGCGATCGGCAGCGGAATCGCTAGCGCCGTGAACCGGCTCAGGCAAGGACCGTGGATCAAACGCCGCATTCTTCTGGTAACAGACGGGGTCAACAACCGTGGATCTCTGGCCCCTACGGATGCCGCCCGCCTTGCCGCGGGCATGGATATCAGGATTGACACGGTCGGGATAGGAACGGATTCGGTTTCCCGCTACTGGGTGCCATCCGCTCAGGGTGCGCCTAGCGAGGTCAAGGCTCGGATTCAGATTGACGACAAAGCGCTCGAGGAGGTGTCTCGGATCGCGGGGGGCAGCTACCAAAGGGTAACCAATCCTGATGAGCTTGATCGAGCTCTCAAATCACTGCAGATCGGGAGTCCAAAGGCTCTTGCGGCAGTTTCGGTCCGCTATGATTATTCCTGGATGCAGCTCTTGGCCGCAGCGTCGATTCTGTTGATCTGCATTGAGTTTGTGCTGAAGCGACTCGTCTCTCCCGAGTTGCCGGGCTGAGGGATACATGTATTGGCAGAATCCCACGTATTTATGGGCTGAGATCTTGCCGGGGCTGCTGCTCCTGGGTTGGATTATTTCCGAAGTCGTGCACTTGCGCCGGCTGAAGATTTTCGGCGATCCTCTGGTGCTGGGCGTTTCTGTCCCATGGGTGCCTCGAATCGCTGCGCTTTTCATGTTGCTGCTTGGCATCGCCTGCGCTGCTGCCGTGATTCCTCTGCCGGCAATGCATGAGGCAACTTCAGCTGCGGATGTCCCCATAATTCAGGTTCTGGTGGATGTTCATTCCCTGGAGAGCGCCGAGGACCAAACCTGGGAGGCCTTCGACGCTGCACTTCAGGCGCTTGTCGAGCAGGTTCCGGGCACACGTTTCTCCGCAATCGCTCTAGGCTCGCCTGCGGAAGTGTTGGTCTATCCGACAGTAGATATGCAAGGGCTCCAGATCATATTGGCCAGGCTGCGCTTCGCGTCTCCGCCCGGGAACAAGCTGGATTTGGCCCAGGCGTTATTAAATTATGCCGCGTCCCAACGCGGACAGTCCCGGACCGCGCGATCCATAGTTGTCACCGCGCTGCCTGCGGACGAGGTGGAGCGCGTCAGCGCCTCTGTGAACGGCAGCGATTTCGATTTCCTCTTCGCAAATATCTCCAGCGATAGCCCGCCGATTCAATATGGCCATAGGAATGCTGCCGGGGATTTGGTTTGGACTGCACGAGCTGCGGATTTACAGCAGCCTTTGAAAGCGGATCAGACCAGGTTTGGGCGCAGAGCCTACCTGAACCCAACCCAGTGGTTTGCATTGATGGCCGTGATCTTTTTGTGTGTGGAATACATCTGCAGCCTGTCTGCCCGCTCGCGCACAGGGAGGATGCAAGTTGCCTAGACTCAGACTGCTCCTGTTCGGATGGTTGATCTGGATGGCGCCCATCCCAGGTGTTGGGGGGCAGGGAACGCCCTCGAATCCTTCCCGGAGCTTCGTATCCCAGATTTCTCCCGACCTGGCCATTGTCACCGAGGTCAGCCTCGATACTCCCTATGTCGGGCAGCAGTTCAGCATTATCTACAAATTGCGCGCCCAGCGTCCTCCGGCAGCGGTCGACATCGATCCGCAACAATATTCCGGATTCTGGACGGAGTTGGTCCCCATCTCCCAGGATACGGCGTCTTCGCCTCGCGTCCTCAAAGGGCAAGCCGCCGTCGACTATCTTCTCCGGCAGGTCATCGCCTATCCAC
Source organism: Acidobacteriota bacterium (assembly GCA_041501225.1). Classification (GTDB taxonomy): domain Bacteria; phylum Acidobacteriota; class UBA6911; order UBA6911; family UBA6911; genus JAFNAG01. Next base: position 8,113 of record JBGQNR010000187.1, read on the forward strand.
TACTCGAGGGTAAGCAAAAACTGCCGCCTTTGTCGCTGAAAGTAAAAAGAGCGGGGAACATCTCAGACCGGCGTGATGACTGGGATCTATTGGGTGCATCCACTCCAGTGGATATCGTAGTAGCCTCCCTTCCGCCGACGTCCCAAGCCGGCGCCGGCACCGCTTTGGTCGGCAGCGTCACGGGTGCAATGAACTGGGCAGGAGGAGGACGTCAAGCCCTGATGCTGGAGATTCAAGGGACTGCAAATCTAGCATTATTCAAACCGCTCGATTGGCTGCCGCCCCCGGCGGGGGTGCAGGTTCACGAACAGCTCGTCAGTGCCGACAAACAAACCCAGACGATGGATATCGAAGGGAAGCGGCAGCTTTCTTTGGTGCAGAGGCAGCGCTGGCTGCTCAGCGTCACCGGTGGCGAATCGGGGCAGCGCTTTGAAGGTTTCTTTTTGCCGGTTTTTGAACCGCGAGAGAAGGTTTGGAAAAGTATACGGATCGAAGGCCTTTCTCTTCCGGGCTCGGAGCCGTCGGCACCAGGATCCAATGTGGCAGGGAAGCGCGTCGCTGCCCGAACCGGCGCACTTGCGCGCTTGTTTCAGTCGCAGGCCCTGGTTGTAGCCTTCGGCGTGACGGGGCTTGCCGCTGTGCTGGTTTGGATATTCTGGATGAGTCGCAATCACGCGCGCGGCAATTTCGGGGGCGAAGCAAGCATCGCTGTCCTGGAAAAAAAACTGCGAACCTCTCCGCGGGCGTTCCTCGACGGCGCTCACAAGGTGCTGGCCCGCTGTGCCGTAGAGATGCAACGCGCTCACAATCTCGGAGCGGAAGACGCGCTGCTGGACCGTTGCTGGACCGCTGTGCAGAAGCATCGCTTTACCGTAGAACCTTTGACACTTGACGCATGTGAAGAGATGTTTAAATCCATCAAGCAGCTTTTGCTTTCATTCCGCACTACGGAATGAGACAGGGCCAGGCCTCATCCCCACAACATGAATTTGCCTGCTGCGAAAATTGCGGGGCTAGTCAAGCAGGCCCCGGCTGCCGGACGGGGCGTGGAATCAAATAATTCTGGGATCTGGGCGCCGCACGGCGCCCGCTTCGACCACACTATTAGTTCAACTGTCGCAGAACATGAATACGCTTATTGAAATACTGCCTTTGGGATTTCGCTGTTTTGAGGTATTCTAAAAGATCTTTTTTCGCGCTTCGGATGGGATCATTGGAGTTATTTGCGGCTGCAATTCTGGGGATTGTCCAAGGGTTGACCGAGTTCCTGCCCATAAGCAGTTCAGCTCATCTGATCCTGATCCCATGGCTGCTGGGTTGGAAACCGGAGGGGCTCGCATTTGATGTCTCCCTGCATGTGGGTACTGCTGTGGCAATCCTGTGCTATTTCTGGAAAGACTGGTGGGAGCTCGCTCGAGAGGCCATCGTCGGTTTGGCCACAGGAAAACCCTTTGACAATCCGAAAAGACGGCTGGGCTGGTACATCGTCGTCGGAACCCTGCCCGCTGCGGTGGTAGGACTGGCGTTCGAGAAACGCTTGGAAGAGACGCTGCGATCTCCGTTGGTTACGGTCGGCACTCTGACTGCTCTCGCCCTTGTTCTTTATGTGGCTGATCGTCACAGCAACCGCCAGCGAACGATGGATCAATTCACCTGGGCAGATTCGATCTGGATTGGCCTGAGCCAGGCAGTCGCGCTGATTCCCGGGGTGTCGCGCAGCGGGATTACCATCAGTACAGCGATGTTCCGGAACGCAGACCGCACCTCGGCCGCGCGCTTCTCATTCCTGCTGGCGGCTCCGGTGATCGTCGGGGGCGGCATCCTCGAAGGGTATCATCTCGTCAAAGCCGTTCGGCTGGCATCGGCAGGGATTTCGGATCCCGTTTCGGTCAGTTGGGGAGTATTCGCGGTGGGAGTATCATGCGCTGCCGTCACCGGGCTTTTCTGCATTCGTTATTTTCTCCGCTACCTCCAGACCCGGTCCTTTCTCCCCTTCGTGATCTATCGGTTCGCGCTGGCGGCGATCGTGCTGCTCTTCTACTTCCGTCACTTCTGACGATTCTTCTTGTCTTTGATGAGTTGCAGTATCTCCTGGACGCGCTTTTCCATGCCCTGAGCCGTCGGGCGATAGTACTGTCGGCCGCGGAGTGATTCGGGCAGGCATTCCATGTCCGCCACTTTGTCGTCCAAATCGTGGGCGTACTGGTATCCCTTTCCATAGCCGAGTTCCTGCATCAAGCGTGTAGGTGCATTGAGAATGTGCAGAGGTGGAGGCTCATTCAGGCTCTTCTGCACGTCGGCTTCGATTGCGGAATAGGCGGTATATAGCGCATTCGATTTCGGTGCCATGGAGAGGTACACGGCGGCCTGAGCCAAGGCCAGCTTGCATTCCGGCAAGCCCACCAGGCGCACAGCCTCCGCGGCGTTCAGCGCCACCTGCAAAGCTCGCACATCGGCCATCCCTATATCCTCCGAAGCAAAGCGCACCATGCGGCGGGCGATGTAGATCGGATCTTCCCCGCCTTCGAGCATTCTGCCCATCCAGTAGAGGGCGGCATCAGGGTCGCTGTTGCGCATGGATTTATGCAAGGCCGAGATCAGGTTGTAGTGTTCTTCGCCCGCCTTGTCATAACGGAGGAGCTTCTGCTGCAGAGCCGATTCCAAATCCGCCGCCGTTAACACCGGCACTTCCTGGTGAGGTCGACTGTAGGCGAGGTCGGCTGCAATCTCGAGGGCGTTAAGTCCAATGCGGGCGTCGCCGTTCGCATAAACGGAAAGTTGGTGAAGAACTTCCTCGGTGACCTCGACCGGCCGGTCTCCCAGGCCGTGATCCCGATCTTCGAGCGCGCGCAGCAAAATATGTTCTACATCCGCAACGGAGAGCGGATTCAGAACATAGACCTTGGCGCGGGACAGCAGTGCGCTGATGACCTCAAACGATGGATTCTCGGTGGTCGCGCCGATCAGGACAACGACCCCGGACTCCACATAATGCAGGAATGCATCCTGTTGCGCCTTGTTGAACCGGTGGATCTCATCGATGAACACGACGGTTCTTCGCTGGGTCCTGCCGAAGAAACTCTCCGCTTCCGCCATTACCGCCTTGATCTCCTTGATGCCGGACAGAACGGCGCTATAGGAAACAAATTCCGACTTGGTTTCGCGGGCGATGATGCGGGCCAGGGTGGTCTTGCCTGTCCCGGGTGGCCCCCAGAGAATGAGGGAGGCAAGCTGATCGCGCTCGATCATTTCGCGTAGAACATTTCCCTTGCCGATCAGGTGTTGCTGCCCGATCACCTCATCCAGAGTGCGTGGGCGCATGCGCTCGGCCAGAGGGGCCTGGCGCGCGGCAGCCGTTTCAGGAGCATCGGGGAACAGCCAGTCGCTCATCTCAAGTCCCCATCCTTTTGGCCGCAGCTCCAAGCGAGCGTTGACGGAACGCCTCGAAAAGCAAAACCGCCCCGGCGATCGCTACGTTGAGGGATTCCACTCCGGAAGCCATGGGAACCCTGATGGATGACGCACCCTCCCAGCCAGCCTCCGACAAACCATGGGCCTCGTTGCCCAGAAGGATGGCTGTGGGCCCTCTAAGATCCATCGACCAACAAGAGCGTTCCGCACGGCCTTTGGCCTGAAACATCGAGACTTTGTGAATGCGACAGTAGTCGGAAAACTCTGCGGGCGTAAGCCCCTCGACGACGGGAATGTGGAAGGACGCACCCGCGCTGGCCCGAATTGACTTGGGATTGCGCACCGTGACTGTCCCGACCGTAGCGCACACCAGGGAAACCCCGGCAGCGCGGGCGCTTCGCAACAGGGTTCCGAAGTTCCCCGGATCCTGGATACCGCATAAACAGAGGATCAAGGGATCCTGGGCCGGCTTCACGTCCGCAAGCGTAAGCGCGGGGATGCGAACCAGCGCGAGTGCACCCTGTGGAGTGACGACGTCCGAGAGCCACTTAAGAACTGAGGAAGAGGCGCGACGGATCGGCACATTTTTGTGCGTCCAGGCATCCATCAATGCCGTCTCGCGTTGTGTGTTTCCGAAGCTTTCTGCGAGAAGAACAGCCTCGAGCGGGCAGCCCGAAGTTGTGGCTTCCTCCAGAAGCCTGAGGCCCTCCGCGACCACAAGGTCCGGCGGATTGCTGCGCGCTTGCTGGGCAACCTGGCGAATGGTGCGTACCAGGGGGTTGTCTTTGCTGGTCAGGGTTGGAAAACTCATCCGGGACCCAATCAACCGAAGACGCGTGCGGTCGTTTTTGGCGTGAACCCGCAGGCGTCAGCGGTCAGAATTGAAAATCATCCGCAAGCATTCCTGCTTGCATGCTGCAACTATCACAATTTTTCAGATGCCCTCGTTACACAGCCGACCCTTGCATTTTGCAGGCTTCCCCATACCACACGATCCACCGGGAAAGTGCCGTTCTTCAGCATTGCGACGGCCAGCGCAAGGGCCAATTCGTCGTCGGACTCCGAATCCGCCTTATTAATAAACGGGATAATTTGCATGCCGGGCTTCCAGTCTTTACACACACCCTCCGGATGGAGCAGCAACGAGGCCGCTACCTCGGGTGCCAGGATCGTGCCGGCCTTCAAGGCGAAGCGCTTGGTTGCATATTCCCATCGGAACAGAGTCTGAGGTCCTAGCGGCCGGTTCAGGCAGTCCAAACCGATAACCGGTACCAGGTAATTGGCGTTCGTAAGCAGCACAGGCTCGCCTTCTCTCGGCATTTTAAGCGACATGCTGCGTGCTCCGTCGGCCTCATTGAGCAGCACTGGAAACAGCATCGGGTCCAAGCGG
>JBGQNR010000188.1:0-12794 GCA_041501225.1 Acidobacteriota bacterium
CGCGCAGCCTGCGCCAGGAAAATCGTTGCCCGGGGCGAGGCCCCGAACCGGATCAGATCCTTGAGATCGGCCCTGAAATCCTGTGGCCTGCGGGAGGCGGACACCAATTGGACGATGTAGTCCTTGATCCGGTCGTCCATATAAACGTCCTTGACCACCTGGCGCACGCGCAGGATGTCGGCAGGCTGCACTACCTTCGCGACATCAATCGCCTCGTCCCGGGCCATCAGGTCGAGAATCTGGCGTTCTTCCTTGGCGTCCGGATAGTCGATCTTCAGCTTGAGCATAAATCGATCGATCTGTGCCTCGGGGAGTGGATAGGTGCCCTCCTGCTCAATTGGATTTTGCGTTGCCAGAACCAGGAACGGCTCCTCAAGCGGGTAGGTGGTGTCGCCGATGGTGACTTGCCGCTCCTGCATGGCTTCCAGGAGGGCGCTCTGAACCTTGGCTGGCGCGCGGTTGATTTCGTCCGCCAGCACGATGTTCGAGAAGATCGGCCCTTTCCTGGGATAGAACGTGCCTTCTTTGGGATTGAAGATCATGGTGCCGATCAAATCGGCAGGCAGCAGGTCAGGCGTGAATTGAATGCGCTGGAACCGCGTGTCGATGGCTGCGGACATCGTTTTGACGGCCAGAGTCTTGGCAAGGCCCGGCACGCCTTCGAGCAGAATATGACCGCGCGTCAAGAGCCCGATCAGGAGGCGCTCGACCATGTATTTCTGCCCCACGATCACCCGGTGCATCTCGCCAACCAACACCTGAACGAACTTGCTTTCGTCCCTGACTTTCTGATTGATTTCTTCGATATGTGCCGCTAGTTCCATGCGCTCTTCCCTGGGATAGGGTGGGTAACGATTCTACCGGAGTACTTCATGCGAAGTGGGCGCCGTGCGCCGCACGGCGCTCAAGATCGAGGTTATCGAGATTCCACGTCCCGTCCGTCGAGACTGTCTCAAACCTGCAGCGCCAAAGGCGCGCAAGAGAATAGCCCCGGGCGTGAGCCCGGGGTTTAGGATGCGAAAGGAAAGAGCCCTGAAGGGGCGAAACGCTTGTGGCACTGGATGTTTCGCCCTTTCGGGGCTCTTCGCCTCACCGTGCCCGACCCCGGGCTTACGCCCGGGGCTATTGCCTGATCGCCCCTTCAGGGCTGTCGTTTCAACCAGCAGCATAGTTTTGAGACAGCCCCGTCGGCCGGGGCCTGCTTTCCGGATCACCCATTTTCGAGACAGAAACGACGATCAACCCTTATTAAGAGAATTGAGAAAATCGGAGTTGCTCTCGGATTTGCGTAGCTTGTCCAGAAGCAGGTCCATTGCCTCATCGATCGAGAGCGGGTTGAGCACCTTGCGCAGGATCCAGATTTTGTTCAAATCCGTGCTCTCGACCAGCAGCTCTTCCTTGCGCGTGCCGGACCGGTTGATGTCAATGGCCGGGAAAATGCGCTTGTCGACCAGTTTGCGGTCGAGGATGATTTCCATGTTACCGGTACCCTTGAACTCCTCGAAGATGACGTCGTCCATGCGGCTTCCAGTGTCGACCAACGCCGTGGCCATGATAGTCATGCTGCCGCCCTCTTCGATTTTGCGCGCCGCACCGAAAAAGCGCTTCGGCTTTTCCAGGGCATTGGCGTCCACGCCCCCTGACAGAACCTTGCCGCTTGAAGGAACGATGGTGTTGTAGGCGCGCGCGAGACGCGTGATGCTGTCCAGCAGGATCACCACGTCCTTTTTATGCTCTACCAGGCGCTTTGCCTTTTCCATCACAATTTCGGCCACCTGGACATGGCGCGATGCCGGCTCATCGAAAGTAGAGCTGATCACCTCGCCCTTGACCGAACGCTCCATGTCGGTGACTTCTTCCGGCCGCTCATCGATCAGCAGCACAATGAGGAAAATCTCCGGGTGATTGGTGCTGATGGAATTGGCGAGGTTCTGCAAGATCATCGTTTTCCCTGCGCGGGGTGGCGACACGATGAGGCCGCGTTGGCCCTTGCCGATCGGGGTGAAGATATCCATCACCCGGGCGGAGAGATTTTCCCGCGTAGTTTCGAGCTGAATCCGCTCGTGTGGATAAAGCGGCGTCAAGTTGTCGTAGAAGATTCGATGGCGCGCCTCCTCAGGGGGCTCAAAATTTACGGCATCCACCTTGACGAGGGCGAGGTAGCGCTCCCCTTCATTCGGCATACGGATCTGGCCGGAAACGATGTCTCCGGTCCGCAAATCAAACTTTCTGATTTGGGAGGGTGAGATGTAGATATCATCCGGGCCGGGCAGGTAGCTGTAATCAGGGGATCGCAGAAAACCATAGCCCTCGGGCAACACCTCGAGGACGCCCTCGGAAAAAATCAGGCCGTGCTTTTCCGCCTGCGCCTGCAAGATCCCGAAGATGAGATCCTGCTTGGTCATCTTGCCGGAGTCGGCAATCTTGTACTTGCGGGCGATCTTAGTGAGGTCCTTGATATTGAGGGCCTGCAGCTCGCTGATATGCAGCTGTTCGCCTTCCTTGTCCAGGGCCTCCTGTATGGAGATCTTTCTTTCGTCTGATGTGTTTGTCGGCTTGGGATCTTTCTCAGCCATAAGGCTCCTGTTGGGAATGAAAGCCGATGCGTAATGAGTGCAGTAAAAATTGCGGAAGTAGCAGGATTACGCCGGCGCGGTAGAACAAAATATTAGCCAAAAGACCCGTGAAAGTCCAGATCCAGCGCGGTTTAACACTTGTTCAGGGAGAACCGCCGGCCGGCCCGGATGGTTCTCCCCAACAACAGATTTTCCTCTCTCTAGGCGATTCCCAGATCGCTCTTGGCTTTGGCTATCACTGCATCGAGGCCATCCAGGCTGCCGTTGTGCTCGGCTTTCCAGAGATTGTCGAGGTTTTCTTTGGCCTTAGCGGACAGGGTCTTACCTAGTACAAAAGCCCTGGCGAAAGGCTCGATCGCACCCTTCTGATCCTTGGCCTGCCATTTTGCCATGCCGATGTAATACCAGGCCTGGCAAGCCTCTTCCCCTTTGGGCGCGAATTTCGTGACCTTTTCATAAAGGTCGATGGCTTTGGGGAAGTCCTTCTTCGAATAGCTGTCTGCTGCCATCATTGTGTAAGCGCCCGCGCGAACGGTGTTCCAAGCCCCTTCCTGGACGCCGGGGGGCACCTTGTCGCCGTAGGCCGTCATCAGCTGGGAGTACAAGCCCAACGCTTTCTCCGTGTTCTTTCTCTGGGCATAAACGCCTGCCAGCTGCAAAGCGATGCCGAAGGACTTGTCGATCGGCATTTCGGTCATCAGTTTTTCGCCGTAAAACAGAACCTTGTCCTGATTGTTCGCCTGGGCATACAATTGGTACAAGGTGGTAGCCATTTCAAGGGAAGGCTTTTCCGCGTACATCTTTTCGCCGATCTCCGCAGCTTTCGCATAATTCTTGGACTGGTTATAGGCTGACATTTCGAGATAAGCGAGAGTTTTGTCCCCTGGGGCCGCAGCCTGGAACGTCTGGATCATGGTGAGAGCCTTCTGGGCATCTCCACCCTTGATGGCACCCGATACCACTTCACCATAAAAGGATGCGGCATAAGCGATGGCTCTTGTTGCCCTTGGATTAGCCTTCACCCAAGTCAATAAGGCATCGGCACGTTTCGCCGGATCGGTTTCCTTGGCCTTGATGTCATCGATCACAGCCGAATACTTGCGGAACATATAATCCGAATCCGGAGGGATCTCTTCTTTCTGAGGTGGAGGAGCGGCGGCTGCCTCCTTTTTTGCCTGCATCTCCGCGCCGGCGAACGGGACCTGCCATGCGCAAACGCCAAGGTAAATCGCCAAAAGAATCAACAGTGCCTTACTCTTTCGCAAACTGGTCATAAACATCACTCCTGCAAACAATAGACCGCATGAAAGTAGATGGCTCTCTCGTTCGTCAGTTGCCATTACGCACTGACCCGGGATACAGGTCACTCCCCATGCTACGATTTAAGAATTAGGTTCTAATGAATTGGGACATTCTGTCAAGTCAAATTGGCGTCGGCCGGGCCAGATTTTTCGAGCAACCAGCGATTCCCCGGGTACCAGCGCATCCGGCGAAGTTCATATCGTCCCCTCAGTTTCTCGCCGGCAAATGCCAGCACGAGTCGTCTGGGCTCAGCGGCGACCATGGTGACCTCTCCTCCGTCCCAAATCCGTGCCCGTCCGGCGCCAAAAGCCTCTTCTTCTATTCTGGGCCGGCCGACCTCTTCGATCGACAATTCCTCCCTCTCGATGGCCAGCCTCTTATCTTTTGTACGCACAGGTGGTTCTTTCAACATCGACCATGAGCGCACGCGATCGTCCTGGACTAGACGGAGATCGAAATGCCGCCTTCCTGCCATATGGCAATGCACTAGGAACCTCATCATGGCTTTACCTCTAGGAGCCCGTCCGAAAATTAGGAGGGGCCGCGTTCCGAGCGCCGCGGGGGCAGATGCCAGGCGGCGCGACGCAGGCGATGTCTCGGTACATCGTCGAGGAGCACCAACGCCGCAGATGCCCACGCGCCGCCGGAACCCGAAGGGCGCATGGGGATTGTGGGGCGATCTCCGTGTTGCTCGTCGTCAACGATGTGCACCGACATCGCCTCCTCCTCCTCCTCCTCGCGCCTTGAGCTCGCCCCGCAAGCCCCATGCGCGCGACCCCTCCTAATTCTCGGACGGGCTCCCAGCGTCTAGAGTTTTGCCTTTTTTAGACAATTTCTCAAGCGGCAGCGTCTTTAATGATGTGGTTCGCTTGAGACGCCGGCATCCTTACAATATCCTGCACAATACCGAAGTTGTAGAGATGCCGAATCAGGGGCGGGCAGATATCCGCTGCGCTTGCCCCTTTGCGAAAAATATGCAAGTATTCTGGCTGGAAAGCGATGGATATCCAAGTCGAATCACGCGGGGATCGCCGCATTGTGCGGATCAAAGACAAGATAACCTTCGAGCACTGCCCGCTGCTCCAGAGCCGTCTCGACGGAGTTATTGAGAAGGGTGTGCGCGAAGTCCTGATTGATTTCCGGGACGTGCCATTTATGGACAGCTCCGGGATTGGTGAAATCCTGCGCTTGTACAAGCTGGTGAGGGACCAGCAGGGTGAAGTTGTGCTGATCAATCCTAACCAAAAGCTGCGCAACCTGTTCACGATGTATCGTTTCGAGAAATTCATGAAAATCCGCGATACCGTGGAGGCCGGAGAAGAATGATCTCGAGGCACACCTGCAGGCGCCAGTGGCGCCTGTGGGTTTCCCTTTTTTGGGGAATGATGATATTTGCGTTGCCGTCTTTCGGGCAGGCGGGGAGGCAGCCCACACGTGTGCCGCCGGTACTACAGCCCAACCGGTCGGATGAGCCGGCGTCCATGAAGCTGCGAGTGGAAGGGCAGGATGTCGTAGCGCAGATCCGCAACACCCCGCTCCAGGACGTTCTGGTAGAGCTGGCAGCGTGGAGCGGCGTCGTTTTCGAGATTGATTCCCAGGAGAACCCGCCGATCACGATCACTTTCTTCCGCGTCTCTTTGCCGGAAGCGATCCAGCGTTTGACCGGAAATAACAACTCGATCGCCTTCTACGACCGCGATGAAGCTGGGCAGACCCGCATAAGTTTTGTGCGTATCCTCACGCGCACGCCGCGCCCGAACCCGCCCACTCTGCATTACATCGGATCCGGCGCCATTACCAAGCGCAGCGACGATATTGTCGACAGCCCGGAGCAGGCGCTTGCCGTGCTGGCTGGAAGCAGCAACCTGGCGGCGCGACAAAAAGCCATTGAAGTTCTGGCAGCCACCAAGAGCGCACCGGCGATTCAGGCCCTGAAAATGGTTTTGACCGATCCGGCAGTAGAGATCAAGGTTGCAGCCATTGACAGCCTCGCAAGTCTCGGCGTGCACGATGCACTTCCACAGATTTTGCCGGCGCTGAAGGATGCTCACCCCGGTGTGCGCCAGAGCGCAGTCGTCGCCGTGGGACTGCTCGGAGACGCAAAGAATGTCAAAGACCTCAGGCCGCTTTTGAAAGACCCCGACAGCAGCGTGGTGGCAGCGGTTGATGTGGCAATTCAAAAACTCTCCACCCGACGCCCATAAAATGGATTGCCGGCACTCGCAGTTCAGGAGATCTCATGTCCTCACTACCTAGAGTCTGTTTTGCCATTTTTTTACTGGTCGGTCTTACGGCAATTGCAGTGAGCCAGATACCCAAAGAAACTGCCGACAAGATTGACACCACCGTCGCTTTGGCCTATCAGGTGGCGGCTGCGAAGCTGCCCTGCAAGGTCTCTACGTCCGGCAGATCGCGCATGCTGGACTGGAAGAACATCGACAAATGCATGGCGCAGGCGCGGCTGCGAGTAAACTGGGAGGAGCTTGCCAGCCAGCTCAAACAACTTCGCCCGGCAAATATTTCTGAGGGGGATTTTGCATCAGCCGTAGAGAATTCGCTTTCCAGGCAGGCGCTGCCCTACAACAAGGTGTTTCGGGTCAAGAACGCAGAGGCGTTGCTCCCGTTGACAAACTCCATCCTCAAATATGCCCCCGAGAAAGCCCTCATGGATCAGCCGGTTTTCCCGCAGAAGGGCAAGCAACCGATCGGCGTTTTTGCCGGCGTATTCTTCTATGAACGCGCAGGAGCCCTCGCCACCGGGAATAACTATAAACTTGCCCTGTTCCAATATATCGACACACAGGGCAAGATGCAGACTCCGGCGGACAAACTCCTCCTCGATTCTTACGGCGTTCCGTGGGGGAAGATTGAGGCACAGCCGGGATTCCGTTTTCCCGTCGACATGCTGCCGGGCATCGGCCGCAAGTAAATCCCTTTTTCGGCAAATCGACTTGGGCGCCGTGCGCAGCACGGCGCCCCCTGCCCGGGATCATTTGCTCCCAAGCGCCCTCCTGCGGCCGGGGCCTGCTTGCCTTACCTTGTTTCTCGAAACACAAGCCAAAACCCAAATTCCAAAATCCAAAATTGCGAAGATTATCTGGGCCCAGGTCGGACCATGCGGGCCATGCGCAAACTTGCGTCGGCCAGGGAAACCACCGGTTTTTTCAGCCTGACAATGAAGACGCCGCCGAGGATCAGCACAATTCCAGCAAACTGAGCGATCGCCGGTTTTTCTCCCAAAAGCAGCCATCCCCCCAGCATGGCGACCATGGGGGTCAGATTCGAATAGACGGCCGTGCCAGACACCCCGATCCGCTCCAGCGAGAAGGACCAGATCAGATAGCTGTATACGATGGAGAGGAAAGTTGAGTAGACATAGCCTACCCACCCGAGAAGAGGTACAGACAGCCAATCCTGCCGCAGCATGGAGTGCAAGAACAACGGGATCATCAACAGGGTTCCGGTCAGCATCATCCATGCCGTCAGGCGCAATGCGCCATATTTGATGGCCAGGCGAGCTGCCGAGCCTGTATACCAGCCCCAACAGAGAGCCGAAATGATGATCATGAGGTCGCCCCGCCAGTTTGCTCCCAACGTAACCTCATCCGCACCGAACAGGACAATGATCCCCGCGCCGGCAAAGGAAAGCATGATGCCGACAAGCACACGATGGCTGTACCCCTCTCTCTTGAGCAGGATGCCGATCAGGTAGGCGAAAATGGGGGCCGCGGCCCCGAGCAGCGCAGCGTCGCCGGCCTTCGTATGGGCGAGCCCGGCATTGAAAAGCATCTGGTAGATGGTGTTGGCCAGCATCCCCAGGCCTGTGATCGCTGGAATATCGGCGAGCTCGACGCGCAGAGGCAATTCGAGGAACTTCAAAATGAGAAGCAAGGTGGCCGTGGCGATAATGAAACGCGCACAGGTAAAAGCGTAGGGGTCGAAATAGGCATACATGCTTTTCATGACCGCAAAGTTCATGCCCCAGATCAAAATGACACTGAGCAGAAGCAGATCCATGCGGGAAGGCATCCACGGGCGCCGTGATCTTGAAGCGCTTCGTGAACCATCCTGCACCGACGGATGAAAAGGGGTAGGTTCCGACATCGATCGATTATTCATTTGTCGGCGGGAAGACCTGCTGATTTTTTTCGACCCTGTGTCGTTTTCTTGTGCACGAACCAGATTGCCACGAGCAAAATTGCCCCCAGCAGGAGGGCCCTGCTATATTGCGTCATGATGCGCTCGATCAACAGCCAATTGGATCCCAGCAGGTAACCTGTCCAGATCAGCAAGCCGTTCCAAATGACACAGCTGATTCCCGAAAGAACAAATACCTGCGGCCAAGGCATTCGATACATGCCCGCCACGAGCGAGATCACCGCACGGAAGCTTGAAAAAAACCGGTTCAGCAATATCACCCAGTATCCAAAGCGTCTGAACCATTTTCCGGCTCGCTCGATGTTCGATGCGGGGAGAAAGCGGAAATTTTTGCGTGTCAAATACTCCGGGTGGATCAACCGCCCCAGCGCGTAGTAGGTCATGAAACCGGCTGAACTCCCGGCAGTGGTAGCCAACATTATACCTACGATGTTTTGACTGGACCGGCCAACCAGATAGGCGGCAAAGACTGTGACGGTGTCGCCCGGGATCGGCGGGAAAATATTCTCGACGTAGGCGCAGATGAATAGTGCCACATACAACCAGCCGGGATCGAGTGATGTGAAATAGTTCGTGATGGATTCAAGCATCTGTGGGAAATGTCCGTCTGCGCCCGGCGCCGAAACCAAATCACCCGTGAAGCGGAAGCGGTCAGAGCTTCAACCGAGACCGTCAAAACCCACTTTCACGCTTCCAAGAAGAGGTGTCATTTTAGCACAAATCGAAACCACACCCCAGGTTCACCCCAAGCATTCCTGCAATTCAGGCAAGAAAAACAACAGCTCAACGCAGAGGGCGCAGAGGGCGCAGAGAGAGGTCATTCAAAAACGAAAAGTGTTCTGCGGTCTCTGCGCCCTCTGCGTTGAAAATAGCTTGGCTCAAAACTGCAAAAGCAGCCACGAATGACACGAACTTTTGCTGGCTCGAAAGTCCTTTTCCATTCGTGTTATTCGTGGCTGCCTTAAAAAGACCATTAATTTTCATGCGCCTGGGTGCGCGCCACGCGCATGAGGGACTGCGTTGAGGCTTTTAGGTTGCGTATATTCCGCGCCGTGTTCTTCGTGGGTTTGGCGCCCTGTTCATGCACCGAACGCAGCTACCGGTGATTCGTTATTTGTCCAGCTTCTCGAATTTCTTGCCGAGCCAGGCGATCTGGCGCGCGATGCCGCGCAGAATCCCTACATCCGATCGTTCCAGCCCGGTCCGCCCCAGGAGACGGCGCATGCGGAACATCATATGGCGTGCGTTTTCGTCATGCAGGAAATCGATGGTGCGGAGCGCAGCCTCCAGTTGCTCGTACATCGCCTCGATCTGTTCGAGGTTGGCCAGCACCGGGACCCGTTCCGGCTGGCACTCCAGATGACCCAGGTAAAGTTCATAGCTCACGATCATTACGGCCTGAGCCAGATTGATGCTGTGAGCTTGCGTTTGGGTCGGGATGCGCAGGAGCATCTGGCAGCGCAAGAGGTCGTCATCAATCAGGCCCGTGTCTTCCGGGCCGAATACAATCGCTACTTTCCTTTTCGAGGCGTGCGCTAAAATCAGGGGGACAAGGGCGCGGGCACTGAAGGTTTGCTCGCGGTTGCCGCCGCTCTTTCCGGTGGTACCCACGACCAGCCTGATGCCCCGCAGTGCGGAACTCAGGGAGCGAAAGGATTTTGCCGAAGCAAGCACAGGATTCCGGTCGCGCGCCATTCTGTGGGCTTCCTCATCGATGCTGCATTTGGGGGCCGCAAGCCGCAGACCGCTGAGTCCCATGTTGTGCATGGCTCGTGCAACGGAACCCACATTGCCGGCATATTTTGTTCCGACAAGTACGATCTCGACATTGTTCAGCATGGACATCCCCGTGGTAAGATCGCTAATATTATGACGGCTCAGGCAAAAAATCCCCAATAGGAAACGCGGGATTGCTCAAAGCCAGTTTTAGCGGCCTGGCCTTGGTTTTTGGGAGGGATAATGGTTAGGGCACGATGGGTAGCGGCGCTCCTTGTACTGTTTTTCGCAGGGCTGTCGGCGGCGGGGAGACAGGATCAAAAACCAGCTAAGAAGGATCTTTCGCCCGAGGAAATCATCAAAGCATTTACAGCCAATGAAACCCAGCTTTTCGATGTTTGGACCCAGTATTACTACCGTCAGGTCGCCAGCATAAAAATCATCTCAGTCGACGGAAACCCTGCGAACGAAGCCATGACTTTGAAATTCGAGGTCGTATTTCTTGACAACGGCACCCGGGAGGTCAAACTGATCGAACGAACCGGGCGCCTGCGCAGCCTGTTATGGACGCCTGAAGACCAGGACGTCATCACCAACTATTCACCTTTCACGCTGAGCGCCAAAGATCTCCCGTCCTACAACCTGGCGTACGAAGGCAAGGAAAAGGTGGATGAGCTGAATACCTATGTTTTTTCGGTCAGTCCCAAGTCCGTCGAGATCGGCAAGCTCCATTTCAAGGGGAAGATCTGGATCGACGATGGGGACCTTCAGATTGTGCGCACCGTTGGCAGGGTATACATCCAAAAAGATGCCTCACAACTCACTCCTCAATTTCCGGAATTCGAAACGATCCGCCAGCTTGTGGACAAAAAATACTGGTTCCCGATCTGGAGCCATGCGGACAGCGTGCTTGAATATACGAAGCCGGTAGCTCAAAGCGTGCGCGTGGAAGAGACCATTACTTACGAAGGGTTCAAGCGCTTCACAAGCAGCGTCAACGTCAAGCCGGTCAAAAAGTAGTTCTCCTGTTTTTGGTTGCGACCGTCAGGATACGCCGTGGCCTCTACTCCGGAAATTGGACCAATTACGGTGCCGATCACCTTGTCTATTTTTGTGCCGCCTTTCAGGGCTTGAGCTTTCCGGACCTTAGCCCAGGGCTTACGCCCTGGGCTGTTCTGTCCCGCCCTTTCAGGGCTGAGCATTTCACGACTGGGAAAACCCCGAAGGGGTGGCGCAGCAAAGCCCAGGGCGTGAGCCCTGGGAATAGGTGATCGAGTTGGCCAGAGCCCTGCAAGGGCGGCGCAGGGAAGGCGCGATAATAGCACAACATTTTCATGCACCTGGGTGCGCTTCCGGTGCATGGGAGACTGCGCTGAGCTTTTGGGCTGCGCTTTTTTCGCCGGATGTTCCCAGGCTTAATCGTTCGCGGATCCGTCGGTCTCGGGGCAGGTGAAGTGCTGCGGGAGTTCTTCGAAACGGTCGATAATCACATCACTGCCGGCAGCTTGAAGCTCTTCCCGGCTCCGGAAGCCATAGGACACTCCGCATGTGGCGACGCCTGCGGCTTTTCCGGCAAGAATGTCCGCAGGGCTGTCTCCTACCATGACTGTCTCGGCAGGTGTGATGCCGCAACGAGACATGGCATTCAAGAGAGGCGCAGGGTCGGGTTTGCGCCGTGGCAAACTGTCGCCTCCCAACACCACGCAAAAGCGGTCGGCCAGGCCAAAGGCGGCAAGTATGCGCCTGCAGAGCTCTTCCTGCTTGTTGGAAATCAATCCCAGCTCCGCCCCGTGGATGGCGGTGAGAGTTTCGCGCACTCCCGGATACAGTGAGGTTGTACCGATGAGATGCCTCCGGTATGCCTCTAGCATCAGCTTCACACCCGTGCTGACTTGGAACGGGTCAGGCTCGGCACCCGTTACCTTAAGCAGAACGCGCTGGATCAAGGGCTCGATGCCATCGCCGACAAAGCGAATCACCTCGGCCGGCGACGGTGCTGGCAGGGCCATTGTTGTCATGGCGGCGTTGACCGCGCGCACGATGTCCTCTCTGGAATCAACAAGCGTGCCGTCGAGATCAAAAAGGAAAAGCCGGCAAGGACGAGACAAAGGCATCTAGCTCCCCAAAAGCATGATCATATGCCCGAGTTCGGGAAGGATGAGAGCCTCAGTCGCCAGCTTGCAGGCTCGCGGGCTGCCCGGCAGGCAAAAGACCACCTTTCCTTTGAGGGTACCTGCCAAAGACCGCGAGAGCATGGATGCGCTCTTGGCCTGCGGGTAGCTGAGCAGCATGAACAACGAGTTGAATCCCGGCAGTTCTTTCTCGATCATACCTTTGACGGTCTCGATCGTAATGTCGGTAGCGGAAATCCCGGTGCCGCCGGTGGTAATGATGACCTGTACGTCCTTTTGCCTCGACAGCTCCCGCAACGTCGCGCGCAAAACCGTGCGATTGTCTGCGATCAGCTTGCGGATGCCGACGGTGTGACCTTTTTCTTCCAGCAGTTTCTGAATGATGTCACCCGACTCGTCCTCCCTCACAGAGCGGGAATTCGAAAGAGTAATCACAGCGACTTTGGCGCTGCGCACGTCAGCCTTTTTTTTGTGTTCCCACACAGTATCTTTAAGTTTTGGCTCTGGCATGGACATCCTCCACTGGCACACTCGAGGAGACGAGGAGATTTGCGTGGATTGACTGCCATCATGCCACGGTGTCCCCGGACGAATCAAGAGCCGATTTTCCGATGCACCCATATGCAGCGTTTCTGTGATCAAATGTTGGTAAGGTCTTTGCAGGTTTATGCCGATTTCCGAGGTGTTGGTCAATGGATCATGATGGCGCGGCTCCAAGTGCGTGATATCATCATGAACATAGCAACGGCAGTTACACGGAAAATCTTCGAGGCTGAACATGGAAGCTAGCGAACACGACCCGTCCAGCTCTACCCCGGCTGACTCCACGGAGTCGCTCCGGCTCAAAAACGTCATGCGGCAAGACGTCATTCGGACGGACATGGACGCTACCTTGGGCGAGGCTATGACC
>JBGQNR010000189.1:0-12770 GCA_041501225.1 Acidobacteriota bacterium
AAGTGGAATGGTAACAAGCTCGAAATCACCACTTCGACGGGTTCGCATACGATTACTCAGTTCGTATCGATCGAAGCGACGCAACTCGTAGTCGTCACCTCCGTCAACATAGAGGCTGCGCAGCCGGTAACTTTCAAGTACAAGAAGAAGTAGAAGCAACGTCAGTGGTGTCCTGATTCGTTACAATTCAGAGGCGCCCCCGTATAAACGACCGAACGCAATTGTCGTTGCATGGAAGGACACGGGGCACGTCCGCCTCTGGTCTGACTGGCTGCACACGGCAATTCTGATCCCACGCGGGCGGTAAACGGATATACCGGACAAGTGGATTTTTGGCTCCTGCACAGAAAAATATCCGTGATTAGCGATGAAATTGCTTCCCTCTTTATCCTTGTACTCCCTGATAGAAATGCTTATAAGGAATTCCAGCACCAAGAAATCCGAATCGAGTACAAGGTCACGATGTTCGGAGACGAGGTCAAGTTCACGCGCAGGATCGGCGAGTTTGCAAACGAGGAATGAAAACCGGGGACGCTCTCCTATTTCCGCTTTTTGACGGGCGGTGACAGCGCAAAGCCATCCGGCGGAAATAGGAGAGCATCCCCGGTTTTCCCCTGACGGCGACTGCCGACCGCTTGGCTTCCTCGGTCCGGGTGTGCGCAAAACGGAGCACGACAATCGCGGACCGGCAACGGCATCCCCAATGGAAGGAAAGGAGGACGCGTGCGAAGAGTCAGTTCGACGATTCTTCTGGCGGCATTGGCATTCGCCGGAACTCCCGCGGCACAGAGCGTGGCCAAGCGCTACGTAATCACCAGCGCCGGCGCCGTAGGCGACGGGCAAACCCCGAACACCCGCGCGATTCAGGCCCTGATCGACAAGGTGGCGCAGCAAGGCGGCGGAATCCTGGTTGTCCCGAAGGGCACGTTGAAGAACGTCAAATAAAACTGCAAATAGGATTGATATGAGAACCTGTCTCGGAATAATGCACAAGCGAATCGCTTTTTCCAGGTCGATCCTGGCGCCCATGTTCCTGATGCTTACAACCGCCACATCGACATTGGCAGATGTCAAACCTGCCGCTCTCTTCAGCGACCACATGGTGTTACAGAGCGGCATGCAGGTTCCTATATGGGGAACCGCGAGTCCCGGCGAGCGGGTCACGGTAACGCTGAATGCGCAGAGGCAATCCACCGTTGCGCAGGCGAATGGGAAGTGGCTAGTTCGCCTTAACAACCTCGAGGCCGGCGGCCCGTTTCAGATGACCCTTGCCGGGAACAATACCATCACGATCCGCGATGTTCTGATCGGGGAGGTGTGGCTCGGTTCCGGCCAGTCCAACATGGCGTTTACGGTTTCGAAGAAACTAGCCTCTTACGCCGGGGTGATCAATGAAGAACAGGAGATCGCAGAAGCCAATTACCCCCAGATCCGGATGTTCACAGGCAAATCCGCCAAGACCTACGAACCGCAAACCGAAATCCAGGGCGAGTGGCTGGTATGTAATCCCGAGAATGTGCCGGCTTTTTCGGCGGTCGGCTATTTCTTCGCCAGCGATCTCCAAAATGAGATCCGTCATCCGGTCGGTATTCTGACCTTAGCATTTGGCGCCAGCACGGCGGAAGCGTGGATTCGGCGGGAAACGCTGGCTGCCGATCCGCTTTTAAAGCCTATGCTCGATCATTTTGACGCCGCGGTCCAGTTCTATCGTGCCAATCCGGCGGCGCCGGCCGAGCAGGCGCCCAAGCCGCCGCAAACCATCAACGCCCGGCCCGGCCCGCCACCCCAGCAGCAACGCGATCCTGTGCAGGACCAACACTACCCGACGGTCCTATTCAACGGCATGATCAATCCCGTCATCCCTTACGCGATTCGTGGTGTGATCTGGTATCAGGGTGAATCCATCGTCGGTGGCGACGAGGGCGTATCGCTTTACGGGCATGTTCAAGCGACGCTGATTCAGGACTGGCGAAAGCTCTGGGGACAGGGTGATTTCCCCTTTTTCATCGTCCAGTTGGCGGCGCTCGATAACATCAGCAACAATCCGCGCGTCCGGGAGGGCCAGGCCTCCGTGCTCTCGATGCCGAATACCGGAATGGCCGTCACTATCGATATCGGCGATCCGAAGGATGTGCACCCACACAACAAGCAAGCGCTGGGTGAACGTCTGACCCGCATCGCTCTTGCCAAGGTCTATGATCGCAAGATCGAGTACTCGGGTCCGGTGTATGAATCGATGAAGATCAGCGGCAGTACCATTCAGTTGAGTTTCTCGCACTTAGGAGGCGGTCTGGCGGACAAAGGTGGCCCACTCAAGTGGTTCACGATCGCAGGCGCCGATCGGAAATATGTAGCCGCTGAAGCCCGGATCGAGGGTGACACGATCGTCGTAAGCAACGCCCAACTCACAATGCCCTTAGCGGTGCGTTACGCCTGGGACAATGATCCCGAAGGCTGCAATCTTTATAATGCCGCTGGTCTTCCTGCGGCTCCGTTCCGCACGGATAAATGGTAAGGGCGCGGCACTATGAAATTTCCTAATTGGAAGATCTTCTTGCTAGACGCTGGCCTGACTCTTCTGCCGCTCATGATGCCACGGGTGCTATCAGCGCAGGCGCCCTGGCAATCCATTCAGGTGCTGCCTGCAGCCGATATTGCCGGCCACTTCAAGACACCCCCTCCCGAATATGGCATGACCGTTTGGTGGGGCTGGGATGGCCCCATCACGGCAGAAGTCATAAGCCGAGATCTGGACGCTTTTCTGGCGCGGGGCATCCGGGTTGTCACCATTGAGGCCGGGTACGGCATGAAAGATCCTTATCTCTCCCCCGGCTGGTTTGAAACCATCAAGCTCGCGGTCGAGCAGGCACAACAGCACGGCATGCGAGTCTGGCTGGTGGATGAGGGGAAGTACCCCAGTGGATTTGCCGGCGGCAAATTCAGCACCGAGCGTCCTGATTTTCGGATGCAGGGCTTGTTGGTGGCCGAACGCATCCCGGCCGCTCCCGGTGAAACGGTCTACCGACAATTGCCAGCCGAGACCGTAGGCGCGATCGCCATCAATCAGGCCGACAAAAGCAGTCAAAGGCTGGAGGTTCGCTCCGGTCCATTGCAGTGGACGGCGCCTGAGGGCAAGTGGGAGGTTCTCATCGTTCAGCATCAGTTCCGTACCTCGGTGACACGCGCCGTCAACAATCCCAGCCGGGGCAAGGACGACAAGAACTCCCTTTGCGATTACCTTAATCCGGCAGCAACCCGGCAATTTCTCGAGTTTATCCATGAGCAATACAAGAAATATGTGGGCGCTGAGTTTGGCAAAACCGTTCTGGGGTTCAGGGGGGATGAACCGGACTTTGCCTACACGCCCTGGACTCCTGCTCTGCCAGAGGAGTTTGAACGCCGCAAAGGCTACGACGTGCGGCCGTACCTGGCTTCGTTTTTCGCCCCCCAGTTGACGCAAGATGTTCAGCGGGTCAAGGCAGATTACTGGGACGTCTGGTCAGATCTGTTTAGTGAGAATTTCTTTCGGGTCCAGGCTGATTGGTGTGCGGCGCACAACTTGGAATATCTCGTCCATCTCAACCACGAAGATCAGATGACGGGATTGGTCCGCTCGGAAGGCGACTTCTTCAAAGCTATGCGCTATGTCCAAATGCCGGGGATCGACACCATCTGGAACCAGATCTGGCCGGACAAAGTGGCCGACTTCCCGAAATACGCCTCCTCTGCCGCGCACCTGTTTGGCCGGCCGCGGGCTTTCAGTGAGAGCTTTGCGGCCTATCGCACAGCTCCCACCGTTGAACAAGCCCGGTGGGTCATCAACCAACAGCTGGTTCGCGGCATCAACATGCTGGAGGTGATGTTTGTGCCGGCTTCTGCCAACGGCCAGAGCGGGCTCAGCGGCTGGATGGCCTCTGAGCAGTTTCCGGCGGTGGTAACCTATGTCAACCGAGCAACGTACCTGTTGTCTCAGGGACGGCCGGTAGTCCAGATTGGCCTCTATCATCCGACCACCTCGCTCTGGCTCGGAGTTGAAGAAGCTGACAAAAGCACCCTGGCAACCGTCCAGAAGCTGCTCGAACAGCAACGGGATTTTGATTTTGTCGATGAACAGGCTCTATCTTCAGTGCTCACGCTGCAGAAGGGCATCTTCAAGAGCCTGAGCGGCACCGAATATCGAACCATTTTAATCCCGAATGCCGGCGTGATTTCCCAAACGGCTTTGAATCGCTTGCAGGCTTTTGCCAAAGCGGGAGGACGGGTGGTATTCCTGGGACGAACGCCCAACCTGGTCAGCGAGAAATCCTTCTTAAAAGCCACCCCATTGGGGCAATGCCGTTGGGCCGTGTTAGAGCCCTCCGGCGAATTGACTCAGCAAGTCATGGCGGCTTTGCCCGAGCCGGATGTCGTGTTCAACCAGCCCGCCGCTGCAGTCAAATATCTCCACCGTTGCTGGAGCGATGTGGAAATGTATTTTTTCTTTAATGAGAGCGACAAAAACAGTCTCTGCAGGCGACGCTGGCGGGCACGGGTCCAGTTCACATCTGGGATGCGACTCTGGGAACAATCTCAAAACCGGAAGGTGTTGTTTCAGGCGCCAAGACGACGCAAGTGAACCTTGAATTGGCTCCCTTTGAATCGAAATTTATTGTGATTGGCCCAACCCGGTGAAAGGAAACAAACTGATGAAAAAATGGATTCCGATATTTCTTCTTTGTCTCCTGGTTGGATGTTTTTCAGTTCCGCTTCATGCCGCATGGACTGACGTCAAAACCTTCGGGGCCATTGGTGACGGGAAAACACTCGACTCACCAGCCATCAACAAAGCCATCGAAGCGGCGGCCGCCGCCGGCGGGGGCACAGTTTACATTCCTGCAGGCACCTATCTTTGTTTTTCGATTCGACTCAAAAGCAATATCTCGTTATATCTCGATCAGGGCGCCACAATTCTCGGCGCCGATCCGGCAGAAGGGAAAGGGCGCTACGATCTTCCCGAACCCAACGAGTGGGACATGTATCAGGACTTTGGCCACAGTCACTGGCAAAACAGCCTGATCTGGGGCATCGGACTCGAGAATATCTCCGTCCTGGGGCCGGGCCTGATTCACGGCAAAGGCCTGACTCGCCAGGGTCCCGGCCCGCGCCGGCTAGTCCAAGCCGGCGACACCCCGGTCTCGTTGCTCAACCGTGCAGATCCGGTAGCCCCCCGGCCGGACCGAGTTCCTGGTTCTGACAGCCAATTCGAAAGCATGAATGGACAGGGAAACAAAGCGATTGCCTTGAAGCTCTGCCGTAATGTGGTGCTGCGTGACTTCTCGATGTTGCTGGGCGGCCATTTCGCACTGCTTGCGACCGTAGTTGATAACCTCACCGTCGACAACGTCAAAGTCGATGCCAACCGCGATGGTCTTGACATCGACAGTTGTCGCAATGTTCGCATTTCGAATTGCAGCGTCAACTCCCCCAACGACGATGCGATCGTCTTGAAGAGCTCCTTCGGGCTGGGATTTGCGCGGGCCACCGAAAATGTCACGATTACCAATTGCCAGGTGAGTGGTTACGATTTGGGATCATTTCTGGATGGGACCTTCAAGCGTACGCAGCTGCTGGCGCCCGATCGAGACGGAGTCACCGGCCGGATCAAATTGGGGACAGAATCCAATGGCGGATTCAAAAATATCACGATTTCCAATTGTGTTTTTGACCGCTGCCGTGGTTTGGCGTTGGAGACCGTCGACGGAGCGTTGCTGGAAGACATAGCGATTTCAAACATCACCATGCGCGACATCGTCAACAGCCCCCTGTTCCTCCGCCTGGGTGCCCGGATGCGCGGGCCCGAGGGGATTCCGGTGGGCCGGCTGCGCCGCGTGAGCATCAGCAATATCGAGGTCTATAACGCCGACCCGAAATTTGCCTCGATTATCAGCGGCATCCCTGACCATGACATTGAAGATGTCAAACTGAGCCACATCCGGATCTTTTATCAAGGCGGCGGGACCAAACTTCAGGCTGCCCTCGAACCCGCCGAAAAAGAGGACCAATATCCCGAACCCTCCATGTTTGGCGACATGCCGGCGTACGGCTTTTTCATTCGACACGTCAAAGGGATCACGCTGGAGGACATCGAGATCAGCTATCTGAAGGAAGACCTCCGGCCGGCCTTCCTCCTAGACAACGTGAAGGAAGCAGGGTTTTATCATGTCAAGGCACAGCACGCCTCTGAAGTGCCTACTTTTGTATTGAAGAAAGTGGAGGGCTTCAATGCTCACCAATGCGGCGCCGTACCAGACACCAAACTGAAGAGCGTGATGCAAAAGAAGTTTTAGCCTATTTTCCTTTCATCGAATGATGAATCACAAATGAAGGAGGATAAATCTCATGTCAAAAATGGACCGTCGCAATTTTCTCAAAACCACAACACTAACGGCAGCCGCGCTGAACCTGCCCGCACGCTCCTGGGCGGGCATAATCGGCGCGAACGACGACATTCGCGTTGCCGTCCTGGGCCTGAATGGCCGCGGCAAGGATCACATCAGGGGGCTCAGCAGCGTACAGGGCGTACGCGTCGTGGCACTGTGCGATGTGGACAGTAAAGTTCTGGAGGCCAATGTCAAAGTGCTCAAGGACAAAGGCCAGGCCGTCGAAGGCTACACCGACATCCGGAAGTTGCTCGAAAGCAAGGATGTCGATGCCGTCTCGATTGCCACGCCAAACCACTGGCATTCCCTGGCTTCGATCTGGGCAATTCAGGCGGGGAAGGACGTATATGTCGAAAAGCCCATTTCACACAACGTTTCCGAAGGCCGTCGCGTTTTGGAGTTTGCCCGCAAGTACAACAAGATCGTTCAAGCTGGCTGCCAGAGCCGGTCTTCCATAACCGGAATCACCGAGGCAGTGGCTTGGATCAAGGCCGGGAACCTCGGTAAGATCAAGGTTTCCCGCGGCCTCTGCTACAAGCGGCGTGACAGTATCGGCAAGGCGGATGGTCAACAACCCATCCCGACGGAAATCGATTACGATTTGTGGTGCGGCCCTGCTCTGAAGCTGCCCCTGACGCGGAAGCGACTGCACTATGATTGGCACTGGGTCTGGAACACGGGCAACGGCGACCTGGGCAACCAGGGAATCCACGAGATGGATGTGGCTCGCTGGTTCCTGGGGCAGGACGAAGTGTCGTCGCGCGTTTTTAGCGTCGGCTGCCGCCTTGGTTACGTCGACGACGGCGAAACGCCTAACACTCAGATCATTTACCACGACTATCCCGGCGGCGCGCCGCTGATCTTTGAAGTGCGCGGGCTCCCGTCCAAAGCCGAAGCTAGCCAGATGGACAAATACAGAGGGGCCGACATCGGCATCGTCATCGAGTGCGAAGGCGGCTGGGTAACGGTGCCCAGCTATACCGCGGCCACTGCCTACGACAATGACGGCAAGGAATTGAAATCGTTTAAAGGCAGCGAGAGCCACTATGGCAACTTCATAAAGGCGGTGCGCAGCAGGAAAATCGCCGATCTGAATGCCGACATCCTGCAAGGACACCTCTCCAGCGCACTCTGCCACACCGGCAACATCTCCTATCAGCTCGGCCGCCAGTGCCCGCCCGCCGAGGTGCGGGAACAGATCAAGGGGAACAAGGCCACGGCAGAGTCATTCGAGCGCATGGCGGAGCATCTCGCCGCCAATGGCGTGGATATCGCAAACGATCACGTTACGCTGGGGTTAGTGCTAACAATGGATCCGAAAACCGAACGCTTCATCGGCAACGCGAAGGCAAACGAACTGATCACACGTCCCTATCGCGCTGGATTTGTGGTTCCGCCAAAGGCCTGATATCCACCTTGGATTTTCACCGATCGATGGGCCTATTTGCGTGTATGGCCGATAGGAAAACAGGTATTGTCAATTTATCATCGTCGGACCACGGCTGCTACGGTCGGCGGCTGACGTATGGGTTCATCTGGCACACGTTGCCTCTTGCCAAACAAGGAAGGAGCGGGCTCGCAATGTCCTGTGATTGGCTGATCGCAGCAGGTGCCGGCCGACTCGGAACAGATTCTGGAGGGCTCCGTGAACCGACAGGAATCGTTATCCGCGCTAGCTGGGTGTCATCGTATTCATCAATTCAGTCTGCACGTATCGCCTCAACTTGACAATACCCCAATCCAAGCCGTCACTTCGGCGGTCGCAGCAGAATGTGGGTGGGCTGGTCGCGATCGCAGGTGAGCCAGCCGTTTTTGTATTCGAGCTCCACGACTTGAATGGAACTGCGCCGCTGTTCATAGCCGTCCTTCTTCGCGTCGGTGCCGCGCCGGCCCGGATGAGTGAAATAAAAGAGGAACGCACGATCGCCACTTACGACAACATCAGGGTGGCCGCCCTTCACCTCATCATCCGCACCCTTGCCTGGCGTTTCCACGAGGTTACCATCCTGCACTGCCCAATGGATTGCGTCATCGGAGCGGTACACGCCCAAACCCTGCCAAATGTCGACCACCATCCAGTAATAGCCTTTCCAGCGGAACACCTTCGGGCCCTCTCCAGGACGCTCACCTACACCAGTGACCTTGCCGCGGTCTACCCAGGTCATCAGGTCGCGACTGTCGGCGTAGTAGATCGATTTGCGGTCTCGCTCGTTGTTGTACCACAGGCGCCATGTGCCGTCCGGAAGGTGATAGGCGCAGGCATCAATGACGCGGTCGGAGGAAAGCTTCAACGTCGATACATATTTCCAAGCCAGAAGGTCGGTGCTGGTCAGGTGGATGATTTCACGCGGATGATTCCAGTCTGTGAAGACTCCCGGGACAAGAGTGAGGAACATATGATAGGTGCTTCCGTCGTCGACTACTTCCGGAGCCCAATGAGTGAGCTCGCCCTCGCCATACCTGATGTCTGCAGTGCCGCGATAGCTCCACGTGGCTCCGTCATCCGATGACTGCGCGATGCCGATGCGCGTGCCATGCACCCAGGTGACTCCCGGCGTTTCTGCCGCCGGCGCACTCGCGCGCCGGTTGGTGTAAAACATGAACCATTTCTTTTCGGCGCGATTCCAGATCACAACCGGATCGGCCGCGCCGTCGTACACGGGATCCCGGAAGAGCGGTTTGGCTGCGACCTTGCCGGCTTGGGCATCAACATCCGTTGACGCCGCGTTCTGGCCTGAAGCGGCAAGCAAAGCAATCAAGATGTCACGGCTTACGGCAAAAGCGGTTCCATGTTTGGTGCTTGCTGGAAGGGACAGTTGCGCGGAGATATCTTCCCACTTTTTGAGGTCGCTGGACTGCATCGCGCCATATTTTCTGGCGGTATACATGTCATAATACACAACGTACCAATCACCGATTTTCAGCACGCTTGGGCCTTCGACCCAGGAGGGGGTAAACGGCTCCGAGACTTCGTTGAACGGCCCTTCGATACTGTCGCCGCTGGCAACCCGCAGATGCTTTTTGACCGGCTTGAGTGTTTCCTCTTTGAAGACCAGGTGGTATTTGCCATTTGCCCGCATCATGGTGGCGTCGATGACGCTATACCCGGGATCGAAGAACAGCTTTGTGGGAGTGAAGGTCTCAAAATCCCTCGTGGTCGTGCAATACATCCTGTGGTTCAGCCCGTTGTCGCCGAAGGCATCCGTTTCGGGAAAACGGCCCGGGATGGTTGTGGCCCAGAAGATGATGTACTGACGCTTCGCCGGATCGTAGGCGATTTCCGGCGCCCAGCAGTTCCGGGCCGTCGGCTCATGCTGCATGACAGGGATGGCTTTCTGCTCAGACCAATGGATCAAGTCCTTGGAACTTGCATAGCCGATCAAACGCTCGTACCAGCCGCTGGTCCATACCATGCGGAATACCCCGTCGGACCCCTGGAGGATGAATGGATCACGCAGTAGCTTTGCCCCGACCGTGGGTTGGAGCAGGATTCGATCATCAGTCAGCGCCGTCCATTTCAACCCATCGGTGCTCCAGGCAAGATGCAGGCCGTCTCCGTTTCCGCGAAACGAGGAGAAGAGGTAGACGGTTGACGGCAGCGCAAGGTTCGGTTTCTGTGTGCCTGCAGTGGCCGCACCCATGAAGGTCATCAGGATCAGCAAGAGAGGATTGATACAAAGACGTTTCATTCGGATGGCCCTCCGTTGGAATTGGGATTTTATTGTATATCAGTCATCTGCCATTGTCGCTTGCCGAGTCGCTCGCGTCATGAGCCGGAATTTTCCTTCCGGCCTGGTCTAATGCCGTCTTGGAAATAACGCAAAAGGTGTATATTGGTAGCGCAATATGTAAAGAACTACACTCCGAAGTAAGTCGAGCCGGCCGGCTGCGGCCAGGACCGTATAGCGAGAATGAAAATCCAGCGGCGAGAGTTTCTCAAGAGCCTTGCGGTTTCGGGCAGTCTGATCCAGACCAGGCCACGCACCGCGGGCCGTATAGATCGCGCAGCTCTTGTGACGCGACACAATCCGATGCTGCGGGATCTGAATCCCCTCTCGCCGCTGTCCATCGGCAACGGCGAATTTGCGTTCACGGCAGATATCACGGGACTGCAGACATTCCCGGAAGAATACAAAGATGCTATGCCGCTGTGCACGATGTCTCAATGGGGATGGCATACCTCGCCGCTGACGTCGGGGCTCGATTCTAAGATTTTCCGCCTCACTCCGTACGACGCGCATGGCAGGTCCGTCGGATACCCAACCAGCGCGGATGGGCAGAACGGACTCTACAACTGGCTGCGTGAAAATCCTCACCGGCTCCATCTTGGGCAGATCGGACTCAAGATCCAATTGCCCCGGGGCGAGGAGATGCGCCCGCAAGACCTGACATCCATTGAACAGAAGCTGGATCTCTGGTCGGGAGTTTTGACCAGTGTTTTTATGGTAGCGGGCAAGCCGGTCAGGGTCCGGACCGCCGTGCACCCTAGTCATGATCTCCTGGCTGTGATGATTGAATCACCCTTCATTGCGGAAGGTCGGCTTGGGGTCCAGTTCAGCTTCCCGTATGCCTCGCCTGGAATGCAGGCTGCGGACTGGCAGCAGCCAAGCAGGCATCGATCTCTTGTATTAGGCCAAACGCCTGGGAGTGTCGGACTGCGCCGGAACCTCGATGCCGATGAATATTTCGTAACGATCTGCTGGAGAGAGCCGGCATCCTTTGTTGCCTCTACGGATCATCAGTTCGTGTTGTCTCCATCCAGAAAAAACTCACGGCTGGAGTTCGTCGCGGCATTTTCGCCTCGCCCTGGAGGCAAGGCAGTGCCGAGTGTGCAAGCCAGTTTTTCTGAAAGCGAGAGATTCTGGAATCGCTTCTGGACCGAAGGTGGTGCGATCGAAATTGCCGACAGTCAGGATCCGCGAGCGCTCGAACTCGAGCGCCGCGTTGTGCTGTCCCAATATCTCACGGCGATCCAGTGCGCCGGTTCCATGCCGCCGCAGGAAACAGGCCTGACGGTCAACAGCTGGTACGGCAAGTTTCACCTGGAAATGCACTGGTGGCATGCAGCGCATTTCGCTTTGTGGAACCGGACTCCCCTGCTCGAGAAAAGCCTCGGCTGGTACCTTTCGATTCTATCTTCGGCGAAGCGTACCGCTGAGACGCAGGGCTACGTTGGAGGCAGATGGCCCAAGATGGTCGGCCCCGAAGGACGGGATAGCCCTTCCCCAATCGGTCCACTGCTGATCTGGCAACAGCCGCATCCTATTTTTTATGCAGAACTCTGCTACCGGGCGCATGGGAATCGCAAGACGCTGGAACTCTATCGGCCGCTGGTATTCGAATCTGCGGCATTCATGGCTTCGTTTGCATTTGCGGACCCAAATACAAAGCGATATGTGCTCGGCCCGCCCGTCATTCCGGCGCAGGAGAACCATCCGCCCGCGGAGACCTGGAATCCCACTTTCGAATTGGCGTACTGGCGTTTCGGTCTGGAGGTCGCCCAGCGTTGGCGCGAGCGGCTCGGAATGAGGCGTGATCCATTCTGGGATGATGTCCTCTCGAGACTTTCGACTCTTCCCGCAAGCGATGGGATCTATCTCGCTCACGAAAACTGTCCGCAGACGTTTACCGAGCGAAACTACGATCATCCGTCCATGCTGGGGGCGCTCGGCGTGTTGCCGGGGAAAGAGGTTGACCCCGAGACCATGCGGCGCACGCTGATGAAAGTGATGGAGGAATGGCAGTTTGACCGGACCTGGGGGTGGGACTATCCGCTGATAGCCATGACCGCGGCGCGCCTGGGTGAGCCTAAGCTGGCTGTGGATGCATTGCTCATGCCATCAGCCAAGAACCGGTTTGCGCCGAACGGGCATAACTGGCAGCGGGAGAACCTGCCATGCTATCTGCCCGGCAATGGAGGCCTGCTCTATGCAGTAGCCATGATGGCGGCCGGTTGGCAGGGAGCGCCACAACAGCACACCCCCGGTTTCCCGTCCGACGGCTCCTGGACCATCCGGTGGGAGAATTTGTCACCCGCGCCTTGAAAATCAGGTAATGATCCGATAATGCAAGAGCAGCCACGAATAATACTCAACGGCGTTAGTGAAACAAAAAACCTCAACGCAGTCCCTCATGCGCCAGGGCGCACCCAAGTGCATGAAAATGTTGTGCTCACATCGCGCTTTCCCTGCGCCGCCCTTTCAGGGCTCTGGCCAGCTCGGGCACCTGTTGCCAAGGCTGACGCCCTGGGCTTTCCTGCGCCACCCCTTCGGGGTTTTCGCAATCGTGAAATGCTTAGCCCTGAAAGGGCGAGGCAGAACAGCCCAGGGCGCAAGCCCTGGGCTGAGGTCC
>JBGQNR010000190.1:0-12666 GCA_041501225.1 Acidobacteriota bacterium
CTCGTATCCTCGAATCCTTCGACGCCTGCTACAACTCGCCAGGAACACTCACAACCGGAGAACACTTCTTGTCGTGCTTGTTGCAGACCTGAGCTGCCGCTACAACTACCTGAGTGAGCGACGCATCTGTGCCAGTCGGGTTCATTCTCTCAAGCCGGGCCGTGCCGCGGCGTCGGCCGCTTCGATTCAGGGATCCGTGCTCATGAAAGTGCAGACCGCAGCCACCAGGGCCACTAGAACGCCGGTAGCCGACCAGGAAACAGGTGCAAGGTTCTGCTCGTTGCAGCTGTCGGCTCAAGGGCGTACAGAAAAGTATCCCGAGCCTGAATCTGTGCACAGAAAGCAATGATACGCATCCCCCTCAATGAGGTAAGGTCCGACCTTGGCCACCGAGCTGCTGTTGTCGTCGCCCATCCGGACGACGAGACGCTCTGGTGCGGCGGCTACATACTGACCCATCCGGGGTTGCGTTGGCGCATCGTGACCTTATGCCGGGCAGTTGATCCGGACCGCGCGCCAAGGTTTCGTCGGGTCTTGGAGCGATTGGGGGCCGAGGGTGAGATGGCGGATCTCGATGACGGACCCGACCAGGCCCCGCTGCCGTTCGAGCAGGTCCAGGAGACCACCGCACGGTTGCTGGCTGGAACCGGCTATGACTTGGTTTTGACCCACGGCCCGAGGGGCGAGTACACGCGGCACCAGCGGCATGAGGAGTGTTGCCGGGCCGTCGTTGACCTTTGGCGATCGGGCAGAATCGACACAAAACGATTGTGGCTGTTTGCATACGAGGACGGGGGGCGGGCGTACTTGCCTCGCGTTCGCGACGATGCCGATCGGCGAGACAGGTTGGCAGACGACGTCTGGCTCGAAAAGCGCCGCCTGATTACGGATCTCTACAGGTTTGGGCCCGACAGCTGGGAAGCACAGGCCGTACCGAGAGAAGAAGGGTTCTGGTGCTTTGACTCGGCGCAAGCAGCGGTAAAGCGCGCAGCACCCTGGGAGCAACAATCATGAAAGTGCTTGTGCTGACCGAGTACCCACCATCGGCGGCCGGCTTGGCGATGCAGGGTCAGCTATTGTGCAGGGGCCTGCGCGAAATCGGCGCGGATGTCCACCCGGTGCATTTCGAATCGCCCCTGGAAAAGGAATGGTACTATCGCTGGTTCCAGCCGGATGTGGTGGTCGGCGTGGGGTTCTGGGGCCATGTTCCGCACTTGGTTTTACACCCGCAGCAGTTCGGGATAACGGCGATCCCATGGCTCGTGGCCGATGGTTTTGTCGCGGCACACCGCGAGGTGCTTAACGCTCTGCCGCTGATCTTTGTCACCTCCGCCTGTGTGAAGGAGACATACATCAGGGATGGCATCAAGGGGGACAATATCGAGGTGCTGCCGGTGGGTTGCGACACGGACTGCTTCGCGCCGCGCAACCGCGATGACCTGAAGGTCCGTTCGATCCGCGAGGTTTTGGGAGTGGCTGATGACCAGATCATGATCCTGACCGTCGGCGGCGACGCGACGTCCAAAGGCGCCCAGGAGGTTATGCAGGCGCTGGCGCTGGTTGATCCCGAGGCACCCGACTGGAAATATGTTTGCAAGGTCTGGCCTCAGCCCCGCACTGTCCGGCAGAACCTGATCGACCTCCAACTGGCGACTCAGCTGGGCATCGACAAGAAGGTTATCTACTCCACGAACGTGGTCTCGCACAATTTGATGCCCTACTTGTTGGCCGCCTGCGACATTTACGCTGCACCGTCGCGCCTGGAGGGCTTCGGAATGATTCAGGTCGAGGCCAACGCCTGTGCGAAGCCGGTGGTCGCGATCAACGCGATGGGATTTCTTGACACGATGGTCCACGGCGAAACGGCATTCCTGGCGAACGTAGCAGAGGAGATGAAGATCGGTGAGGCGGTATTCGGGGAAGGCCACGGGATCGACGATAGCCATCGTATCGTGTTTCCAAGCCCCCGGACAGCGGAGTACCGAGCCAGCGTGCCCGACATCGCCAAGTACCTCCTGACACTCATGCAGGACAGCGGTCTCCGGCGGAGGATGGGAGAAGCGGGCCGAAAACACGTGGCCGAGTTGTTTGACTATCGCCAGGTGGCCAAGCGCTTCCTGAAGACCGTGTCCGACCGATTGGGAATTCAGTAGAGAGTGGTCGACGAGGCACCAGTCCCTGTCGACGTAGCACTGCACGCCATCGAGGTAGCCAGGTTCATGGACGATAAGTCGCTTGCCTCCATCGATCAGGCCAAAGAGGCAGCTCTCCGCGTTCTGCTCCATAACGCGCGCGGGCCGTTTCAAGGACTGCCCCGGACTGCCGGGTGGGGATACCCGGAGACCTACACGCGGGACCTGATGATTTCAGCCCTGGGCCTGCTGGTCAGCGGCAACGAGAAGCTTGCCGACGCGCTACGCCGCACACTGGTGGCGCTGGCAAAAAATCAGACGCCGCATGGCCACATTCCGTCACTCGCGCACGATCCTGGTGACTGTGGCGCCAGCGATACCACGCCGCTGTTCCTCTTGGGCCTGGCACTGTACAGGAGATCCGCCAACGAGCCGGGGTTCCTCAACGAGGCGGCGCAGAACGCACTGAGGTGGATGCGCTACCAGAGCCCCGACGACATGGTGATGGTCTCGCAGTTGCCAACCAGCGACTGGCGTGACGAGCAGTGGGTGGTGGGTTATGGGCTATACGTGAATGCGCTTGTTTACGCTTATCTTCTGCTTTATGGAGAACACGAGTCCGCCGGTCAGCTCCGCAGCCTGATGAACAGGCTGGAGGTCCGCGGTGACAAGCGGGAGCCCCACGTGCACGAGGGTCTTGCGGTGCCATCCAAGCCCTATTACGCCCTCTACTCCTACAAGATCTTCAACAGCGAGCGCTTCGATCTGCTGGGCAACAGTCTGGCGATCCTGACGGGGATCGCTTCGCCCAATCGAGCACGAAACCTGGTGGCATGGGTTGAGGCCGAGTGCCAGGCGATGAGGCGGCACGGGGATCTGGCCGTGGATCTTCCGCCGTGTCTGTTTCCGTACATCTTGCCCCACCATCCCGACTGGCGGCCGCGATACGAGCAATTCAATCAGCCTGGCGAGTATCACAACGGGGGCGTCTGGCCATTTGTCTGCGGCTTCTATGTGGCGGCTTGCGTGGCGGCGGGGCGGATGGGGCTGGCCAGGCGGAAGCTGTTGGCACTGACCGGGCTGGTCAAACCGTGGCACGAAAACGAGGCAGAGTGGGGTTTCAACGAGTGGATTAAGGCGCAGACAGGCCACCCCAGCGGGCAGGACTGGCAGACATGGTCAGCTGCTATGTACCTTTACGCTGCTGCGTGTGTGCAGCAGCAGCGCACCCCGTTCTTTGACGAGATCCGCGTAGGCTATCCGGCCGCGCCGGGTTAGCCGAACCCCTGGAGACGTCTGGACTGATAGGCTCTGTCTGTCGCCAAATCTCGGCTGGAAGTAGAATCAACAGCTTGCAGCTCGTGATCGGCTGAACGGGTAACGGTCCTGTCCGTAGCCAATTCCGGATCTGCATACCCTGGGGCGTTAATTAACGAAGAGAATTCACCGACGCAGCTGTCCATGCCTGCCGCACGAGCGAGCTTCCGAGATCGAACGACGCAAGCAGTCGC
Organism: Acidobacteriota bacterium; assembly: GCA_041501225.1. Classification (GTDB taxonomy): domain Bacteria; phylum Acidobacteriota; class UBA6911; order UBA6911; family UBA6911; genus JAFNAG01. The sequence continues at coordinate 3,644 of JBGQNR010000190.1, forward strand.
GGATACGTCGGCACGAACGGGCTCTTCGGTGCGAAGACCATCGGGCTGACGCACCGGTTTTACGAGCGTTCTTGCCCGAGAAGTTATAGGCCGTGGAAGCGCCGATTTTATTGGGCTCGGGAGCTGCTGCTTCTCCGCGCCCTTGTTTGGCGGGCCTTTTGACGCTATACTGATTTCACCTCCTCACCATTTGGGTAACCTCGACTAGGGTTGGGTGGCGAAGCCGTGAACTCCGCCAACTTCCAGTTTTACCCCATGTTTCCGGGGTCATCCAAATGGTTCACTGCGCCTCAGCCGTCACGCCGGACGCGCCAAGGTGCATAGTTCACGTTCCACCGAGAGCGAGGCAGACGATTGGGAAAAGATCTAAACTCCTTTGCGTTTCCGTACCGCAATCGAGAGCATCCGATTGATCCAGGAAGACGGGCGCATGGCTGCAATGGAAATGCCTCATGAAAGAAACTTCTAAAGTCCGCAAGATTGCTTTTGTTGGCGACCACTCGCCACGCAAGTGCGGCATCGCTACGTTCACGTCTGACCTGCTTGCTGCCGTCGCAAGCGCGCATCCCCAAAGCCAGTGCCTCGCAGTGTCGGTCAACGACATTCAGGGTGGCTACGAGTACCCGGAAGTGGTTCGCTTCGAGATTGAGGAGCAGGACCTGTCGTCCTATCTGCGTGCCGCGGACTTCCTCAACATCAGCAACGTGGATATCGTCTGCCTGCAACACGAGTTCGGCATTTACGGCGGGCCCGCCGGCGGTCACATTTTGGCATTCCTGCGCGAATTGAGGATGCCCGTTGTCACGACGCTTCATACGGTTTTGCGTGCGCCGAGAGCTGACCAAAGGCGCGTCATGCAGGAGTTAATCTCGCTTTCGACGCGGCTCGTGGTTATGGCCGAGCGCGGACGACAGATGCTGCAGGAGATTTACCAGGCACCGGCGGCCAAGATCGATTTCATCCCGCACGGCATTCCCGACGTAGGTTTCGTCGATCCGACTTATTTCAAGGACCAGTTCGGGGTGGAAGGAAGGGTGGTGCTGCTCACGTTCGGACTGCTTTCGCCGAACAAGGGCATCGAATATGCGCTCAATGCTCTGCCGCAAATTCTGGCGGAGTTCCCCGAGGTTGTTTATATTGTCCTCGGCGCCACCCATCCTAACGAACTGCGGGAGCACGGTGAAGCTTACCGGCTCAGCCTCGAAATTCTCGCTAAGAAGAACAAAGTCGACAAGAACGTCATCTTTTACAACCAGTTCGTGGACCTTGAGAATCTCAAGGAGTTCATAGGCGCAGCGGACCTTTACATCACGCCTTACCTTAACGAAGCGCAGATCACGTCAGGCACGCTAGCCTACGCGTTTGGCGCCGGCAAAGCAGTGGTTTCCACACCGTACTGGCACGCTGCGGAATTGCTGGCGGAAGACCGCGGTGTGTTGGTGCCATTCGGCGACGCGCCGGCCATAGCACGCGAGGTGATCGGGTTGCTGCGGGACGACACCCGCCGGCATGCCATTCGCAAGAACGCCTACAGGATAGGCCGCGAAATGGTTTGGAGCAACGTGGCACAGCTATATATGCGTTCTTTCGAGTGTTCCCGGCTGGAAGTGGCGGCGCCGTCGCGAAAGTCTCTTGCCACCAAGACGCTCGACCAAAAGCCGCGGGAACTGCCGAAAATGAATCTGAGTCATCTCTCGCGGATGACCGACTCGACCGGAGTCTTCCAACACGCTATTTTCACTGTTCCGAATTATTCCGAAGGCTATTGCACCGACGATAACGCTCGTGCCTTCATCCTCGCGGTGCTACTCGGTGAATTGGGCGAGGATCCGGAGTGCGTGCGGACACTGGCCACCACCTCCGCAGCTTTTCTCCATCATGCTTTCGATCTCAAAACGAAACGCTTCCACAACCACCTGAGTTTTGACCGGCGCTGGCTGGACGAACAGGGATCAGAGGACTGTCAAGGGAGGGCGCTCTGGGCGCTGGGCATAGGCGTGGGGCGTTCGCCCTTTCGGAGCTTCCAGATGATGGCTGGACAGCTCTTCGCGCTGGCGTTGCCCGCGCTGACGGGGTTCACTTCGCCGCGGGCGTGGGCGTTCGGCCTGATCGGCATCCATGAATATCTGCGCCGGTTGAGCGGCGACAGCTTGGTCAACCAAACCCGAGAGACACTTACTTGCCGGCTCATGGAGCTCTTCGAAGCGACTGCGCAGCCGGACTGGCAATGGTTTGAAGAGGAACTGTCGTACGACAACGCGAATCTCGCGCACGCCTTGATTTTGAGCGGACAGGCAACCGGACAACAAGCGGTGCTTGAGCGGGGACTGCAGGCCCTACGCTGGCTGACGGAATTGCAGATGTCCGAGAAGGGTCACTTTCGGCCCATTGGCAGCAATGGGTTCTACCGCCGTGGCGGCATGCGCGCCAATTTCGACCAGCAGCCCATTGAGGCGCACGCAACGGTCTCGGCTTGTCTTGAAGCCTATCGCGCCACATCGGACCTCTGGTGGTACGAACACGCACAACGTGCCTTCGATTGGTTCATCGGCTGGAACGATCTCGGACTGGAACTCTACTCTCCCGAGACAGGCGGCTGCCACGATGGGCTGCATGTAGATCGGGTCAACCGGAACCAGGGAGCGGAAGCAACCCTGGCCTTCTTACTTTCGTTGGCGAAAATGCGATTGGCGCAAAATATACTGACGAGTTTTAAGGAACCGATTGCCGTCCAAGAGTAGTCTATTGCCTACTCTCGTTGCCCGGAGAACCTTATGTCAATCCACGTCAAACGCACGGCCACAATCCTCAAGCCCGACCAGTCACGCGTTCTTTTGCGGCCCTTCAATCCAGGGGATCCCCAAAGGGTCGGCGGGATCATCGGCAGGATCATGTCGCTCCCGGAAGACCAGGTCGGCGCCCTCCTGGACGGAATCTCCGCTGAATTCTCCCAGCGACACCAGGAGATCCGCAAAGTCTTCCTGGAACGCTTTGAACAAGTCCGCGAGCTGCTGTTGGCCGATGAGGAAATTTCGGAACAAAGACGACTGTTGATCGGCTCCTATTTCCTGGCCGAATACTCCTTGGAAGCCGCTGCCCTGTTCAATCCATCCATCGTTCCGCACCCTGACCAGACTGATCTCCCGCCCGGCGCTCTGCGGTTTATTCTCAGCTTGCGCGCGACCGGGGAGGGACACATTTCTTCCATCACTTTTCGCACCGGTATCATCCATCCCGACCACCGGATCGAGGTGCTAACGCCAACCGGCTTCCTCACCGAGCCGCGTCAATTGCCGAACCCGCTGTATGAGAAGGCGCTATTCGGGCGGAAACTCTCTGAACTGGGTTTGACCGGTGAATTCACGCGCCTGGTCATGAACAAACTCGGGGAGTCGTTCGCACTGGAAGAGCTTCGCGCCAGTCTCAAAGCCGAACAGTGCCGTCTGCCGGATGGAATGACGCAGGAAGATCAGAACGCCGCCCAGGGGATTTGGATGCTGGCCCGGTCCAACTACGAAGTTCAGTTCCAGCCCGAACAGCGGCTATCCGAACGCATCATTTTCCCAGCCACCCCCACGCAGCGAAACGGCATTGAGGACGCACGGTTCGTCTGTTTCCAGAACGATGACGGCACCCACATCTACTACGCGACCTTCACCGCCTTCGATGGCAAGATCGTCGTGCCGGAACTGGTGGAGACTTCTGACTTCCTTCGCTTTCGCTTTATCACCCTGAACGGTCCGGCCGCCGAAAACAAAGGCATGGCCCTCTTCCCGCGGAGAATCAACGGGCTTTATGCCATGCTCTCGCGCCAGGACAACGAGAGTATCTACCTCATGTTCTCCGACAACGTCCACTTCTGGAATGAGCGCAGGGTGCTCCTCAAACCTACTTTTCCCTGGGAACTGGTCCAGATCGGGAACTGCGGATCTCCTATCGAGACCGATGCCGGATGGTTGGTCCTCAGCCACGGTGTCGGCCCTATGAGAAAGTACTGCATTGGCGCGTTTCTGTTGGACCGCGATGACCCCAGCAAAGTAATCGGCCGCCTTCGCGAGCCCTTGCTCAAACCCAACGAAAACGAACGGGAAGGCTACGTGCCCAATGTCGTTTATACCTGCGGCGCTCTGCTCCACAACGGCGAACTGATCATTCCCTATGGTCTGGCCGATCACGCCACGGGTTTCGCAACCGTCCCACTCGCTGAGGTGCTGGCTGCCATGAATTAGGAAGACCGTTTACCACATGACCATCCCAAAGAAAAGAGTGGCTGTCCTGTCGCCCGTAGCATGGCGAACACCTCCCCGGCAATACGGCGCGTGGGAGACGGTCGCCAGCAACATCACCGAAGGACTGGTCTCCCGTGGCTGGGATGTGACGTTGTTCGCCAGCAGGGATTCTGTGACCCGCGCTCACCTGCATGCCGTGGTAGACCGGGGGTATGAAGAGGATCCCGCCATCGATCCCAAAGTAGCCGAATACCTTCACATCTCCGAAGCGTTCGAGCACGCTGCTGAGTTTGACCTCATCCACAGCCATTACGACTTCATGGCGCTGTCCTACACTCGGCTGGTGAAGACGCCGGTCCTCACTACCATCCACGGATTCTCGTCGCCCAGAATCATGCCCGTCTATGAGAAGTATCGTGACGGATATTTTGTCTCCATCAGCAACTCCGATCGCGCGCCGGGGCTGAATTACCTAGCGACGGTCTATAACGGAATCGACCTCTCGTTGTACCCGCTCCAGGAACCTGGCGGTGATCACCTGATCTTCCTCGGCCGGATTCACCCTGACAAGGGTGTCCACCTGGCGATCGAGGTTGCTCACCTGAGCGGGTTGCCGCTGCTCATCGCGGGCATTATCCAAGATCAGACATACTTCCGAGAGCAGGTGGAGCCCCACCTTGATCAGACGATCCGCTACATCGGGCCGGTGGACGTGCCGGGCAAGAATGAGTTGTTCGCGCGTGCCCGAGCGCTGCTGCACCTGAACACGATCCCGGAGCGATTCGGACTTGTCCTGGCAGAAGCCAATGCCGCTGGCGTGCCCGTTATCGCCATGGACCTCGGCTCCTGCCGTGAGGTGATCAAAAACGGGCAAACGGGCTTCCTGATCAACAACGTCCACGAAGCCGTCGAGGACCTGCAGCGTCTCTCGGAGATCGATCGCAGTGTCTGCCGCCAACGGGTCCAGCAATGCTTCTCTATCGAAGCGATGGTGGAGTCCTACGAGCGGGTTTACCGGACAATTTTTGATCTGGAAGCGACGAGGCGATCATGAAGCCAAACATCGTCAGACGATACCGCGGCAACCCCATCCTCACCAGGGCCGCGATCCCCTACCCAGTGGAAACCGTTCACAACGCGGCGGTGGTGAAGCACGGGGACGAATACGTCATGCTTTTCCGATCTCATCTGCGCACGGGACGGTCCATCATTGGTTTGGCACGCAGCCCCGACGGATTCCAGTTCACCGCCGATCCAGAGCCCTTTCTGACTCCTGCGCGGGACAGCCCTTTTGCGGCCTATGAAGAGTTCGGCGTCGAGGATCCACGCGTGACCCGGCTGGAAGGGGAGTACATAATCACCTACAGCGCTTACTCGCGAAATGGAGTCCGGATCGCCCTTGCCAAGACGAGGGACTTCAATCAGGTCGAAAGGGTCTCGCTTATCACGCAGGCGGACCATCGGAATGTGGTGATCTTCCCCGAAAAGTTTGACGGCCTCTATGCCCGGCTTGACCGTCCCCATTCGGGAATCGCCCCTTGGTCAATCTGGATTTCCTATTCTCCGGATCTACGTTTTTGGGGCCAATCACAGCTCATCATGCGGCCCGAACAATATCACTGGGACGAAATGAAGATCGGTCCGGGCGCTCCGCCGATCAAAACGGACCAGGGATGGCTTTCCATCTATCATGGCGTTTTCCGGACTATGGACGGATCGGTCTATCGCTTGGGGGTCGCTCTTCATGATCTACTGAACCCAGCGAAGGTCATCGGAGTGAGCGACTCGTGGATTTTGCAGCCGGAAGATCCCTGGGAAATCACGGGATATGTCCACAACGTCGTGTTCACCTGTGGCGCCGTTGCGGAGTCCGATGGAACCGTGAAGATCTATTGGGGCGGCGCAGACACGGTCATGTGTGTGGGCGAAGCGAATGTCTCCGATCTGGTCGCTTTGTGCCTGGATCACGGCAGACCGGCAAAATGAGCTCCAGGTTCGGGTGGCGAGTCGGTTGTGTTGATCGCGGACACCATGACCGGAGCGCTCGCGATGGCTGGTTCTCATCCAGTTGGCCATAACGAACCAGAAAAGGGCTTATAGGACATTCTATCCAGGGGGCACAAGGGAAAAGTCAGGCGGGGTGGCTGGGAAATCCACGGATGCAGGAGAGGGATTGGGACAGGAAGCGAATTGCCGCCTCGGTCCAGGGTAAAACGCCCGTTTCTCCCCGGCAATTCGCTGCCGGTCCCGATCCCTGAGGCGGCCACTGGATCCTCACGCCAGGATATCCTTCCTAGGCAGCAGCCAGCGACACGGCGGGATACACTTCGAGCCGGCGGAGATCCGGACTGGAATCCGGACTCACGGATCGATAGGAAAGTCATGGCGGGAAGAGTGCGGCCGAGCGGGGCGGCGCGCGGGATTCAAAGGGATCGCGGCCCTGGCAGCGCTCGTTCCGGAAATGCCGCAGAATGCGGTCTACAATCCGGGGCTGGGTAATGATGGAGACGATCCTCATCTCGGTGCAGCACGAGCACAAGAGAGGGTCGACTTCATTGAAGAAGTTCCTTAATAAGTGGGCCCAGCTGCGACGTGTTTCGCGGGCAAACTCCGAGTCTTCGCCGGCAGAGCGGGATGGGGAGGCGTGGTCAGAATTCACTTGCGCGGCATTGGCGGTAACCCTTGCTCGGTTGCAGTAGGCGCCATAGGAGCGTCGGGTGTGCGTTCCCGGATCGGGAATATGCGCCGCGATCCGATGAATCCACTGAGAGCGGGTCCAGGCCGAGCAGGGTGGCGCCCGAGCGCGGGTCGGGCGGGGTTTCCATGGCCGGGGTTCCGTCGGGTTGTTGCCGCAGTGCGTCCATGGCCATGGCCGGGCGCGCGATATAGCGGGCTTGCGACTCCAGCGATTCCAGGGCTCCGGGTTGGACAGGAGGGCCGGCGAAAACAGAGAAGCCCGGATGGACCCAGGAGAGGAGGTTTTTCATGAAGGCTTCCGAAGGATTGCTTAAAACCCCAAAATAGGAGGAGCCTAAAATCGAGTCTGAAGCCGGCATTGAGGGGTCAAGCTGAGATCATCTGCCTGCAAACAAAACACTTCTCCAGGTCCGGCACCGATCCCCGGACAGTTGGCGTCGTCAGTCCCCGGTCCACCGATAACGAGGCGTATTGACGTTCCTGGTTAACCAGAATATAATTCCATTCTAGTTTTACCAAATAGGAACTGCTTCCATAATGGCACCATTCAAAAGGATGCTGGAGATCGATCTTCCCGGGCGCCAATCGGCTTTTCTTTGGGGACCGAGGAAGACGGGAAAAACTACGTATCTGCGCGCTGCTTTTACGGACAGTCTTTATTTTGATCTGCTGAAGACGGACCTCTTCCTGGAATTTACCAGGCGGCCGGCGCTTTTGCGTGAGCGGATCCTGGCTGCGGGTCCGGTGCGTGTGAGCGAGCCCGTAATCATCGACGAAGTGCAAAAAGTTCCTTCGCTGCTCGATGAAGTGCACTGGCTGATCGAGAACCGTCACCTGCGTTTCATTTTGTGCGGTTCAAGCGCAAGAAAGCTGAAGCGGGGAAAAGCGAATCTGCTGGGCGGCCGCGCCTGGCGTTATGAAATGCGCCCGCTGGTATCGGCAGAACTCGGCGAATTCGGCCTGCTAGACGCTCTCAACCGGGGCCTGATTCCGGCCCACTATTTGAGTTCCAATTACCGGAAATCGCTGCAAGGATATATCACGGACTATCTAAAGGAGGAGGTGTTCGACGAGGGGCTCACCCGCAATATGCCGGCCTTTTCGCGATTTTTTGATGCCATGGCATATTCCCATGGGGAGTTGACGAACTATGCGAATATCGCCCGGGAATGCGGCGTCGACGCCAAGACTGTACGGGAGTATTACCAGATCCTGATCGATACGCTTCTGGGTATCATGATCGAACCGTATAAAAGGAGACAGGAGCGCCAGGTAATCATCAAAGCCGGAAAGTTCTACCTTTTCGATGTTGGGGTCGCTGGGGCCATCACAAAAAGGCAGTTGTCCGAGGAGAGGGGCGAACAGTTCGGCAAGGCTTTGGAGCACTTTATCCTGATGGAGATCCTGGCGCACCGTTGCTATGCGGGGCTGGACCATGATGTGAACTTCTGGCGAACCAAATCCGGATTCGAGGTGGATTTTATCCTTGGCCGCGGTGAAGTGGCGATTGAAGTAAAGGGCGCCACGCGCGTGGACGGAAGAGATTTGCGCCCCATCAGGGCGTTTGTGCAGGAGCATCGGCCCAAAAAGGCCATCGTAGTCTGCAACGAGAGTGCGGCGCGCTCCACCGAAGGCATCACGATTCTCCCGTGGCGCCAGTTCCTGCGCATGTTGTGGCAGGGAGAAATCCTGTCCTGATTCTCCTCAGCGGCGTCAAGTCAGTGCAAATTGTCTTTATTCTCGAACAGCTTGAGCTTGGGCTCCGTCCCGTAAAGACCTTGGAAGTGGACGATGCGTTCTTCAAGGAATCTGAAGGCTGAGATTATTTCCGGAATCGTTTGGGACTTGGGGACAGTCACCAGTGTCCCTTCGGAAGAAGGAAAGGGACAGCGGTGACTATCCCTGTGCCTGCCAAAAACTTCGTCCAGCTTGAAAATATTGCATTTATGGAATCCGCCTGATAGCCTCCCAGTTCATGCATAACGTCGTGATTGCGCTGCTTTCAGCCATCCTAGCCGGCTTCCGAACACGCTTCGCGCTCCAGGTTGAGATCCTCGCGCTACGACACCAGCTTAATGTCATGCGGCGTTCGGTTCC
>JBGQNR010000191.1:0-12494 GCA_041501225.1 Acidobacteriota bacterium
CCCGCGCATAGGGTGCTTTTTCCGGTGCCCGATGGTGCAGGAATAACCAGAGCCTTTCCGCCGCGTTCGAGAACGGCGGCGTGAATCATAAGATATCGGTGGGCCCGCGCGGCGACGCACCAGTTCAATCCCCATTCAAGCAGAGGGACCGACAGCCGCAAGGGCATAGGGTGAAATGGGGCATCTCCGTCACTCTCAAATAGCGCCTGCGGCCTTACCCAATGTCTGAGCCCGCGCGGGGTTCTCACGCTTGCATGGAAATCTACGAATCCTTTTGGTTCTGCAATCAAAAAATCGGCATATAGATTTTTGACCGCTTCGAAGACGAAGGAGATGCCACTCTGCAAGCGAACGACGAAGGGACCAGTTTTGAGGCAAACTCCCTCACCCTTAAGTCGAGCTTTCAATTCCGAAGGAGGCAAATCACTTATCTTCACGATTCCACTTCTTCTATCAGACCCAGGGAATGCAGCTGGTGGAGGAGGTTTGCGATATAGGCAGAAACTTCAAGAACTGAGTCTGGAGCCGTCCGCCCTGAAAGCCAAACTACGAGTTCCTCGGGCGAGGCCGGTGCCACTGCGATTTTCTTAAAAATTTCAGCGGAGATCGAATCCAAGAGGTGGGTATCGCCTGAGCCGCAATTGTAGACGAGATGTTCGTCATCCCAGCGCCGCCAACGCAACTCGCAGCCTCGAGTGACTCGCCATAGACGCTTGTCTGCGGCAGGCATGAGATGCTTGATCAGCTCAGATTAAGGCTTTGGAACCGGCGGAGGGGCACCGCCGCCTGAAAAATTCGAGCCCGCCGAGAGTTGCTGTGCGAAGGCCGTTCTTCCCTTGAGTGTCAAGATGACCGGAACACCAATCAAACCCGCTTTGATCGCCTTGCGGCGCGCCGCATCGTGACCGCCGGGTGATGCATTCTCAGCCGAGTTGGATCCAATGTCCTTTTTGTCAACGCCAGAGGCGGAGTTTTTTTTGAGATCCTCAGCCATATTGTCATCCCCCCGAAACAGATATTTGTTTTGCCATCCAAAAATCTCTCGCTGGCTAGCTAATGCTCGCTTTTTCTCGTATCAATCTTATAGCGAAACACAGGCATGTTCCAGTAGCTAACCACTATATCGTTTGTGAGGGGTAGTCACATTATATTGATTTTCCCTCACAATGTCAAAATCTCTACATATTTCGTGAACAAGCCAAAGGTCACGATTTGTTTTTGTTGGCCTGCAACGCAAGTTCGGTCAAGCTCAGGGCAATCACAAATCCCAAAGCAATAAGAGTCAATAACAGAAATCCTTCGTGAGAGACGCCCAAAATCGGGCGCGTGAATCTTACGGCGACCCAACCGATGAATGCGATTACCGCGAGTGCAAGAAAGGCCAGCACCGCATTTCGAAACATGAGGATTCCTCCCTTGTAAGGTCAGCGGACTAGTATGTGCCTTATGTTACGCAGGAATATTATTCGCTGCAAGCAAAACAAACTTCTTTTGCGAATAAAGTTTTGCTGCCGATCTTTCAGTGATTGAATAATTTATCGGCAGTTGGGACTGAGGCGCAAAATGTTAACCGTAGAGTAGGTGAGGCGGGTTGCCCTGCCTATCCCCGCCTCGAACCGGACGAGCAGCTTTTCCGCATCCGGCGCTCCCGCAAATTGTCGCACCCCGGCTATCGCGGGATGGGGCAAACGCAAGTGCTGTAGCTTTTAAACAAGCCTCCTTATGTAAGGGGATTACCAAGATGACTTTCTTAGGTGGGACGAATCTCGGCCGCAGCTACCCGGCTCCTAAAATAAGCAATTGTGCGGCGCAGCCCCTCTTCAAGCGACACTTCAGGACGCCAGCCCAGCAAGGCCTGCGCCCGCGTTATTTCGGGCCGCCGGACCTTCGGGTCATCTTCGGGCAGCGGTTCAAAGACGATGGGGCTTGGAGATGATGTCAAGGCGAGAATCTGCCGTGCGATCTCCTTCACTGTCAGCTCCTGAGGATTTCCGATATTTACCGGGCCGTGGATATCCTTGGTACGGGGTGCCAAAAGTAGTTTGATCAAACCATCGATTTCATCCGCTACATAGCAAAAACTGCGGGTTTGTTCGCCAGATCCATAAATCGTTATCGGTTCTCCTTTCAACGCCTGAACGATGAAATTAGAGACCACGCGCCCGTCATGCGGGCGCATGCGCGGGCCATAGGTGTTGAAAATGCGAGCGATCCTCGTATCCACATCGTGTGTCCTGTGGTAGGCCATCACCATGGCCTCGGCAAACCGCTTGGCTTCATCGTACACGCCGCGCAAGCCTATCGGATTGACATTTCCCCAGTAACTTTCAGGTTGTGGATTTATCAGCGGATCTCCGTAAGTTTCAGAGGTGCTAGCCATTAAAAATCGCGCGCCTTTGTTCTTGGCCAATCCCAGAGTCTTGTGAGTACCCAGCGCCCCCACTTTCAGGGTTTGAATGGGAAGTTCCAGGTAATCTCTAGGACTTGCCGGGGAAGCAAAGTGCATAATAGCATCGATGGGCTCTGCCAAAAAAATGTACTCAGTCACATCGTGTTTCAAAAAACGAAACCGTGCGTTTCCAATGAGGTGCGCAATGTTGTCAATGCTGCCGGTGAGCAGATTGTCCAGACACACAACTTCGTGACCCATTTCAAGGAGCTTGTCACAGAGGTGACTTCCTAGGAATCCGGCCCCGCCCGTAATCACGATTCTCATTCAGCCTCCAGGAGAGTTCGAAATACTATCAGGTATCCAAGGCAATATGGCATGCAATATATCCGAATTGAGGTTATGAAAGCTACGGCCAAGACAAAGGTAAAGCCACTTACCCGCTGGTTAAAGGCGGCGCGGCTCTGCAGGCAAATATTGGGCAAACGGAGATCAGCCCGAGTTTGTGCTTAGGAATTGTATTTGTTCAAACCTGAACATAAACTGAAGTGGCCGAGGTTCTTGCCGATCTAGTTTCGAGGGAGGAAACGCAGCGATGTCGAAAAAGCGAATTGCCTGTATTGGGGCGGGGTATGTGGGGGGGCCGACGATGGCGGTCATTGCGATGAAATGCCCGCATTACAATGTAGTTGTCGCCGATCTCAATGAGGCCAGGATTGCTTCTTGGCAGACCGACTCGTTGCCCATTTTTGAACCCGGACTGCTCGCAGTCGTGCAAGCGGCGCGGGGGCGAAATCTCTTCTTTACCACGGATATCGCTGGGGCCATTCGCGAGGCGGAGATCATCTTTGTCTCGGTTAATACTCCTACTAAGACTTTCGGCGAAGGCGCTGGTCGCGCGGCAGATCTGCAGTACTGGGAAAAAGTTGCGCGTGAAATCCTGCGGGAATCCAAGGATAATAAAATCGTCATCGAGAAAAGCACGCTGCCGGTTAAGACCGCGCAGACCATGGAGGCGATCTTGAATGCCAAAGGAAATGGCGTTCATTTCGAGGTGGTCTCCAATCCGGAGTTTCTTGCGGAAGGCACGGCGGTGCAGGATCTGCTCGAGCCTGACCGCGTCCTCATTGGGTCGCGCGAGACGCCGGAAGGTCTCAAGGCGCGGCAGGAGATCGTCGACATCTATGCGAATTGGGTGCCGCGGGAACGCATTGTTACCAGCAACGTGTGGAGTGCGGAACTTTCCAAACTTGTCGCTAATGCGTTTCTGGCTCAGCGCATCTCTTCCATCAACAGTATCTCGGCGTTGTGCGAGAGAACAGAAGCTAATGTCAAGGAAGTGGCACGGGCCATCGGCATGGATTCACGCATCGGATCTCGTTTTCTCAATGCCTCCGTCGGATTCGGCGGGTCGTGCTTCAAGAAGGACATACTCAATCTGGTCTACATCTGCGAATCCTATGGACTCCATGAGGTCGCACGCTACTGGGAATCGGTCGTGGGCATGAACGAATACCAGGAAAAGCGATTCGTTCGTGCCATGATCCGCGCGATGTTCAATACCATCGTGGACAAACGCATCGCGCTGTTCGGATTTGCATTTAAGGCGAATACCAGCGATACACGCGAATCACCGGCCATCTATGTGGCCAGGCAATTGCTCGAGGAAAGAGCGAAGGTTGTCATTACGGATCCGAAGGCGCTCGAGAATGCTCGGATCGATCTCAGCGCGTCTGCAGAAACGGTTGAATTTGCGGAAGGACCTTATGAGGCGGCGCGGGGAGCACATGCGATTGCCATAATGACCGAATGGGAGCTTTATCGATCGCTCGATTGGAAGAAGATCTATGATTCGATGGAGAAGCCGGCGTTTGTGTTCGATGGGCGCAACCTACTGGATCATAAGGTGTTGCACGAGTTAGGGTTTAACGTGTATCCACTCGGGTCGCCGCCAATTAGGCACTTCTAAAAGATCAACTCAGAGGTCGCTGAAGGGGCGGAGAACGCAGAGGAAGGATATAATTTGTTGGCAATACGGGTGAGTCCGTTTCTTAGTACATCGACGTGGAAATTGATGAGCAGGCCCAGCCTGCAATCCATAAAGCGAAGATGGGATAATAGCTGGGATTTATGAACCCTTAAGACATTCTCGATGGCTTTGATCTCTACTATTACTTGATCCTCGACCAATAGATCCAACCGATAGCCACATTCCAATTTCACATCGTGGTACACCAATCCCACGGGTTTCTGCTGTTCTACCTTCAATCCAAGATTGCGCAGTTCGAACGCAAGGCACGCTTCATAGGCCGACTCCAGCAGGCCGGGACCCAATGTTCGATGGACCGTTATTGCCGCACCAATGATTTTGCGTGTTATGTCATTCAGCTCCATTTGTAAGTTAACGTTTCGCCAGCCGACAAAATATCTCAGCTTTTCTCTGCGCCCTCCGCACCCTCCGCGCCCTCTGCGTTAAGATTTTTCATCCAAGATTGCAGGCTGATGATGTCATTACCGGCAGTAGTGGCACCGGCGAAGAGGACTGCTGCAAGGACAACGGTCAGGGCTGGGACGATGTACATGGCTTGGTGGAGGCCGAGGGCGCGGATAGGCTCGGAGATGGGGAGGCCGGATAGATGGGTAGCGCGGCGTGCGAAGTAATCGCTAAGCCAGCCTGTTGCCACAGGGCCCATGGAGGCGCCCATGAGGTACATGGCGAAAAAATAGATGGCCATGGCGCGGCCCCGGAGCGCGGGCTCGACGATGTCGTGGATCGTCGCGTAGATCAAGGGGTAGTAGGTATACAGCAGAAAGGCGGCGAGGCCCAGAAATAGGACAAAAGCCGCCAGCGCGCCCGCTGGCGCCAGCAAGGCCAAAAATGCCGCCGGCGCCGCAAGCAGGACCGTTGTTCCCGAGATCAGCATCCGGCCGTGCAGCCATCGCTTTCTTCCCAGGTCTCCAATCCAGCCGCCTGCGAGCATTCCTAGCGCTCCAACCGTGCCGACAAGCAGGGCAGACAGCAGTCCGGCCATCTGCACCGAAGTCTGGTGATATCGCACGAGGAAGGATGGCAAGAAAAAGGTGAGTGCGTACATTACGAAGTTGTGCAGCAGGCCGGATAGTATGATCCAGCGCATGGTGGGTATGCCAAGCAGCAGCTTGATCGGATTGCCGGAGCGTTGCTCGGCGCCTATCTTCGCGACCTCCGACTGGCCGCGGGGCGGCTCGAGTAGGAAAAACGTCGCAAGCGCTAGAAGCAGGCCAGGGAGTCCTGCCACATAAAACACGGCGCGCCAGCCGTAATGTTGGGCGATATACCCGCCAATCAAGTAACTCAAAGAAACTCCAACTGGCAGGCCCAGCATGAAAATCGATATGGCGCGGGCGCGCTCGTGGGGCTCGTACAGATCACCGATCAATGAACTTGCGGCTGGGGCACAGGAGGCTTCCCCTACGCCGACTCCCATGCGCGCCGCGAATAGGGGCCAGAAACTTTGGCAGAAGCCAGACAAACATGTCAGGCCGCTCCATAAAGTCAATCCTGCGGTCAGCAGCAGGTTGCGGCGCCAGGTGTCGGCCAGGCGGCCGAGCGGAAGACCTACAACGGCATAGAGGAGCGTGAAAGCGGTGACCAGCCAACCCAGCTGCGTGTCGGTGAGGGACCATTCACGGCGGAGCGGCTCGGTGACGGCGGCCAGGATCTGGCGGTCGAAGAAATTCAGCAGGTTGATGGCAAAGAGCAGGTATAGGGTCAGTATGCGTTTTTGTGCGATAACGGGATCCTCTAAAAGCTCAACGCGGAGGGCGCAGAGGGAGCAGAGTGCGCAGAGAATTGCGTTTTCCGAAACTAAAAAGTTCTCTGCGTCCTCTGCGTTGAGGTTTTTTCATACTCCGTAATCTTATCGGAGAGTTTCAGGAGGTAGCCGAGCTCGTCGATGCCTTCCAGGAGACATTTTTTGGAGAAAGGGTCGACGGGGAAGTGGATACGGGCGCCGTCCGGGAGCGCCAGCGTTTGTGCTTCGAGATCTATGGTGACCTCCGATGCAAGACGGAATAGCTTCTTGTGAGTTTCCTTATCGACCACGATCGGCAGGAGGCCGTTTTTGAGGCAATTGTTTTTGAAGATGTCAGCGAACGATGTGCTGATTATTGCTCTGAATCCATAATCCGCCAATGCCCATGGGGCATGTTCACGCGAGCTGCCGCAGCCGAAGTTGTCACCCGCTAAAAGAACTTTGGCGCTGGCCAAATCGGGGCGGTTGAGGATGAAATCGGGTTTGGGGTTGCCGGCGGGATCGTAGCGCCAGTCGGCGAAGAGGGCTTTGCCTAGGCCCTCTCTGGTCGTGGTTTTCAAGTAGCGGGCGGGGATGATCTGGTCCGTGTCGACGTTCTCGTTCGGAAGTGGGATTACACGACTGGTGAAGTTCATTTGATCTCCAAAATCTTAACGCAGAGGGCCCTGAGTCTTATGGCCCTGAATTAACAGATTCCCCGCGACCTCTACGTTGAGCTTTAAAACAACCTCCGTACGTCCGCTATCGCGCCTGCTATAGCGGAAGCTGCCGCGGTTTGGGGGCTGGCGAGAAGCGTCCGGCCTCCCTTACCTTGCCTGCCCTCGAAGTTGCGGTTGCTGGTGCTGACGCAGTATTGGCCCGGCTGGATCTCGTCGCCGTTCATAGCCAGGCACATGCTGCAGCCGGGATTGCGCCACTCGGCGCCGGCGGCAAGGAAAATCTTGTCCAGGCCCTCGGCTTCGGCGGCCGACTTTACTTGCTGGGACCCCGGAACGACGAGGGTTCGAACGCGCGGATTTACCTTCCGTCCTTCCATGACCCGGGCGGCGGCGCGCAGGTCCGCCAGACGGCCGTTGGTGCAGCTGCCGATGAAGACCACATCTATTGGATGACCCAATAACGGCTCGCCGGGGGTGAAGCCCATATAATTCAATGCCTTGGCTAGCGCATCGTTGTTTGCGGGCTCCGGAATGCGGGCGGTCACAGGCGCGGTCATGCCGGGATTCGTGCCATAGGAGATCATCGGCTCCAGCGACGCGGCTCGGAGCTCGAATTTTTTATCAAAAACTGCGTCTTCCTCGGTGTGCAGGCCGCTCCATCTCTCGATGGCTGTGTCCCATTCGGCGCCCTGGGGTGCAAAGGGCTTGCCGGCCAGGTACTGGATCG
The DNA here is from genome assembly GCA_041501225.1 of Acidobacteriota bacterium. Classification (GTDB taxonomy): domain Bacteria; phylum Acidobacteriota; class UBA6911; order UBA6911; family UBA6911; genus JAFNAG01. The sequence continues at coordinate 7,570 of JBGQNR010000191.1, forward strand.
TTGTGTCGTCCGGAGCGATCATGCCGGCGCGGGCGCCCCCTTCGATCGACATATTGCAGACCGTCAGGCGCTCGTCGATATCGAGAGCGCGGATGGTGCTGCCGGTAAATTCAAAGACGTGCCCGGTTCCGCCGGCCACACCGAGCTGCGCGATCATCGCTAAAATAATATCCTTGGCGCTTACGCCTGGCTGCAATTGGCCCTCAACGCGCACCTCAAAGGTCTTTGGCCGGCGCTGCAGCAGGCATTGGGTTGCAAGCACGTGCTCGACTTCGCTGGTGCCGATGCCGAAGGCGAGCGCTCCGAAAGCGCCATGGGTCGACGTGTGGCTATCGCCGCAGACGATCGTTCTGCCCGGCTGAGTCAGACCTAACTCCGGGCCGATGACATGGACGATTCCCTGGCGCGGATCGCCTATACCGAAAAGGGGGATCGAGAATTCTTTGCAGTTGGCTTCGAGCTCGGCCACCATGCGTGCGGCCTGCGGGTCGGCAATAGGGAACCCCTGGCTGACCGTCGGGATGATGTGGTCTATGGTAGCCACGGTCCGATCGGGGCGGCGCACGCGCAGGCTTCGGTCACGGAGTCCCTGGAACGCTTGAGGGCTGGTAACTTCATGAATTAAATGGAGATCGATGTAGAGGACCGAGGGGCATCCGGGATCGGATGCGACTACATGATCGTCCCATATTTTGTCGAACAGAGTCTTTGCGTGCATCGCGTTACAATACCAAAGCGAAAGCAAAAGCTCAACGCAGAGGGCGCTGGGGGAGCAGAGTACGCAGAAATTTTCTCAGGTGGCAATCATAAAACTCTGCGCGCTGTGCGTTGAGATTTAGTGCAGGATCGTGTTACAGTACAAAATTGCGTGGAAACATGGTTTAACCTTTATTCGAGGAATTACACGGTTGCCAGCTAAGAAAAAAATCTCGCCCAAGATAATCAAGCTGATCGACGAAGCCATGGCTGCCATCGTCGACCAGTGGTACCTCAGCGTCAGCGATTATTACGTGACCGCCGAAAAAAAAGCGGAGAACCCGGACATCCAGGTCCCCGAAGAGCTCAAACGCTTCCATGACACCCTGGCTCACCGCATCAAGTTTTACAAAGGCGATCTCGATTTCACCTACGGTCTGGCACTGGAAATCGACAGTGACCAATGCCTGCTGGAGGCGAGCATCAACAACAAGGTCCCCAAATTCAACTACACGGAGTTGACGCGACGCTTGACCCTGCACTATGAATCCACTAAGCACAAGCCGATCGAGGGCTTCAAAAAACTCAAGAAGGTCGCCAACTGCGAAGTGTTCAGCCTGCCGGACGACTTGCAGAACAGCGTGGTAGTCGAACAGCGGGAAGGTAAGGCCGACATCGTGCGCCTCTCCTTCGGGATCGAGGATCAGTTCCTGGAAGATCTGACGTCCGATCCGCCGGCGTTCATGGAAATCATCCATCAGTACTGCGTGGCCCCGCTGCGGCGGCTCTATGCCGAGGTATACCGGAGAAATAAAAGAAAGTAAAAGCTCAGCGCAGAGTTCGCAGCCGGAGCAGAGAACGCAGAGACGAATTTTGTTTAGAAAAGGGGTGGTCTCAGCGATCTCCGCTCCCGCTGAGACCTCTGCGCTGAGCTTTATCTTCTCCCAAAAAACTGGACATATCATGAAAATGATTTTGGGGATCATCCGGCCGCATCGGCTTCAGGATGTCAAGGAGGCCCTGGCGGACGTCGGTGTGGTCGGCATGACGGTCACCGATGTGCGCGGGGCCGGGCGGCAGAAGGGGCAAGTGGAACGGTACCGCGGGTCGGAGTACAGCATCGATCTGCTCGCGAAAATCAAGATTGAGGTGGCGGTTCTGGACGATCGGTGTGAGGAAGTGGTCCAAGCGATCCGGAAGGCTGCCTATACCGGCGAAATCGGGGATGGCAAGATTTTCATCCTGCCGCTCGAGGATTCGATTCGGGTGCGGACCGGTGAAAGAGGAGAGGATTCGATTTAAGGGGAAAAACAAAAGATAAACGCAGAGCACGCAGAGGGAGCGGAGGACGCAGAGAAGAAAGCCTTCGTGATCTCTGCTTCCTCTGGGTGCTCTGCGTTGAGATTTTTTCGAGAGGGAGGAATTGGGCATGTGGATGTCGACGGCTGCGGAGGTGGTGAAGTTCGTTAAAGACAAGCAAGTCAAGATGGTGGACTTCAAGTTTGTGGATCTGCCCGGGATCTGGCAGCACTATTCCATCCCGGCCCAGCGGCTTACCGAAGCGATTTTCGAGGAAGGCATCGGATTTGACGGTTCCAGCATTCGTGGTTTTGCCAAGATCCAGGAAAGCGACATGCTCGTGTTTCCTGATCCCCAGACTGCCTTTCTCGATCCTCTGCGCGAGGTGCCGACGCTGCATCTGACCTGCTCGGTGCGCGATCCGCTGACGCTCGAGCCCTTCTCCCGCGACCCGCGCTACATCGCCGAAAAAGCCGAGAAGTACCTGCTCTCGACCGGCATCGGCGACACCTCCTACTGGGGACCGGAAGCGGAGTTTTACATCTTCAACGACATCCGCTTCGATCAGGGCCCCAACTTCGGCTACTACTACGTCGATTCCCGCGAGGGCGTCTGGAATTCCGGGAAGGACGAAAAGCCCAACTTGGGATACCGGCCGCGCTACAAAGAAGGCTATTTCCCCGTGCCCCCGACGGACAGCTTCCAGGATCTGCGCAGCCACATCATGCTGGTCATGGAAGAGGTCGGGATCGAAGGCGAAGTCCATCACCATGAGGTCGCGACCGCCGGCCAGGCCGAAATCGACATGAAATACGACTCGCTCCTGCGCATGGCCGACAAGGTCATGCTCTTCAAGTACGTCGTAAAGAATGTCTGCAAGCAGGCGGGCTTATCGGCCAGCTTCATGCCCAAACCAATCTTCCAGGACAACGGCTCCGGCATGCACGTCCACCTGTCGATTTGGAAGAACAACAACAACCAGTTCTACGACGAGCGCGGCTACGCTGGACTGAGCCAGACTGCGCGCTACGCGATCGGCGGTCTGCTTACGCACGCGCCCGCCTTGCTCGCATTTGCAGCACCCAGCACCAACAGCTACCGCCGGCTCGTGCCTGGCTTCGAAGCGCCCGTGAATCTCGTCTACTCGCAGCGCAATCGCAGCGCGGCCGTGCGCATTCCGATGTATTCGAAGAGCGTAGGCGCCAAACGCATCGAGTTCCGCTGCCCGGACCCTTCCTGCAATCCCTACCTGACCTTTTCGGCCATCCTGATGGCGGCTCTCGACGGCATCCAGAACAAGATCGATCCCGGCGAGCCGGTCGACAAGAACCTCTATGACCTGCCGCCCGAAGAAAAGGCGCTCGTCAAGTCGACGCCCAGCTCGCTAAAAGACGTGCTCGACGAACTCGAGAAGGATCACGAGTTCTTGATGAAGGGGGATGTGTTCACCAGGGATGTGATCGAGACCTGGATCCAGTACAAAATCGCGCACGAAGTTGATCCGGTGCGCCTGCGGCCGCATCCTTACGAGTTTTATCTTTATTACGATATCTAGAAGCAATACGCTCAACGCAGAGACCGCAGAGGGAGCAGAGAGCGCAGAGTTCTTTCATTTTCCAAAAAATCTGCGACCTCTGCTCCCTCTGCGTTGAGCATTTAGATCACTGCTATGCAGCACGAAATCAGTCGACTACGGCAGGTGTTTCGGGAGGGGCGGGCGGAGTTGTTTGTGCCGGCTGCCCGTACGGCTCCTTGCCGTGAGTTGATGGAGCGGCATGCAGCGTTGATTGATGGGTTGGTCGGGGAGATTTATCGCGTATCGGGCGAGTTTGCGGATGAGAAGGCAGCGCGGGGCGCCCATTCGGGGCTCGGAATTGCAGCCACCGGCGGGTACGGCAGGAAAGAGCTGAGCCCGTTCTCGGACGTCGATATTGCGTTTATTCCCTCCGAAGAGCAAGACGCATGGGTGGAGGCGGCCGTGCATGCGGCCTTCAAGCTCGTGATGGATGTCTTTCTGACCTTTCGCGAGGTGCATGTCGGATATTCGTTTCGTCCCATTTCGGATTTGCCCACCTGGGACCTGCCCACCAAGGCATCCTTACTCGATGCGCGGCACCTGTGCGGCGACCGGCGTCTGACGGGGCGCCTCCAGGAACAGCTCCGATGGAGCCTCTCGCCTCTCGACCTGATGCTGGAAATCCAGCAGCTCGAAGAGCGTGAGGAGCGGGGTGCGGACGCGGCGCTTTACTCCGTCGAGCCTCATCTCAAAGAAGGGAATGGATCGCTGCGTGATCTGCATCGGGCGCGTTGGATTTACAAGCTTCTTCTCGGAGTGGAGGAGAATGACTTGTTGCCCGAATTAGAGCATCGCGGACTGATGTCTTCGAGTCGAATCGCAGAGATCAATTCGGCCGCAGAGTGGTTCTGGCGGGCGCGCAACTGGCTGCACCTCACGGCCGGAAAGCGCTCCGATGTGCTCATCAACAATTACCAGGACAAGATCGCGAGTGAACTCGGCGGCGTTTCGGCGCAGGAATGGCTGTCGCAGCACTTTGCGCATGCCGAAACCCTGGCGCTCTTCCGCGCCGCAGCCTTACGAGACGCACTCGCGGGCCCGATGGACCTCGGCGGATTGCAGCTGGAGAATGGCTACCTCTTTCGCCGGCGGATTCACGCGCGCCCCGATCCCGGCCGGGCGGTGAAGCTGCTGCATTTTTCCCAAAGATACAATATTCCCGTCGGATTGGTGGATCTGCAGGATCTCGAAACCTCGCGTGCTACGGCACTCCAGGTAACCGAGCCTGCGGGGGATGAGGCCTGGGCTTTCCTCGGCATACTGCGCGAGGGGCGACAGGTCGCCGCGACGCTACGCGAGCTGGTGCGCTATGGCCTGATGAATCGATTCATTGATGATTTCTCGCAGGTCATGA
>JBGQNR010000192.1:0-12485 GCA_041501225.1 Acidobacteriota bacterium
AAGCCATCTTCATGGCCAGTATTGGGGGCGGCTTGGGCATCGTGCTCGGAGTTTCGTTGCCACTGGCTGCCGGATGGATCGCGGACATCGTCATCCCCATCTCCTGGATCTCGATTGTCCTGGCTTTTATGCTCTCCTTTACGGTGGGCATTACTTCGGGGCTCATTCCGGCCAATCGGGCCGCGAAACTGGACCCGACGGAGGCACTGCGCTATGAATAGATCCCGGACGACATGGCCGACATTTGTCCGATTCCTTTTCCTTTCGCTGGCATTTTGCATTTCAGCTGATGCACTGGATCACCCGGGGCAAGAGACCGCCGGAACCGCCGGCATCCTTACCCTGCGGGAAGCCGTCCGGTTGGCGCTGGCAAGAGGACCGGAGGTATATCTGGCGCAGGCCGAGGCTGCCCGAGCCGCCGAAGCCCTCAGAGAGACGCGTTCGATGAACCTGCCCCAAATTGTGACCGGCACCGGTTTGGCCTACAACAATGGATTCCCATTGAGCATCGAGGGCGCGGCACCTTCAATTGTCCAATTGGGTGTGAGCCAGTCGATTTTCAGCAAGAAAAACAAAAGTCTCATTCTGGAGGCAGAAAACGGGAGCCTTGCCAGCCAGGCGGGCACGGATGGCGTGCGCAACGGCCTGGTGGCCAAAACGATCCTGCTTTATAGCGAATTGCATCGGGCGCGGCTTGCGGTTCCTATCCTGGAGAAACAGCTGGAAACGGCAGCGAAAAACCTCCAAATCATCGAAGCGCTGCTGGAGGCGGGCAAAGCGCGCCCGCTTGACCGCACACAAGCGAAGGTTGCCGCCGCCAACCTCGATCAGCAATTGCTAATGCTCCGGGAACGCGTCCGACTGGCGGAAACAGGCCTGCGCGAACTTACCGGTATTCCCGAAGGTGACAAATTCCGCACGGAGACGCCCGAGATCAAAAGCGAACTCCTGACGCTTTCCACGGAAATGCTCTACCAGAAAGCCCTGGAAGTTCATCCCCAGATCCGTGAAGCCCAAGCCACTTTGCGCGCCAAAGAGCTTCATGTCCAATCGGAACAGGCCGATCGTTACCCCCAGTTCAATCTTATCGGGGAGTATGCCCTTTTCAGCCGGACCAATAATTACCAGGATTATTTCAATCGTTTCAGCAGAAACAACTATCTGCTGGGGGTCTCCATCCAGGTTCCGCTATTCAACGGATTTCGCACGGATGCGCGCGTGGCACAGAGCCGCCATGATGCCGAGGCGGCCAAGCTGCGGCTGCAGCAACTGAAATCTGATCTGAAACTGAACCTGGAACGGGGCATGAGCGACCTCCGCGTCGCGCGTGGCGCCGCCGAACTGGCGCGGCTCGAGGTCACGGCTTGCGAGGAGAAGATGCAGATCAACGAAACGTTGATGGAAGCCGGACGCCTCGAACCAAAGGATCTGGAAAACGCCCGCGCCCAACTTCTGGAAAGGCAAATTGCCGTCATCGAAGCCGAAAGGACCCTCTTCGAGCGCCAGGTCGTTTTGCTGCAAGCGAGCGGCTCTCTGGCAACCCTGTTCTGAAAAGAGCAAACCGCGGGTTACAATTTCAGGTAGCGCATGGCGAGGGCCCGCAGGGCGATGGCTGACTTCTCTGTGGAGGAGAGGCGGATGGCGGTGCCGAAGACGTCAAACCGGCGCCGGATGATCTTTTTGAGGAGGCGCTCGTAGATCTCCATCATGGCCCAGAGCGCCGCCCTGCTGTCGGCGTCCACCAGCGAAAGCAGACTGCGCGCTTGCGCATAGTACTCCCCGGCCCGATTCGTTTCATACGTCATGAGCTTTTGAAAACGCTCATCGCAAACGCCTCCCCGCAACTCGTCGGCGGTAAACTGGAATCGTTGCAGATCCACCGCCGGGAGGTACACGCGGCCCATGTCCGCATCTTCTTTGATGTCGCGGAAAATGTTGGTGAGCTGGAACGCGATGCCGCACTGTTCGGCGAGTTTCGGGGCGCGCTTGTCGGCATAGCCGAATATCTGCAGGCAGACCAGGCCCACCGCGGAAGCGACGTTGAAGCAGTATCGATACAGATCCTCGAAGGTCTCGTAGCGATCGATGGTCAGGTCCATCTCGGCTCCATCGATGATCCAGTGGAAGTAGTCGGCAGGGATGGAGAACCTGCGAACCGCATCGTGGAAGGCAGGGAGAATCGAAGACCCGTCGAAATCGCCCTGGACGGCCGCGTTCAACTGGGCGCGCCACATCTCGAGCGATTGGCGTTTGTTTTCGATCGCTCCCGACCCGTCGGAAATATCGTCGCAGTAACGCATGAAAGAATACACCGCGCAGAAGGCGCGCCTCTTCGCGGGAGGCAGTACGACAAAGGAGTAGTAAAAGTTGCGCGCGCGCCGACGTGCGATGTCCTCGGCGCAACGGTAGGATGCGGCGATCTCCGGATTCATGCGCGGCTCAAGGCACGATGGCGATTTTCAGATCGCCGTTCCGGTTGAGGAGCCGCTCGAGCACATCGCCCAGAGAGGCGAGATTCTCCTCTCCTGTAATGAGGGCCGACGCGCGGACCTGACCGCGCCGTATGGTCTCCAGGGCTTCCCGGATGTGGCGCGGTGTGTGGTGAAACGTAGCCTTGATGGTGATTTCGGAGTAATGGATGAGCGTGCTGTCGAGCGGGATATGCGTGCCCGACGGGCAGCCGCCGAACAGGTTGATGATGCCGCCGCGGCGCACCATGCCCATGGCCTGTTGCCAGGTCTCCCTCAAGCCCACGGCCTCGATCACCACATCTGCGCCGCGCAGGCCATCGGTAAAGTTGCGCACTTGCTCGACGACATTGGAGTGGGTCGAATCGACCACATGATCGGCGCCCATCTGGACGGCGAGCGCGAGCTGGTTAGGCCTCTTGCCCGCCGCGATCACAGTGACGCCCAGGCTCTTGAGCAGCTGCACGAACATCAGGCCGATGGGGCCGATCCCGATCACGACCACGGTATCACCCTCTTTGATCCCGGTCTCCTCGATGCCGCGCAGAACACAGGCCAACGGCTCCACCATCGCCGCTTCGCTGAAGCTGAGATTGTCGGGCAGGATCAGGAGATTCTGGCGCACGATTCTCTCCGGCACCTTGATGAACTCGGCGTAAGCCCCGTTGAGAAACTGCAGATCCTGGCACAGGTTGGCCAGGTGTTTCTTGCAGAAGAAGCATTTGTTGCAAGGCGCCGAGTTCGCAGCCACGACCCTCATGCCCGGGGCGAAGCTGTCGACGCCGGGCCCTACCTCTTCAACGATGCCGGCCATTTCGTGGCCGAACACGGACGGGGGAACGATCATGCGTGCATGGAAGCCCTGTCGGTAAACCTTCAGATCCGTGCCGCAAGTTAGAGCGGCCTTGATTCTGACCAGAACCTCGCCGGATTCGACGCGCGGAATCGGAATCTGTTCTATGCGGACGTCCTGCTTGCCGTATAGAACTGCCGCAGTCATCTTCTCCCTGGTAACCTTGATCAGTTCTCTCATGGCTGTACTATGACCTTTAGTGAATCTTCGGAAGGATGAGATGCAATGTGTATGGCCTCTGCAATCCGGTTCAACGGCAAACAGTGGCTGATGAGCCGGGCGACATTGATCTTTTTCCTGAATATAAGGTCGGCGGTCTTGCCCTGCAGCTCCACGGAGGAACTGTAGCTGCCGATCAGCTGCTTCTCCTCGATGCAGATGCGCGCCGCGTCGACCGGAATCAGCTCGCCGGGAACGGTGTTGGCAAAGAGCAGTATGCGCCCGCCCCTTCGCACCAGGCCCTGCGCGGCACTGACAACCCTCGAATCCGCAGTCGCCACAATGGCCAGGTCGGCGCCGCGGCCTTCCGTCAGCCTTTTGACTGCGGCTTCGATGTCGTCCTGCTTCGGATTCAAGGCCAGGCGGGCTCCCAAATCCCTGGACAGTTCGAGGCGCCTCTGAATGAAATCGAGCCCGATCACCTGTGCCCCCTCAACCGCGGCGGCCTGAGCCAGCAAGAGTCCGACCGGTCCTTGTCCGAAGATGACAACGACGTCTCCGGCTTCCAGAACTGCCGTTTCCAGAGCCTTCAGACACGTGTTGAGAGGCTCGAGGAAACTCGCTTCCTCGAAGCTCACATCATCGGGAATTGCAGTGGTGCCTCCCTCTACGATCCAGTCCATCACCCGAACATAGGCGGCGAAGCCACCGCCGGCGGGCGTGAATCCCGCAGTGGTGCCTGTGCGCCGGTAATGTTCGCACTGCGAATACAGCTTCCTTCGGCAATAAAAACAATGCCGGCAGGGTATGTGGTGGGTTACCGCCACGCGGTCCGCGGGCGCAAATCTGGTTACCGACTTGCCGCGGCGGACGACCGTGCCGGCCATCTCGTGGCCGAAAATCCTGGGCGGATCCACCAGGCCCAGCTCGATCTTCTTGAGGTCCGTCCCGCAAATGCCGCACGCGTGGATGCGGACGAGCAACTCGCCGTCCGAAATTTCCGGCACTGGAACCGTTTCCAGCATCATCCGATTCGCCCCGCGATAGACCGCGGCACGCATCTCGGCCGGGATGACCGGTGTTCCCGCTTCTGATTCCCCAATGACCGCATTCAGTTTCTGCATCGAGTACCCAACTCAGCTGCCCAGCCGCGCATCACGCGGTTCCAGCGCGCACATTCGAGATGCGATCCTGGGCAGAGTCCGGGCGCCAGCTGTGGCGGAAATATTCGACTGCCTCCCGCAGGGCCTGCTCCGCGGGCCTCGGATTGTAGCCCAGCGTTCGACGTGCCTTCTCGCTTTTGACAAACATCTTGTAGCGTGCCATCCTGACCCCATCCAATGGGATGGTCGGTTCGCGGCGCATGATGGTTCCCACAAAGAACTGGTTCGTGTAGGCGGCAAGCAGAGCTCCGATCCAGGGCATCCGGAATCTGGGGATGCGCCGTTCGCAGATCTCCGAGAGAATCTCGAGGATTTTCCGGAGACTCAGGTTTTCGCCGCCGAGTATGTACCTCTGCCCGACCTCACTTTTTTGCTCCGCCAGCAGGTGCCCCTGCGCCACGTCCTCCACGGCCACGATGTTCAGCCCGGTGTCGACATAGGCAGGAAGGCGCCCGCGCAGGAAATCGACGATCACCTTTCCTGTTGGGGTCGGCTTGATATCCCCTGCGCCCACGGGGGTCGTAGGATTGACGATCACGACGGGGAGGCCTTCATGCGCGAACTCGAGCGCGACCTGCTCTGCCATGAATTTCGAGCGCTTGTAGTGGCCGATCATGTCGTCGAGCGCTACCGGAGTCTCTTCATCCGTAGGCACGCCATCCCTCCGCATGCCGATGGTGCCGACCGTGCTCGTGTAGATTACTTTCTCGACGCCCGCTTCACAGCAGGCCGACAGCAGGTTCCTGGTCCCGGCCACGTTGCTCTCATAAATCTCCAGGGGATTCCGGGCCCAGAGCCGATAATCCGCGGCGACGTGGTAGACCGTGCGACAGCCTTGCACGCAGCGCACCAGAGAACTTGCCTCTCTCAGGTCTCCAACGACGATCTCGCAGCCCAGCCCTTCGACGTTATGCGCGGGACTCGACGGGCGTGCGAGAATCCGCACCCGATCCCCTCGAATCCGCAGCAAACGGACGACGTGGCTGCCGATGAAGCCGGTTGCCCCGGTCACGAATGTGAAATCGTCTGCCATCTCGGATCCTCAAGTTCCTGCGATGTGAAACGGCCCAAAAACTGGGCAACGAAGCGGGCTCCGGCTGCCGGCCGGCGCTCAATCTCAGCTGCCATTCCATCCCAGCCTCGCTGCAGCGGCCGGGGTCCTGCTATTCGCAATTGCATGCCAGAGGAGGATGAACCAGTTCCCCTGGGAGAGCAAACTCCACATCTTCCCTGATACTGCCGATCGTTTCCACCTCCGGATAGCCGACTTCGTTCAAATAGCGGATGACTCTCTTCACCAATCCTTCCGGTGCGGAGGCACCCGCGGTCAGTCCGACCGTGCGAATTCCGGTCAGCCACTCAGGCTGGATGCTGTCAATATCATCGATCAGGTAAGCGGGCACTCCCTGACTCTTGGCAACTTCGACGAGCCGGCAGGAATTAGAGCTGTTGGCCGATCCTACCACAAGAATAATCTCGGCCTTACGCGCAAGCTCGAGCACTGCGGACTGCCGGTTTTGCGTCGCGTAGCAAATATCCTCGCACGCCGGGCCATGAATCTCCGGGTACTTTTGCCTCAGACTGTCGATTATATGCTTGGTATCATTCAGGCTCAACGTGGTTTGGGTCAGGTAAGCCACCTTGGTCGGATCAGGAATCTCGAGGTTTTCCACTTCATCGGCGGAAATCAGGACTCGGATTGAGCTGGGAGCCTTACCCAGCGTGCCGATGACCTCATCGTGATCCGCATGCCCGATGAGGATGATGGTATATCCCTGCCTGGCATATTTGATGGCTTCCATATGTACTTTGGTGACCAGCGGGCAAGTTGCGTCAATGACCTTTAATTGCCTTGCGGTCGCCTCTGCCCTCACTTCGGGCGAGACTCCATGAGCGCTGAAAACTACGCGATTTCCAGGCGGGACTTCTTCGAGATGGTCAATAAAAATTGTGCCTTTCTGCTTCAATTCATTGACGACGTATTTGTTATGCACGATTTCCCGTCGCACATAAATGGGCAAACCGAATTGCTCCAAGGCAAGGTTTACGATGTCAATGGCTCGCACCACACCTGCGCAAAATCCGCGCGGCGATGCCAGTAGCACCTTCCCGGGCACACCAATATCCTGGCTCATATCACCATAAATGATATTCTCCACTGGAATCTATGGCAAGGTCTTTTCCCCCGCTGCGGTACCGGGAATGCCCCCTTCGGTAGTCCGCAATTTCTAGGAGCGAATGGGCTTAGAGCCGGCAGCCGGGGTTCCTGCCGGTTGGGAGGCATGCATCCAGGCCAGGGCAGTAACTGAGGCAATCAGTATGGCAGAGCCGAAGAGCTGGACGCCCGAAAGTCGGACATCCAGGATCAGCCAGTTTACCGCCACCGCGGTGATTGGGAACGCCAGTTCGCAGATCGAGGCGATGGAAGCGGTGGTCGACTGCAATCCTTTGTAATAAATGAGCAGTGCAAGCAGGCCGGGGATCAGTGCCATACCGACGATGGCGAAGAGCGAAGAAAATTCGGAAGGAAGCCCGCGCTGGGCCGTCGGCTGCAGCCAATACAGGATCAGCAGTGCTGGCAGCGCAAACAGGAAACGCAGCGCCGTGAGGAACGCGGTGGAGACCTTCGACACCAGGTACCGGCCGCAAACCGTCGCGCTCCCCCAGAGTCCTGCTGCGCCGATTGCGCACAGCACGATCATGGGGTGTCCGGAATCCGGCGGCAGGCCCGTATTCTTGTCGGGAGCGGACATCAAATAGGCGCCGCCGATGGCGGTGGCTAGGCAGGGCCAGAACCATCTTGCCGGCCGCTCCCCGAGCACGAATCGGGCCAGGAGCACAGTGAAGAGCGGTTGCGACTTTTGCAGGAGAATGGCCACGCTGGGATTGCCATACTTGACGGCAAAGGTAAACAGAATGGTGGCCGCGACCGATCCGCCGAGTGCAATGAAGAGCAGGGAGGCGTATTCGCGTCCTTTCAGGCTGAGGAACTCGCGGCGTGAACGCCAGACCACAGGGAGCATAACCACGGCGAGGACGCAGTGCTCGAGTAAAACGATGGTCACCGGTGACAGTACCCCGGTCAAGGGACGGCGGAATATGGCATCGGTGGCCCAGAGGGCGGAGCCGAGCATCACGAGCAAAGCGGCACATCGAGTCAACCTGGCGGCCTCATGAAAAACGAAATGCTAGCACACCGTTCAGAAAATACCGACGTCAGACTTCCGGCCTCCGATCTTCGACCTTCGCACAAGCGTAGAAGTGCGGGGATCTGGTGCTAAAGCCGGTTTCATGCGCCTGGGTGGGCCATCGGCGCATGAATGACTGCTTCGGAAAATACACAAATGTTGAACGGCAAATCTATTATTTGTTTTCTGTTGGCAGACAGCGGCGCTCATACGGCACTTACGGCACTTGCGGTTGACGGACCGCGGTTGGTTTGGTAGTATGCGCCAATCCTGAGGCGGCGCTATCGTCTAGGGGACTAGGACGGGTGGTTCTCAGCCATCAAACCAGGGTTCGAATCCCTGTAGCGCTACCAAATCCCAAACAATCTCTCAACAATAAATTGCAGGACGCTCGTGTCTGTGAGTTTTTATGTTCCCGCCAGAAAGGTAGTGAAAAGCGTAGTGAAATTATTTTCTATCCGCCGGTTGGATCCAGGACAGTTTCAAATTTCATCAATACGTGCAAATAGCACAATCAGAAAAAAATCCCAGAACGCAACTTCTGGACAATAACGATCTGTGGACGGTCAATATCCTAAAATCCCCAGTCAGTGATCATAGGACGGCAGCAAGGTCAGGGGCCGGACGGGGATTTGTCTGCCCCTCCATCCCTTTTCGGGTGTAGAATCCTGCCAAAGCAACTCACAGCTGTGATTTAAAGAGGCCGGGAAGTTAACATAATTTCTCAAGTGCGAACCAGAGGACCCGGGAGGTGGCCAGACGGCCGCAGGCCTTGGCGCGGACCTCGATCGGAACGCGGCTCGTCCTTCCTATCCGCGGCCGCCTGTTTCCATCCATCTCCCGGGGCAGCCGGCTCGCCGCCGGAGAATGATTATAACTCCAATTGTGACTCGCGGGTCGTGGCCACAATCGTTCCTTCTCGCTGGTCGTCGTGCTTGAGGGTAAAGAACAGCGGCTGCGCGGCACGTGTGGCGCCGCCTTCGGCGGTGGGAACGATGGCGGCCCTGCGCCTCGTGCCGACTACTTCTTCTTGAAAATACAGGTCATGGATGTTCCTTTGTTTCTGCTCATCAAATTGCAGTAACTGATATTGAGATCCAGATACTGCCTTTCTTCGTCCGTCATATACTTGCTTTCGATTTCCCCGCTCCTGACAAAGCGATTGATCATCGTCAGTGTCGTGTTTCCTTCGCCGGGCTCGACCCCATAGTCGTCGAGCAGGGAAGTATGCACGTCCTCGATGATGTAATAGCCGCCGGGCCTGACATATTTGAATAGATAGGCAAAACTGACCTGCTGCTGCGGCATCGAGTGTCCGCCGTCGTCGAGAATGAGATCAAAGTCGGATCCGTTGGCATCCGCAAAAGCCGACAACTGTTTTCTGTCCGATTGATCCGCGACAAACGTCCTGATTCTGTCCGAGTTGAGATGCGAGGCATCTTTGATGTCGATTCCGTATATGACTGCCCCGCCAAAATAATCCGCAAACATCTGGAGGGATGCTCCTTCCAGAACACCGATTTCGCATATCTTTCGGGCGGAAGATTTCAGCGGGTAAAAGAAGTACTCATAGACTTCGGTGTATCGATGCAGGATGGATCCCTTGTCGGTTTTGTACTTGTCGGCCAACTGAGTCAATTCGCCGAACTTGTAATCCCTGCTCGCGCACCCGGGACCTGACAGGACACACAGAACCAGACTCAGACTCAAAACCCCGTACATACTCGTCTTAGTCATCACGCACTCATCTCCTTTGCTCCGCGCCTTCGACACAAGCGGGCTCATTGTATCAAGGAAAGTGGCGGTAAACTACCATGTCCCCCAGCGTCCGGGCAGCGGTCGCTTGGCCGAAGTTAACACAACATCCTATCTCAGAACCTGAACCGCGGCCGCACCCAGGCTGCGATCCGAAACGCAGTCAATTCGGGCTATCCGCTGGTGGTTGAAGTTCTCGATATAGATGAAGATGCCGCAGGATTCTATGCCGGGATCATCGTGGCCCTTCGCCATGCGGGTACCCCGGTGCCTACAAACGACGTTTGGATCGCCGCCGTAACCGCCCGAGACGCACCCACGGTCGTTACCTACGACGAGCATTTCCGGCTGAACCATCGAATTTGATCAAGAGTTCTAGCTGGTTGATGGGGATGATTACGTGGCCTCCTTCTCGCTGCTGCTCGAGATCGTGGAGTTCCGGGAACTTGCGCATGGCGGACCAGTCCTAGGCAATACTGACCTGGCTAGTTTCTGTCGCGAAATGCCGTTCGAGCCCTCGCGGCAAAGCCCGCAGGGGCCGAAAGATAGTAGCCGGGGGCGCAAGCCCACGGATAGGATATTGCATTGGTGGATCCCTGGCAGGGGCGAAAGGCCTTTGTTCGCAACATTTTTCTGTCGCCCCTCCAGGGCTCCGCGCTACTTTCCGATCCAACCCCGGGCTGGCGCCCGGGGCTATTCTCTTTCCGCCCCTTCGGGGCTTGCCAAAAGGGCGGAGCGAATTTCGCGACAAAAACTAGCTAACCGTTCTGATGAGCGTGGCCTGGGGAAGTCCACCACGTACACCTATTCTCCCAGTCATAAAACCTGGCAAACGTGAGGCACGTGACCGGTTTTTCAGAGGGGTTGAAATCTGCGCTTGCCGCCGATTCTGACCCTCTCTATTATGGCTAGCAGGGCGGAGGTCGTGAGTGGATTCCCAAGTTCCGTCGCCCTCGCCCCCATAAAATCACAGCTCGAGAGTCGCCCTGGCAAGATTCTACACCCCGGCCTTAGAGCCCCACTTAGTTTTTCTGCCATTGAGCAGTAAGATAACTTGCGACGAGGAGTTTTTCTATTCTACTAGCCCTGTTGAAGGCACTCGTTGCCAGGCATGTGTGTGAGTAACGAGTGACTTCGGCAAGGAGGGCAGTGGCGCCTGCGGCGCCACGAGCATTTCTCTATCTTTACCTTCCGCTATCCCTTACTTTGGCGTTATGCCCGCAGCCCTGGATTTCCCGATTTGCGACACTTATGGTCCGGATAGCCGTCGGATGCAAGCCACTCCTGCAAATTCGAGTTTCCGCTAATATCCTCAGCGCCCGTAAATCAGAAGGTGAAACGTTCCCGGAGTAGCAACACGATTCGGATTGGGACGTTCGGGGGTTGGGGCCGGAGGCGGGCCAAAATCCGATGTGGTCAGGTAGAGATTGTGCGTCTTTGGATCGAGCGCCATCGTCTTGGCCCCATACTCGGTCTTCACGGTCTCGACTACGCTGAACTTGTCGGGCGTGTCTTCGTGGAAGATGTGGATCATGCCCTCCCGCGTCGAGCAGAACACCAGACCCGTTTCAGGTTCGTAGATGGCGGCGTCCACGCCGGCGCTGATTGGAAATGACTGAATGACTTTGCCATTTTCCGCATCCATGACCACAAGCATCTGGGGGTTGCGGCCAGCGCTGAATAGTCTCCGGTGCTCTCGGTCCATCGCGATAGCCGTGGGCCCTCCGGCCGGCGCGACCGGCCACCGCGCCTTTATGGTGAGCGTACGGGAATCGATGACCACCACATCGTTCTTTTCTTCATTATTGTTGTAGATCGCTCCCTTGCCGTCGGCAACGGCATTCTCCGGAACGCCACCGAATTCCAAGGTCCCGACCACGGTCCCACTCTTTGGATCGATGACCGTTGCGCTGTGGGCGTCACCGTTGAACGAGAAGATGTGCTTTGAAGCCGGATCGTAAAGAATGGCGTCCGCATCCGTGGCGGCCTTGACGGAGCCTGTGACCTTCAGGGTCTTCAGATCGAAGATCACCACGGTGGCGCTGTCTCCGTCAGTGATGAATCCCTTGCCGAGCTCATTGACCAAGACGACTCCGTGGCACCGTTTCAAACCTGTAATCGTGCCCACCACGGCGCCGTTGTCGGCGTTGATCACCTTGACTTCGGTACCGTGGGAAACGTAAACACGGCGTGTAGAAGCATCGAACGTAAGGTAGTCGAAATACTCCCCGCCACCCGGGGCCGCGCCTAACGGAATTTTCTTAAGCAGGTGATAACCACCCTGCGGCGGACTTGACACAGCAGGACTGCCGAGTGATAGAAACGCCAGGGACAGAACTATGACGCCTGGAGCAAAAAGTTTCATGGAGACCCTCCCTTCATTTTGTGGGCATAAGGATTGGCGGAACAACTCCCTGTATAGCCGAAGCTTCACCTAGTGGGCGGAGTGTACCACAGAATCGCTTTGCCGGATCCTCGCCAAAATCGTCTCTCGCCGTTTGTAGATTTTTTTGCTGATCGCCTTGGTGTCGAGCGCGGCGTAAGAAATGACGGATCCTGGGTTTTCGTCATCACCCATCGGCTCGGCGCCATCCCGTTCAATTCGATCCGCCAAGTGGGCCTCCATGCTCTTCGAAACCTTTCAGCGAAAATAGTTGGGATTGCTCACGAGCTTGAGATCAAACTGCCGGAGATAGCATGATGGCAACTCTCGTAGACCGCCAAAATGCTAGCATGAAGTCGTAAGCATTCCAGAGCAGCTCACAGCCGTGATTTAGAGAGGCCGGGAAGTTGACATAATCTCTGTGCAGCCTCACTGGCTGCCGTAACTGGTCGGGTGAGAGTCCCGACGATGGGAGATTTCCCGTTCGCCCATCTAGCCTGATCCCCAGCGTCATCC
>JBGQNR010000193.1:0-12461 GCA_041501225.1 Acidobacteriota bacterium
AACGATCTGGCGTTCCTTCGCAACCGGAAGGTAAAAGAAATCGGTACAAAACTTAAACCAGTCCGTCCAGTCTTTCTTGAGTTGCGGATCTCCCGGCAGGGAAGGCTTTAAGATCAGCAGGGGTACTGCGGAGAGCATCTTGATGAGGGGAGGGTGTTCCGGATTGAAGTCAAATCTATGGATCGTGAGGTGAACGTAGCCTGCTGGAATGTGCACGAACTCGTCGGTAGCCAGAGCGGTATTCTGCAGGCTGATGAACAGCCGGATGGCCATGAAGGCGACAAGAGCCCATGCACCAATTCTGAATTCCCAGCGCCTCTTCTCGTCCTCGCTTGCAGTCGACATAACTCCGGATTCCATGCGCATACCCAACCCGGCCTGAGTGGTGTTACGAGCCGGTTCTAGTGGATCGTAAGATCCCGCTTCGCATGCAGGCCTCGGATTCCCGCGAGCGTACTCAAAGCGGCGCAAACACATAGCGCCAGCAAGCTGATCCCGACTCCGAGGGAGAAGCTCCTGGGCCGATAATGGAATTGAACCGTATGGACTCCCGCCGCGGGCACCACCACCGCGCGAAAGATATAATTAGCCGCATAAACAGGCACTGGCTGATTGTCCAGCACTGCCTCCCATCCCGGGAAGTAGAGATCCGCAAGCACCAGCACGACGGGCTCATCCGCTCTCACCGAAATCTCGACGGAATTCGCATTCTGGCTTACGATCTCAGCACGGCTGCGGTCCAGGTTTTTGGGCTCTGCTGCCGAGAACAAGGTCTGCAATCTCCCGTTTTCAGTCACATGAGAAAGGAGAAGATCCTGCGAGAAATCGAAGCCTGAAGCGCCTATGGTTTCAAGGGCTTGGGCATCGTCAACGACCGTGAAACGATTACGGAGATAGCATCGCGGCAGGGTGCGCGGATTCTCAAAGACAGCCGCCTGCCCTTTCTGGATGAGATTGAAAGTGCCCGTCGGTAGGCTGCGAGTCCCCGGGGGAGCAAGAATATATTTCACCCCCAGGGCATCAAGAGCACTGGTTCCCAGTAGTCCATCGAGATCTGTGTTCCAGTAATAGGTCTTCTTAAGCAGATCCTGGAGAGGCTGTCCGCCGGCCTGCAAGATGCGCAAGAGTTCCCTTTTGAACAGGGTTGACCTGTCGATTGAATCGCCTTGCTCGAAGTGGAAAGCTGAGGACAGGTCCGCATAACCTCGGTCAACGCGCGATAAAAACTCGTAGTATCGAGCCGGGGTCATGGCATCGTAACCTCGCACATCGGCCAATCCATAAAGAATGGAGGCATTGGCAGGCAGCACACCCTGGACACCTAGAATTCGGTATCCTTCCGATCCGGATCGTATCGCCTGGATCGAATCGGGGGGCTTGGGGAGTTCCTCTCTGCGTGCCGAGGCGTTGACGGAGTGCCCGAAAACAAAGAGGTCTGTAAAAGTCAGGACAATCAAGCCTGCAGCCAGCGCGGCCGGACTTAGTTTCTTCCGACTGGCTACCAGGAAAAGCCCGAGACAAATCAGTGCAAAAAGTACGAAGATGCCCAGGTTGGATAATTCGTAGGGCCAAAGATCCATGGCGGAAAAAAAGTCGCGGAAACCAAAAACAGCCAGGAGCGCCAATCCCAGGAGTGAGACAGCCCACCAGGTTATCCGCTTGACTGTCTTCCGCAAATCCTGCTGCAGGATGCCATCCAGCTCGCATGCAGAACAGACGGCCAAAGAGAACACTACGGCAACGAGGTATTTGTTGGTGTCGACGCCGATGAACAGCGGCAGGCTCGAAATCCGGCCCAGGAAAGGCAGTTTATAAACTACGCTGAGACCAAGTAAGGAGATGATCCAGAAAGTTTGCACGTTTCCGGGTTTGAAGGCACGCCGCGCAGATAGAAGCGCCAGCAGCAAGGGAGCCACACCCAAATAGCATGCGGTGCCGACGAGGTTGGCGAAACCCCAATAGTTGTTTTCATAAGGAGTGCCGAAAAAGTTGGGCAGTACGAAGCTCAAAAGCTCATACCAGGGATAAAACTTGATGTTGAACTGGGTGCGCAAGGGCATCGCGGCACTTTCCTGCAAATACTCGATCAACGGCAGGAGTTGAATCGCCGCAAGCAAAAAGGCGAAGCCCCAGGCCCCGCCATACAGAAGAATCGTCCTCAACCTCCGGCCCCAGGGCATGGATTCGCTCAGGAGACGGATAACGACATAGGTTGAAAGACAAAGCAGTGCGACCAGGGAAGCCTGGGGCTGTCCCGCCAAAAGCTGCGCGCCCACCAGGAGCGCCGCGAGGATGAAGTTGCCGATTCCGGCGCATTGTATCAGCCGCTCGCAAGCCCAGAACAAAGCCGGCAACAGAACGGCAGCACTCCCGGCAGGAAATCCCAGCCACACCACAATGTTGCGACTGAACGCAAATGCTACTGCTCCGAAGAGGGCTGAACTCCTGCCCAAGCTCAACTGCCTGAGAAAAGCGTAGGTAAAAATCGCCGCGACAAAGAGTTTGCCCACGGCCAGGAGCAGGGAGGCCGCGTTAAGATCCAGCATCCAATTAAATATGTTGAGCGGATAAAAAACGCCGGATTGTCCGTTGGCAAGAAGCGGAGAGCCACAGAAAGAGTAAGGATTCCACAGGGGAACGCGTCCGGCTTTGACCTCGGCGGAAATGAGATTCCACCACGGATAAAATTGAAAAACCTGATCATACAGCTCCGGATTTTCCTGCGCTTTGCTGTCGTAAGCAGCTGCTTTCCAGGGGTGATAATTGCTAAGGAGACCGTAGGGGATGACAGGCCGAAACAGAGGAATATTCCTCGCAAAGAGAACGACAGCAAAAAGAAATAGCAACAGTGGAATTCCGCAGATGCTCTTCAGCCTGCCTGAAAAAGTCCAAGTGCGGGCCGCGGATGGAGGTGCATCACTGCCAATGGGCGTAGCTTCAGCATTCTCAGCTTCACGATTTCCTGGGCCTTGTGGCATGGCAGACAGGATAGCATCGAACAGCATGGAAATCAGCGCCAATTCCGCCACTATTGGGCTGTAACCAAGCCAATTTTCGCGCTCACATTTTCAAAGAGATTCGGGAGCAGTCTCTCATGCGTGGGGCGCGCACCCTGCGATGCATGAAAATTAATGGTCTTTTTAAGGCAGCCACGAATGAAACGAATGGGTGCGAAGCGCCGCCCTTCCGAACCAGCAAAAGTTCGTACTATTCGTGTCATTCGTGGCTGCTTTTGCAGTTTTGAGGCGAGTTACTTTCGAAGCAGATACGATGGGCAGTTCAAGAGGTAGGTGTTTCACGCTTGGGTGCTATCTCGGGGTGGCGTCGGGAAGGCCGCCATCTACGGGAATGGTCGCCCCGGTAGAAGGCGTCTGGCGCAGAGCGAAGAACAGGACCGCATTGGCTACATGTCTGGCAGTAATGCGGGCCTTGAGGAGATTGCGATTTCGATAATGTTCTTCCAGCTCATCGGACTTAAGTCCCTTGGATCGCATTCGGTCCGGGCCGACTTCTGCCCATAGCCCCGATTTGCGGCTGCCGCTGGAAAAAACGGCGTCGGGCGCGACCATGTTGACACGCACGTCGATGGCGCCGAATTCGAGGCTGGCGATGCGCGCAAGCTGGTGCGCTGCGCTTTTTGTGGCACTGTAGGCGCCGAACATGGCGCCAGGAGCAAAAACGTTCTTGGTCGAGATCAGAACGATGTCGCCGCCGGTCCCCTGAATGCGGAAATGCCGGCCGGCTGCGCGCAGGACCAGGAACGTCCCCTCGGTATTGACCCGTTCAAGCCTGCGGAAATCTTCGAGTTCCAAAGCTTCGAGTGCGGCGACCAGCGCCACACCCTGGTTGATGACCACGATGTCTATTCCTCCCCAGGTGAGGCTGATGGTGCCGAACGCCTCCGCTACCGAAGCGGGATCGGTTACATCAAGCGGTACCGCAATAATGCGCCGGCCAAAACGCGCGCTCAATTCGCCGGCCAGGGAGTTGAGGTTTTCGCCCGGCAGGTCCGTAGCGGCGACATGGCAACCCTGCTCGAGGAGCCCTTCGCAAATACCGGATCCGATGGCCCCCGCGGCTCCGGTAACTAATGCCACCTGCCGCCCGAGAGGCAGATCTTTTTCCGTTGCCAATTTGGCATGTTGCAGGGTGCGGTACTCCATGTGGAAGAGGTCGGTTTCGCAACTTCCAAGGTAGGACCCCATGGCGGCTATCTGCGCCTTTACGGCCAGAGTGTGTTCGGCGATGTCGCGCACGATATTGGAGGCGCCGACGTTTTTGCCGGAACAGAATGCACCCACTCCCGGTATGAGAATCACGCGCGGAAGGGAATCAAGGCGGGACACCCCTTTCGGCAGGTAGGCGCTGTGACGTTCGACGTAGGCATCGTAGGCAGCCCCATAGTCACGGATTGCCGTCGCGATTTGTTTCTTTAATCCGGCATTGTCCCCGAAATCGGGAACATCAACCCACAAGGGCAGAGCTTTGGTTCGTATCAAATGATCGGCCGTGAGGGGTGGGGTGAGTGCGAATTCCCGGCCGCGGTCCGAGGCGACAAAGTCGAGCACTTCGCGCGTAATCAGCGGCTGCAAGATGGTACGGGCATGGGGATGGTCCGGATCGCCGGTCGGGAGTGCCAGCATCCCCCGCACCGACGGGGCGATCTCCTGGTAGCGCTTCATGGCTACGTCGATTGGAGTGGATACCTGGACGATCAGGGGATGTTTTTTGTGACGGGCCCCGTAGTCTTCCGCCCGGCTGATCACAGACACAGTGGTTTCGTAGGACTCCCGCGCTGTTTCCCCCCAACTCACCAGGCCGTGGCGCATCCACACCATGGCTTTGGCGCCGGGATTGCCCTCAAAAATAGCGGCAGCAGCCTGAGCGAGCTTAAAGCCCGGAGTAATGTAATCGAGGATCAATACGTCGGGGCCAAGTGCCTCGCGCACCAGTTTCTCCCCCTCCGGCTGGTTCGTGAGGGTGAGAATTGCGTCCGCATGCGTGTGGTCAATGAATTTTTTCGGAATGAAGGCGTGTGCCAAAGTTTCGATGGACGGAGCGGATGCATGGGATTTGCAGAGGTGAGTCTGGAACTCATTGCGCATGTCCTCATCGGTAAGATCGGGAAGCGAGCGCAGCTTCTTCAGGTATTCGAGATCCAGGGCGGTATAACCTTCGGGCTCGATGGTGGCCATATTGAGTCCCGAAGCCTTGACGAAAATGATGGAGCGGATTTCACCCAGGATGTTTTTTGATGTCGTCTTGACCGAGTTGTTGCCGCCGCCATGGAGGACAAGCCGATCTTCGGATCCGATCAGCGCTCCCAGATAAGTGCGCAGAGCCAGATCCTCACCCCACCTTGGGCCATAACGCTCGACATATTCAGCAGCCTTGGCGTCCGACCATCTGCTTTCCATCGTTGCTCTCGAGTTCGAATCCTCTCGTGGGAGGAGCTTGAGAAAGAGAATTCGCGTGGCGACCACACCCTCGCGAATGTTTCTTTTTTCATCGGTTTTCAGGCGAGCAGTCTAGACAGGGTGTCTCACTTTCTCTCAGCCTTCAGCGTCTGGTATAGGTCATAGGCCTGCTCGGGTTTGGCCAGCTCGTGAACCACTTTCCGCACTGCCTGAATCATGGCCGCCGGGGCTTCTGATTGGAAGATGTTGCGCCCCATATCGACGCCGGCTGCCCCTGCATTGACCGCATTGTAAGCCATCTTCAGTGCGTCCAACTCGGATAGTTTTTTCCCTCCGGCCATGACCAGCGGCACCGGACAGGAAGCCGTCACAGTCTCAAAACCTTCAGCGACGTAGTAGGTCTTGACGAAGTGGGCTCCGAGCTCGGCGCAGATCCTGCACGCCAGGCGCATGTACCGCGCGTCACGGACCAGCTCTTTGCCCACCGCAGTGACCCCCAGCACCGCAACCCCGTAACGATTGGCCAGATCCACCATTCGAGTCAGATTGTGCACGGTCTGGGTTTCGTATTCCCCGCCGATGTAAACCTGCACAGCGACCGCAGATACATTGAGCCGCACGGCGTCCTCGATATCGACGGCAATCTGCTCGTTCGATAGCTCTTTAAGGATGCTGGCTCCGCCCGTCGCCCTTAACACCGTGCCATGGGTATAGGTGGAGGGGATGGTGGAGCGCAGGATGCCGCGCGTGAGCATCAGGGCATCGGTGTAAGGCAAAAGCGGCACGATATTGACGTCAATACGCTCCAACCCGGTTGTCGGGCCCTGGAAGTAGCCATGGTCGATGGCAAGCATGACGGTTCGGCCGGAGGCAGGATTAAAAATATGCGCCAGGCGGTTCTGCATGCCCCAATCAAGCGCGTTGGAGCCCTTCAGGAAGAATGCCTCGCTTCGTGCCGGGGTATCGATATAAAAATCTTTTGCGGCGGCGTTGCCGTCCATATCAGCCATCTTCTCAATCCTTTCAAGTATTGCGGTCTGCTTCGATCCACAGGATTTGAGCGCGGCAGCTAGCCACGCTCAAACATTCGGCCTTATCAAAGATAGATACTTCCCGGTCGTGTTTCAATGCTTTTTAGCCGTCAAAAAGAGACATAGCCAACTCTGCGGATCGCGGAGTTCCGGAAAAAAACGAGGCCAATGTCTGCGGTGCTGCGCGGTTCGGGAAGTCTTGGCGGACAGGCCATCCGCTCATGATTTGACGAACTGTTCGCGCTCGGTCTCCAGGATGCTGACGTGTTCCTCTTCTTCCGCCGCAAGCTCGCGGTAGATCTCTTTTTGCGACCCGGGCTCGGAGGAGTCGGCACGCGCCTGGAAATGATCTCGTGTGCGCCTCTCCATGGCGATTGCCTTGTCGTAGACTTCGAGGACATGGTGTTTGCCATCAGAAAAATCAATGCCGCTGAAGATCCATTGGGACAACAGCTTTTCAGCGCGATCGGGCAGCTGGCGCGACTGGGGCTCGAGGTGGAGATGGTACTTGCCTTCGAGTTCATCCAGGTGATCTTCCTCCTTGTGATAAAGCTCCTCGAGCACGCCCTGAAGCTCGCGGTTGGAGGTCTGCTGCTTTGCGATCCGATAAAACTGATACATGTCGATCTCGTACTGGACCGCTTCGCGCACAATCGCCACCTGGTCGGGACGAGCTCCGCAATATCCTTCGATCACCTCATTTTCGCCGCCGCAAAGGAAACACCGGCCAAAGGGCACGACGAACCCGGTGGAAAGCTTCCCGCAGGATTTGCACCTCCAGGTGTATTTCACCTCGGCGCAGCAAACATCGTCGTCTTCGATGACATGATGACATTTGGGGCAGGTGGACGCCATGATTTTTCCTCCATCATAAATATGTGCTCTGTATGACTATTCGGTTTCGACCACGGCGGCTGTTGGCGTGGGCAGCTGCAACCCGAGATACTGGAGCATACCACGCGCGGCGCGCCGCCCGGCCCCCATCGCCAGAATCACCGTGGCAGCGCCTGTAACGATGTCGCCGCCTCCAAAGACGCCGGGGACCGAGGTCATGCCCGTGTTCTCGTCGATTTCTATATAACCCCAGCGGTTCACCTTGAGGCCCGGCGTGCTTTGGGCGATGACGGGATTTGCTGTAGTGCCGAGCGCGCACACGACCATGTCGACGTCGAGGACGTACTCGCTGCCCGCCTTGGGCACCGGGCGCCGGCGTCCGGACTCGTCAGGCTCGCCCAGCTCCATCTCGATGACCTCCATGCCCGTCACCCAGCCGGCGTCGTTCCCCAGGATGCGCACGGGGTTGGTCAACCATCTGCAGATGACACCTTCTTCAATGGCATGGTGAAGCTCTTCCGCCCGCGCCGGAGATTCTTTGATGCTGCGCCGGTAGACCAGGTAGACCTTCTCTGCGCCCATGCGGATCGAAACGCGCAGAGCGTCCATCGCGGTGTTGCCTGCGCCGATGACCGCCACGCGCTTGCCCATGCCGACGGGGGTATCGTAAAGCGGCTGCCGGAACCCCTGCATAAGGTTGATGCGCGTCAAGAGCTCATTAGCCGATACCACGCCGTTGAAGGATTCGCCTGGGATGCCCATGAATTTCGGGCTGCCTGCGCCGGTGCCGACAAAGACTGCATCAAATCCCATCTCTCCCATGAGTTGCGGGATCGTGAATACTTTGCCGATGATTCGATCGAGTTCGAACTTCACACCCCTCTTGGCGAGAGCATCGATTTCTATATCGATCGTGTCGTTGGGAAGACGGAACTCCGGGATGCCATACTTGAGCACGCCGCCCGCTACATGCAGAGCTTCAAATACCGTTACGTCAACTCCTGCTTTGATCAGATCTCCTGCACAGGCAAGCCCTGCGGGACCTGATCCGATGATGGCGGCCTTCTTGCCGGAGGGCTTCACGTCAGCAGCCTTGTCCCATCCGCGCCCCACAGCAAAATCTGCGACGAAGCGTTCCAGGCGGCCGATAGCAACAGGCTCGAGCTTGTTGCCGACCACGCAAGTCACTTCGCACTGAACTTCCTGAGGACAGACCCGGCCGCAGACGGCTGGCAGTGCATTGGCATCCTTGAGAATCCGGTAGGACTCTTCCAGATCCTTGCGGGTGAGAGCGGTGATGAAACCCGGGATATCGATGGTCACCGGACAACCCGGGACGCATTTGGGTTTTTTGCACTGGAGGCAGCGATCGGCTTCCGCAAGAGCCATATCGAGGGTGTAACCCTGGGCAACTTCTTCGAAGTTGGATATGCGCTGTGCGGCGGTCTGTTCAGGCATGGGCGTCCGTTTGGGGGCGATCGTGCGGATGCTCTTGACGATCCGTGGGGTATCTGGTCCCGGAGGCGGTTCCGGAGTAGGCACGGCAGGCAAATCCGCCGGCAGAACCCGCTGGCGTGCCTGCACAATGGCAGGATTAGCGCCGCCCTGTCCGAAGCTGGCCAGCTTCTCGGCCTCGGCACGATAGCGTTTCATGCATTCCTGCTCTTCACATTCGAAGCGCTTCTGTCGCAGCATCAGTTCATCGAAGTGGACCAGGTGTCCGTCAAAATCTGGACCATCGACGCAGGCGAACCGCACCTTGCCGCCTACCGTGACGCGGCAGGAACCGCACATGCCGGTGCCGTCGACCATGATTGAGTTCAAACTGACCATAGTGCGGATGCCGAAGGGGCGTGTCAGCTCCGCGCAGGCCTTCATCATCGGCAGGGGGCCGATGGCAATGACCTCGTCGACGTCGCTGTGCTCTTTGAGGACCTGGCTCAGCACAACGGTGACAAAGCCTTTGGTGCCGAACGTGCCGTCGTCCGTTGCTACGCGGAATTCGTCCGAAAACTGCGAAAAACGGTCGTCCCAGAACATGAGATTCTTGCTGCGAAAGCCGATGACCGAAATCGTATAGGAGCCGAGCTCTTTGTGCCGCCGCAATTGCGGGAAAACCGGGGCCACCCCGAGGCCGCCCCCCACCAGCACGGCTTTCTTGCGTTTCTGAAGATGCGAGGCTACTCCCAGGGGGCCGATGAAATCCAGTATCGAAGCGCCTTCCGGCATGGCCATCATCTGGAACGTAGTTTTGCCGACGGCCTGAACCACGATGGTGACAGTGCCGCGTGCGACGTCGTAATCTGCAACCGTCAGTGGTATACGCTCTCCCGTCTCGTCGATTCGCAACATTATGAAATGCCCTGGCTGGCAAGCCTTCGCTACCTCGGGCGCCAGGACCTCCCACAAAAACGTGACCGGGCCGAATTGCTCGCGCTTTACGATTTGAAACATGTGCCTTACCCCCTACCTCCCTGAGAAGAATACAAAATCGCGCAAGTATAACAAACCTGTGGCCAAAAAAGGTACAACTGATGGGGATTTATTCCTCGTTCGCCTATTTTTTGACGATGCGTTCGATGGTGACCTTTTGGATGGTTACATCCTTCACGGGCTTGCTTGCCAGCACGGGAACATTCGCGATGTTTTCGACAACCTCATAGCCCTCCACGGCCCTGCCAAAAATCGTGTATTGGCCGTTGAGGTTTGTGGCGGGGGCGACGGTGATGAAGAACTGTGTGATGTTGCTCTTTGGACCATTGTTGGCCATGGCGAGCATTCCAGGTCTATCGAAGTTGAGCGTGGGGACAATTTCGTTTTCGAAAGGGATTACCGCCTGGAAGTTGCCGCCGGTGCCGGTGACATCGCCTGCCTGAATCATAAACTTCCTGATAACGCGATGAAAGACAAGCCCATTATAAAAAGGCTTCTTTACAAAGTCACCCTTCGGAGTCAACCACTCCTTGGTGCCTTCGGCCAGGCCGACAAAATTGGCTGCCGCGACCGGTGCCTGTTTTTCGAGGAGCTCGCATGTGAAGGTCCCCATAGTTGTCGCGAAGACCGCATAAAGCCCGGGTTTGCGGGCCGGCCTTATTTGCTGCACGTCACAGGGGCAAAGGGTTCGCACCCCCAGCATCGCGAGGGCCAGCAAAATGTATGCAAAGATAACGAGTTTTTTCATGCGAATATTCCTTCAATCACCGGCATTTTACTGCTTTGGCACTCGCAAAATACACGAAATACTCAGGTGGAGGCCATGGTCTGAGGATGGAGTTTGCGGGACCGACCCGTCGTCGGAAAAGAGGTTGCACCCCAGCTATAAGGAGCCAGGCTCTCTCCAAAAATCCATGTGAGTATCATGATCTCAATTTGCAGAATCTCACCTACGCGACTCTTTACTGTCATTCCGCGTGCGATTCTCTCGTGGACGCTGCATAGAATATCCCATTAGGGTGGGACTACTGACGAGAGCGAACTCACTCAGATGAAGGATCTTGGCATATAGGCTGACGAGAGGGTTGCCGGATTTGATGCCACCACTGGGTGAGAGAATGCGGCAATCAACGCGGCGACTAAACTGGCGCTGCGGATCGTGCTCGATACAGAGTGCTCTAAAAAGCTCGCCGCAGCAGCGCAGAGCTCTGCTCTCCTGCGGCGAGCTTTGAATCGGTTTTTCAGTTTGCGGGGCCGGTTTTTTTTGTAAGTGAAATAATGTGCACCTGGCCATCGAACTTTTTGGCTAGGCTGTCGATGGTACGCCCGCCGTACTTTGCGGCCATGGCGTCAATGGCGGCCTGGTTAGGCAGCGTTTTGTCGGCACCCGCACGGCACTCGTCGATGTACCCGGTCACAAGGATCACCATCTTATCCGGCTGCAGGTACTTCTTCGCCACCCGCTTGATGTCGGCGAGCGTCACCTTTTTATATCTCTCCAGATAAGTGTCGTAGTAATCCCTGGGCCGGTTTTCGAGCTCCAGCCTCGCGAAGTTCTGGATATTGCCGAAGACCGTCGAGAACATAGAAGGGAACGAGTTCACCCGTGCGGTTTTCGCGAAATCGAGATCTTTCTGGGTGACGTCCTCCGCGTACATTTGCTCGATCTCATTCATCATCAGCTGCGCTGCGAACACCACCGTCGAGTTCTTCGTCTGTGTGAACGCGGCGAAAGCCCCCGGGTAGTGCAGATCGGCCCCCACGCTCGAACTCGCCGAGTAGGCCAGCCCCTGGTCGGTGCGCACGACCTGCGTGATGCGCGATGAGAATGAGCCGCCCCCCAGTGTGTAATTCATCAAGTCCACTGCCGGATAATCAGGATCGTCCTGAGTAAGCGAAATCGTCCCGATCCGGATAACTCCCTGGTTCGGGGTTGCCCCTTCCGGCTGCACCATGTAGACTCCAGGTTTGGATGACATCCCGGTGACCACCGGGTAATTGGGCACTGCCTTGGTTTCGGCGTTGCGCCATTTCCCGAATGTGGCCTCGAGCTTAGCCAGCATTTCGGCCTTTTTGAAGTCCCCGGCAACGACGAGTATCGCGTTGTTGGCCCCCCAGTATTTCTTGTGCCAGGCGACGATATCAGCGCGGGTGATGTTGTTGATCGTCTGCTCGGTGACCTCGGCC
This sequence comes from Acidobacteriota bacterium, assembly GCA_041501225.1. GTDB lineage: Bacteria > Acidobacteriota > UBA6911 > UBA6911 > UBA6911 > JAFNAG01. The sequence continues at coordinate 11,903 of JBGQNR010000193.1, forward strand.
GTGATCGGCGAATCTTCGCCGTACATCAGCTTCTCCCAGGTGGTGGTCGCCACTCCCGAAAGGTTCCGGTTGCGGTTCCGCAACGGCGCGGCCATCGAGATTTTCTCGCGCCCGATCCGGTCTTCAGGGAATGCCGGGTTCGTCAACAGGTCGAGCCAGATCTTGAGCCCTTCGTCCAGATGCCGAATATGAATGGACAGCGAGGTGGGGGAAACGCTGCCGGCGAGGTAGTCCATCCGTTCGTTGATTTGATCGAGCGTCATGGTGGTTGTGCCGCCGGACCGCATTACAGTGCCGCACAGGCTCTGGATTCCGAGCTTGTCCTTCGGTTCTAGAAACGACCGTGCGCCGCCCCCTCCGCCGCCACGACCCTGAGGATAAAAAACTTCTCGTGTGCCGTCTCCCATGCCGCGGCCCCTGCCCCCACCCCCCCCCCCACCCGCAACAGGAGTCAGCAGAGTCGCCACGAAACACCGAAATTAAATGTACACACCCATAAAAAACACCAGGCCCTTTGACACAAAACTCCCGTAATCCCCTGATTTAGGCACCATGAAAT
>JBGQNR010000194.1:0-12416 GCA_041501225.1 Acidobacteriota bacterium
ATCCCACACCGTGATTCAGACCAAAGGACGTAATGGCGCCCAATTCCGAGGACGAGATCGGGCAGATGAGGCGTGAGGTTTCCGGCAGCGCGGGGGCATCTGCGGCGTTGGCGCTCCTCGACGATGTACAGCGACATCGCCTGCGTCGCGCCGCCTTGCATATGCCCCCGCGGCGCTCGGAACGCAGCCCCTCCTAATTCTCGGACGGGCTCCTAGCCCGATACCAGACGCTTCTTCGCTTGTAAAGGTGGCCCTGGAAGTCTTATCCAAGGCAAACGGACTACTTGGCTACTGCGAGAAGTTCAATCTCAAAATCCAAAGTTGCATTTGGCGGAATTGTGTCTCTGCCAGCAGCGCCATAGGCTAACTCCGGGGGAATGATGAGCTCGCGCTTGCCGCCGACTTTCATCCCGATCAGGCCTTCGTTCCACCCCTTGATGACTCTTCCCGGAAGCGTAAGCTCATAGGGTTGATTACGGTCTACCGAACTATCGAATTTCGCTCCACGTTTGCCGTTTTCGTACAGCCACCCGGTATAGTGAACGGTGACCCGAGTTCCCTGCTGGGCTTCTTCTCCCGTGCCGACTTTGAGGTCGATATACTTCAGACCCGATGGCGTAGTGACGACTTTCTCCTGAACAAAGCCCATTCCTACCAAAAACAAACCGCCAATCATCAGCAGCCTCAACACTTTTTTCGCCATGACCAGAATTCTCCTCAAATCGAAAGAGCTCCGAGGAACCGCTTACTTTCCTTCTGAAATCCGCTGAACGGCCGGCGGTGTCGCAACCTGCGCCTGGCTCGCAAAGTAATCCGTGCGCACCCGCGCTACGATGGCATTCACGGGCTCATCAAGATACTTGATGAAGAAGGTCGGGTAAATGCCGATCCAGAACGCGAGGATGATGAGCGGGATGAATGTGGCCATCTCCCGGAAATTCAGGTCGGGCAGCGCCTTGTTTAAAGGATTCTCCAGCTTGCCGAACATGACCCGCTGGTAGAGCCAAAGCATATAGGCTGCGCCCAATACGATACCGAGCACCGCCAGGGCCGCGTAGATCCAGAGCCCGGGCGCCGCAAAAGTCCCCTGCAGGATAAAGAACTCGCCGATAAATCCGTTCAATCCAGGCATGCCGATTGAGCTCAGGGTCATGAGCAGGAAGATGGTCGCATACACCGGCATGATATGGCTCAACCCGCCGTAGTCCGCAATGAGCCGCGTGTGGCGACGCTCGTACAGGATACCCACGATCAAAAAGAGCGCTCCGGTGGATATGCCGTGATTGATCATCTGCAGGACGCCGCCCTGCAGCGCCACAGGCGTGGCCGCAAATACTCCCAGCATCACGAATCCCAAGTGGCTGACCGAAGAGTAGGCCACCAGTGACTTCATGTCCTTCTGCATCATCGCCACCAGTGCGCCATAGATGATACCGATGAGGCAGATGATCAGCATCGGCTTCAGGAAGTGCATTGTCGCCCAGGGGAACATCGGCAGCGAGAAGCGCACAAAACCGTAGGTCCCCATTTTCAGGAGTACGCCAGCCAGGATCACGGATCCCGCTGTAGGCGCTTCGACGTGGGCGTCAGGCAACCAGGTGTGGAACGGGAACATCGGGACCTTGATCGCGAAGCCGACAAAGAACGCCAGGAACACCCAGTATTGCAGATCCGTCGGGAAGCCGAGTTTCTGGAAATTCAGGATGTCGAAGGAGTACACATGGGTGGTGTTGTACTGGTAGAAGTAAATGGCCAGGATGCCGATCAGCATGAGGACGGAGCCGGTGAGCGTGTAGAGGAAAAACTTAATGGCCGCGTAGAGCTTTCTGGGTCCGCCCCAGACGCCGATGAGAAAGTACATCGGCACCAGCATCACTTCCCAAAATACGTAGAAGACAAGGAAGTCCAGCGAGATAAAAACCCCGATCATACCCGTCTGCAGCAGCAGCATGAAAGCGTAATATTCCTTCACTCGCTCGGTGATCGCGGTCCACGAGGAAAGGATCGCGACAAAGCCCAACAGAGTGGTCAACAGCACGAGCAACATGCTGATGCCGTCGATCCCCAGCTTGTACCGGGCCCCAATCAGCTGGATCCAGGGAACGTCATAGACAAATCGGAACCCCGATGCCTTGTCGATGTACTGCGGGCTGTTGAACGCCGTGATCAGAGGCAGCGAAACCAGGAAGCCGAGAAATGCCGTGACGTTTGCGACCCATTTAGTGGCTTTCACGTTCTCCCGTGAAATGAACATAATCAATATCATCCCGACCAGGGGGAGATAGCAGACGATGTTCAGAATGTTGCTCATGAAGAAGTCCATCGATTCGTACTCCTGCGCTGTGAAAGGTCGAACGACCTCCCGGATCTAAAACTTAAACAGCCCGTTGTAGTAAATCAATATGAACACCACGATGCCCAGGACTGCCCCCAGGGCGTAGCGCTGCACCAGCCCGGTTTGAAGCGCGGTGGCAATTCGGTTCAAGGCCATGTTGATCCAGCCCACAAGATTGACCAGGCCGTCGACTACATATTTGTCAAAGATACGCGAAACTGTAGCGGTTCCCCGCGTGGTGGCCGCCGTGCCATTGACCGCCCCGTCCACGAATTTTGAGTCGACGAAATAGCAGGCATTGCCGAGATCCTTGGCGCGGTTCACAAACAAAGCATCGTAAAGCTCATCCACGTAGTATTTCCGGTTGACCAGCGTGTAGAGACCCTGGAACCGATTAGCGATGCGGTCGGGGATCTCCGGATTTACAACATAGAAGCGATAGGCGATAAAAATGCCGATACCGGCAATCAGTACGGAAAGGCAGGTAAAGATGAATTCCACGCTGCCCGCATGGACTGCCGCTTCATGAACCGGTTCCGGCAAATGCAGCGCCGGCTCCATAAAACGCTCAAAGACGTTGGAGATCCCGGTCCAACCAGGCATGCCCACGTACCCGCCCACCACGGAAAACACCGCCAATGCAGCCAGGGGGTACACCACCCTCTTCGGTGACTCATGGATATGATGCTTGGTGTGTTCGTCCATGCGCTCTGTGCCCCAGAACGTCATGAAAATGAGGCGGAACATATAGAAAGCAGTGATGCCGGCACTCAGCCAGAGCAACAACCATACAAAAGGATGCCCGTTGCTCCACGCCCGCCAGAGGATTTCATCTTTACTGAAAAACCCGGCCAGTCCGGGCACGCCCGCAATGGCCAGCGTTCCGACCAGCATGGTCCGGTAGGTCCAGGGCAGGTGCCGGCGCAGGCCGCCCATCTTCCGCATGTCCTGTTCGTGATGCATGGCCATGATGACTGAACCCGAACCAAGGAAGAGCAGGGCTTTGAAGAAGGCATGCGTCATCAGGTGAAAAACACCGCCGACAAACGAGCCCACACCCAGGGCCGCGACCATGTACCCGATCTGGCTGACTGTGGAGTAGGCAAGAACCCTTTTGATGTCGTTCTGCGTAATCCCGATGGTGGCGGCAAAGATTGCGGTCACAGCCCCTACTACGGCAACAATCGCCATGGTCTCGGGTGCACGGCTGAAAAGGGCGTTGCAGCGTGCGATCATGTACACGCCTGCGGTTACCATGGTGGCCGCATGGATCAAGGCACTGACCGGCGTTGGGCCTTCCATGGCATCGGGCAACCAGACATACAGAGGAATCTGCGCGCTCTTGCCGATCGCACCGATGAAAAGACAGAGTGTCGCCCAGAAGAGAAAAGGATGTCCCTCGGCCGGCAGCTTTGCTGCGCTGGCAAAGACCTCTTCGAATGTCAGGGAGCCAAAGTGGACAAATATCATCATCATGCCGAGGATGAAGCCGGCATCACCGATGCGGTTGACCACAAACGCCTTCTTGCCTGCGTCTCCCGCGCTTTTCTTGTCAAAATAGAATCCGATCAGCAGATAGGAGCAGAGCCCTACTCCCTCCCAACCGACAAACATCATCACAAAGTTGTTCGCCAACACCAGTGTGAGCATCGCGAACATGAAGAGGTTCAGGTAGGAAAAGAAGCGGTAGTAGCCTGAATCGTCCCACATGTATCCCGTGGAATATACGTGGATCAAAAAACCAACCCCGGTTACCACCAGAAGCATCACCGCCGATAGAGGATCCAGCTGGAGCCCGCAGGGCACCTTGAAAATCGCCAGCCCGCCGCTGGCCAGTGGCAACGCTCCGCTGCTGATCCAGGTGAAGAGATTCTGATTGGCAGCCTCCTCCCCGTTCAGGACGAAAAGCTGAATGATGGAGGCGAGCGACACGACAAACGCCAAGCCGACCGACGCACAGGCGACAAGCGAAACCAGCAGCTTGTCCGGTTTGCCGCCCGTAGTGCGCATCTTGATCAAACCCATGAGGCCGATGAGCGCACTGCCGGTTAATGGAAGGACTGGGACTAGCCAAAGATAGTCAAGCATAATTCCCTACTTTGCCCTCTAGGGTCTGGATTCCAACGATTCCTTTAGGGTTTCTACCGAGATCTCTGATGCGTATTCGCTGCAGGCACCCGATCGAGTCAGGGCTGATGACAGCCCCTTTCCCGCTCGATCAGGCCTCGAATTACTCTAAAGCGAATAACATCAGGCAATAAGGAAAAAACTAAGTAACATAGCGCGGACCGAGTGTCAACGAAAATACCCCCCACCCAAAATGGAATAGTCGGGCCTCATCCTCGCCGGATCGATCATGCGCGGGCATAAACAAGAAAACGCAAGGAGCTTTAACTAACCACCCTGGGTTTGCGTGCTATGTCGCCGATGCTGCTGCACAACCAGGTCTCGATAAATCCGCTCAATTTGTTCCCTGGTGCTCGCGTAGGTGCCTGAGGTGTCGATCGTGTAATCAGCCAGCTTAATTTTTTCTGCCCCAGGCATCTGGGCATCGATACGAAGCCGGGCCTCCTCGGCGCTGAGCCCACACCGATTCATGACACGCGCCAGCTGCAGCGCAGGATCGCAGGTGACCACAATGAGGCGATCCTGAGTTCTGTAAAAGCCGGATTCCACCATGAGCGCGGCGTCCACCATGACGATGCCATCGAATCCCTGCTTCGCCAGTTCGAAGGTCCGCCGCATGACCTCCGCAAGAACATCCGGATGAACCAGAGCATTCAACAGCAGCCTTTGCTCCGGCTGATGAAAAACGATATCTCCGAGAACCTTCCGGTTGATCGTACCGTCGGCAGCCAGAATGCGGTTCCCGAAAGCTTGCACCACCTTCGAGTAGGTTTCCGTTCCGGGTGCGAACAATCCATGGGCGATGATATCCGCATCGATGATATGAGTGCCCAGTTCCGCAAACACACTCGAAGCGTGACTTTTTCCGGACGCAATGTTCCCAGTGAGCCCGACCTGCAACATAGCCGTGTATCATAGCATAAGCGCTCCACTCCCCAAATTGGGAACCTGGTAAAACGGTGCATCAGACAGGAATATTGCCAAAGACCGGGGATCCCTGATATATCCTGAGCCGCAACATGACCGATGGGAGGAAATACATGCGGATTCTGATCACGGGCGGCGCGGGCTTTATCGCCTATCATTTGGCGTCCAGACTGCAGGATGAGCGTTACGAGGTCAATTTGCTGGACAACTTCAACGCTTTCTACGATCCGGCGCTCAAACGAAAAAATGTCCGCGACCTGCATTCACGAGGCCCGGTCAGGCTTTTCGAAACCGACATACTCGACGTCGCAGGCTTGCGTCAGGTGATCCAGGAGACACGGCCGGAAGGAATCGTACATCTTGCCGCCTGGGCAGGCGTCCGCCCATCGCTGGAGAATCCCAGGATCTACTCCGATGTCAATGTTACCGGAACGGTCAACCTCCTGCAGCTGGCGCGTGAGTTCGGCACAGGAAGTTTCATCTTTGGCTCATCCTCGTCCGTGTACGGCGGCAGTGAGCGTGTTCCCTTCTCCGAGGACGATCCGGTCGATCGGCCGGTATCCCCATATGCGGCAACGAAGCGTGCGGGCGAATTGTTGTGCCACACTTACGCGTGCAACTACGCCATGCACATCACCTGCCTCCGCTTCTTTACCGTCTACGGGCCGCGGCAGCGGCCGGAGATGGCGATTCACATGTTCGCACGCCTGATTCAGGAGGGCAAGGAGATCCCCGTATTCGGCGATGGAGAGTCACGGCGGGACTACACCTATGTGGACGACATCATTTCCGGCATCGTCTCGGCGTTGCGTGTCAACCCTCCGTTCGAAATCATCAACCTGGGAGAATCGCGCACGACCACCTTGCTGGCATTGATTTCACAGTTGGAAGCTGCCATGGGCAAAAAGGCAATTCGGCGCTTTTGCCCGAGCCAGCCGGGCGACATGCAAATTACCTATGCCAACATCGACAGGGCCCGTCGGATTCTCGGTTACCAGCCCACGACGCCGATCGAGGAAGGCATCCGGAAGTTTGTGGACTGGTACCTCCAGCTGCGCTAAATGATCTTTACTCTCGGAGCCAAAGCGGGCGCCGTGCGCCGCATGGCGCTTCGGCTCGCGGTGATGTGACCCCGATCCATGGCCAGCAGCCGATTGCTGTCTTCATTCCCGAGTTTTCCGCCGAGCTTTTCAGGATATCGACAATCGACAGCGAGTTGCTCTCCTCATTGGCGACCACAAAACTCTTGCCGTCAGGGGCTACCTCGATTCCAGCCGGACCTTTCTCCACGGAAAAGCTTACTGCTTCCAGCGTACTCAAGTCGGTCGGCAGAACAGACACGGTACGGGATTTTGTATTGACGACATATACTCTCTTGCCATCCGGACTGACGGCCACGCCGAATGGCGCCTTCCCGACCGGAACGGTAACCCGCACGGTCCCGAGCCGGGCATCGATCACGGAGAGGTCATTCGTCTGGGCGTTGCTCACAAACAGACGCTCGCCGTTGGGGGTGATGGCGATGCCGATGGGGGCGTCACCGACCGGAATTTTCTGGCTTACGACCTGCCGTCCAGGATCCACCACCCACACTTCGTTCGAGCCGCCGTTGACCACGTACACCATTTCAGTCGTGGGAGACACCACAGCAGCAATCGGAGAGATCCCCATTTTTATGGTGGTCAGTATCCTTCGTTCCTGGATATCGATCACATGGAGCATACCCTCCTTACTGCGTCCATAATTGGTCACGAAGGCTCGATACCCGCGAGATCCGATGGCAACGGCGTTGGGCGCCCCGCCGACCTTGATGTCCGCTTCCACCTTGAACGATGCGGTATCCACAACCGCAATCGTTCCCGTATCTCTGCACGCGACGAGCGCGGTTTTTCCGCCTTCGGCAAGTGTGAGTCCCAAAGGCGCGCCTCCAACGGGCACGGTCCGTGTCACAAGGCGCTGTTTAAGATCCACCTCAATCAGTTCGCCCGTCCCATAGGAGGAAACATACGCGAACCTGCCGTCGGGGCTGAGCGCAAGAAAATTGGGAAACTGGCCGACTTTTTTTATGGTGACGGTTTTGCCCAGGACGGGAGTGCCGACTAACAGGACGAAGCAGAGCAGCATACACTGTAATTTCTTCATATATTATGTATTCCCCGTGTATCTCTGGTAGGCGCGCGGGTACTCGCAGCTTGGCATATCGAGAATCACTACGCCTACTTTACTTAGTGGCCGCCACCAGGCTGAACACTCCCTGGTGCAGCGAGGAAGGGATTTTAAGCCCCTGAATCACAACCTGCCGGAAGCCGGTATCAAAAAGCATCCGGATGATTTCTTCCTGATCATAATAAACGCCCTGAGCTTCGGCCGAGTTTCGCTGGATCAGCCTCAGGTGAAATCTCTGCCATCCCTGGGCCACGCGGTTTCTGAATGTCTGAGGCTCAATCATCTCGGCAAGAAGCAGATAGCCCTCGTGGGTAAGAACCCGGAAGGCTTCGTCGAGAAAGTGCTGCGCCTGCTGCCGGTGGAAATCAAAAACCGATACGGCAATCTCGGCGAAACCGTCAGGCAGCGGCCATCCCCGCTCATCGAACTGCTCGAACTCGACAACCTGCCCCAGATTCAAGTGGCGCGCGCGTTGCCGGGCACGTTCCAATAAGGTGACGTTGCTGTCGAAGGAATGAATCTTGCCGAAAAAGGCCTTCCGCCCAGCCAGCCGCAGGGCTAAAGTGGCGGTGTCGCTCAGAAAGTCGACGATCTTCGTCCGGCGGGTATTGACGATAAAGTCCACAATCTGATCGATCGTGGCGTAGTAATCCAGCCCCGTACGCCACTGGAACAATCGCGCCACACCCTCTTCATAGGTGTCGATTTTGGCCGGAAGGCTCGCAAGAAACGGCCGCGGGCGTGGCGGAGAGAAATCAAACTTTGTCTGGATTTTGGCGCCAGTTTTGTCGGTTTTCACTGGAGTTGCCAGCCCGGGAGTGGAGCTTTCGCCCGCTCGCGATTTAGTTGATACAAGACATAATTCTCAGTTTGTACCGCAAGAGAATACCCATCCGCCCAATGGGGGTCAACATGTAGTAGCCCCCAGATCTCGTCCCCTTTCTCAGCGCACAACCATCCCACATGGCCACGCGGCTGCAGGGCAGCCTGATCCCAGTCTGCGGTATCTCCATCATGGTACACAAAGTCCTTGAGCGGAAGGCCCGAATCATACATCAGCGGGGCCAACAACCCCACATCAATGAGGATTCGACTGCCATCGTAGTGCTTGCTCAGATATCCCAGCACCTGCTGTTGCTCCGGCTCGATATATTGGTGCTCGAACGACTCCGCCAGCATCGGCCGCAGTTCGCCTTCCAACACCGGTATTTGCATGGCCGCTATGGCAAGAGCCAACAGCGCCCAGCGATAGCGGCCGCCGGCTATGGCAAGCAGCAGCAAGACCAGAGCCGCAATCGGCAGCAGGATCATCCCATTCCCGGGATAGACAAAGTGATACTCCCACCGGCTGGGGAAGAACCAGGAAATCCACGGCAGCAGAAAAACCGTCAGGCAACTTAAGATGGTTACGCGCTTCACTGCCTTCGCGTTGGCAACCACGAGACTGCCGAAAATAGCCACGGCCGGAAGAAGCAGCGCCGAGTAGCGGACACGATAGATCAAGCCCCAGTACAGAGCCGAAATATTGGCTATGGAGGGCAACCACAATAACAGGTACGGCAAACGCTGACGCAAACGATCCCGCTCGAACAGACAATAAACCACGCCTGCCAGCCCGATGAGCAGCGGAATCACGCCGGCAGCCTGGGCCAATTCGCCGAAATGATAAGCAACGGAGAGAAAGGGGCGTCTGTAGGTCTCATAGGGTGCCGGGTTGCCCCTGGCCACCCGCTGAAAGAAACTGTCCCCGAGGCGGGCATAGATATACCCGAAATGCGCCACAATCGGGACTGCGAACACGCCCAGGTAGACGGTCACGGCCTTCACCGCGCGGCCGCCGGATATCCGACGCTCCCAACAGTCATACGCGATCAGAGCGATCGCCCCGCCCAGGAAGAGCCAACCTTCGTAACGGCACAGTGCGGCCAATGCTGCCCAAATAGCCGGCAGCCATGGCGAGTTTCCTATCCCCTCATCCCGCCAGCGCAGCAATGCATCCATGGCCAGCAGGGCCAGCGCCATATAGACAGGTTCGGTCAATGGCGCGCTCTGCAAAAACTGGAGGTTTTGGTTGGCAAGCAGGATAAGGGCGGCAAAAAAACCGGCAAGAGCGGAACCGGTCAATCTTAATGCAATGCGGTATACCAGCCAGGCGGAAAGGATGAAGGCAAACACCGACATCAAGCTGGGCATGAACGCCGAATGATATTGGGAATCGATCGCCACGAACGGCAGATACAGCAGGTGGATCAAGGGCAGCCAGTGTGCGCCCATCTGGGAGTATCCGGGAGCGACCGAATCGATGATCCGCCGCGCGACTACGAGGTGCGCTTTGGCATCGTAGTGCGCCGCAGAGAGCCCGTGAAGGTAATAATAGGCAAAGCAGCCGCCTCCGATGACGGCACCGAGCAACAGAACTCCAAGAGAGCCGTAATCCACACGGGATGGAGTGCGCGAAACCATAAATACGTTCACGTATCGGCCGGAACGGTACATCCCGATTTCCTTCCTCCGCCACACCTGCTTTTGGACAAAGCGAGGAAAACGGGATGCACCCTTTTCTCGTCATGGGTAGATCTTATAGAGCATGCGCGGGAAAGCGATAGTTTCGCGCACATGTTCCAGCTTGCAGATCCATGCGACAGCGCGCTCAATTCCCATGCCGAAGCCGGAATGAGGAACGCTGCCGAATTTGCGCAAATCCAGATACCACTGAAAGGCTTCTTCGGGCAGCTTGTGTTCCTTGATCCGGCTGAGAAGCAGATCGTGGTCATGGATGCGCTGGCCTCCGCCAATAATCTCACCATAGCCTTCCGGCGCAAGCACATCAACGCACAGCGCCACTTCCGGGCGCTTCGGGTCCGGCTGCATATAGAATGCTTTGATTTGCGATGGATAGCGGTGCACCATGACCGGGATTGTATACTGGTCCGACAGGATGGTTTCATCGGTGCCGCCAAAGTCACCGCCCCATTCGATTTGAGAGCCGGCCGCCTGAAGTTTCTTGACGGCATCATCATAGGAGAGTCGCGGAAATGGCCGGGAAACCGACTCCAGACGCGAGATGTCGCGCTCGAGCGTTTCCAGCTCGTTCCTGCGCCGCGTGAGCACGCGCTCGACAATGAAGCAGATCAATCCCTCCGCAAGCTCCATGGTGTCTTCAAGCTCGGCGAAAGCAACTTCCGGCTCCACCATCCAGAATTCCATGAGATGGCGCCGCGTCTTGGACTTTTCCGCACGAAAGGTCGGTCCAAAACAGTACACTTTGCCCAACGAGCCGGCGGTAGCTTCGTTGTAAAGCTGCCCGCTTTGGGTCAGATAGGCTTTTTGTTCGAAGTACTCCGTCTCAAACAGGGTTGTCGTGCCCTCGCATGCATTCGGCGTGAAAATCGGGGTATCCACGAGGGTGAAGCCCTGGTCGTCAAAATAGTCCCGCGTCGCCTTGATGATCTCATGCCTGACCTTGAGGATGGCATGTTGGCGAGTGCTGCGCAACCAAAGGTGCCGGTGGTCCATCAAAAAGGCCGTGCCGTGCTCTTTGGGAGTGATCGGATATCCTTCCGTCAGCTGATGAACCTTGAATCCGGTAATGTCGAGCTCATACCCACCGGGCGCGCGTTCGTCCCGGCGCACCTTGCCCTGAATTTCCAGGCTTGACTCCTGCGTAAGCTTGCCGAGGGTCTCGAACTGCTCGGGCGTGAAATTGCCTTTGAAGGCGACACACTGCATGATGCCGGTGCCATCACGCAACAGGATGAACTGCAGCTTGCCGCTGCTGCGTTTGTTGTAGACCCATCCGCGCAGCGTTACTTCCCTCCCTTCATGGGCAGCTATGTTCTCAATGTACACACTCTGCATTTCCGGTCCTTTCTTCTAGCGGAAGACCATGTGCTTTGGTTCTTCGCCACGTTCCCGGCAGAAACGCGCGAACAGTGAATAATAGCTGTCGCGCAGAAACTGAGACTCACCAAATCCAAGCTTCCTCGCTACCTCCCGTATTCCCTCCTCCGATCCTTCCAACTCTGCGTAATCCCCAATCGGAGTGGCATCGAGAGACACCAGAATTCCCCCGGGCGGTCCCGAGCTTACCGGGACCGAGAATTCCTCACGATACTTCTCGTACCTGAACCATACCTTCATGCCGATCTGATTGAAAATCTTCAGCATGGTGTCCGCACTCTCCACCACCGTCTCGCTCTCCTCACGGCTCTTAAAAACCCCCGACGGTCGCGGCGGACCCTTAAATGTAACAGATTCTCTGCCTTTCGTCCTGCGGACACGCAACAGACAGGCGTCGGCGCGGAGCCGGCCTTCCTGAGTATCCAACACGAAGTTTTCTTCGAAATGACGGTCGGACAGCACCCGGGCATTCAGATGAAACAGCTTTTCCCTGAGCTTCTCCAGGTCACTGACCTGAATTTTGACCTCAGTTTCTACCGCCATTCTTTCCCCCAGGAACAAACTAATTTTTGCCGGCCAGACATTGCAAGCGGAAAAACACGCTCGACATTTCTGACGTCTTTGCCAAGTTCTTTACTATAGCAGGCCTGCATGCCTTTGAGCGGCACCGAAGTGCGGAAAGCGGACGAAATTCCGAAGTGAGTCTCCACCCGCAGAGTGGGTGGCCTCAGGAAGCCTCCCGGAGGGAGGCAAGGCCGTTACGAGCCCTGAAAGGGCGCCGCAGATCAGCCCAGGGCGTTAGCCCTGGGAATGTGCGCCCACGTAAAACAGCCCTGAAGTGGCGGCCCAGGCTGCTTCGCCCTTTCAGGGCTCTATCGAGCACTGCCGATGTTCCCAGGGCTCACGCCCTGGGCATTGCTGTCGCGCCCCTTCAGGGCTCCGTCTCGTAACCATCCGAACA
>JBGQNR010000195.1:0-12385 GCA_041501225.1 Acidobacteriota bacterium
CGATTATGACGTTTTGCCCTCTCCCCTCGACACGCAGCTCGTGATCTTGAAGGCGCAAAGTGGACATCAGACGGGAAGCAACGCACCTGAGCAACGAGTCGCCCACGCTATGACCATAGGAATCATTGATGCGCTTGAAGTTGTCGAGGTCGAGAAACATGACTGCGAGCATTTGGTTACTGCCCTCAGACGTGGCAAGGGCCTGGTTGAGTTGCTCCTTGAAGAGGATCCGATTGGGAAGCTTGGTCAAACCGTCATAATAGGCCAGGGAACGGATTTGCTGGACTTTGTCCAGGTAGGTTTTATAAGTGAAATAAATCGCCAGAATGACCGGAACGACCACTCCAATCACTTGCACAGTGATGCTGCCGATGGCCAGCGCGATAAAGCCCCCTGCCGCCGCGCCCGCGAAGTAGGTGATCGAGCTCCAAAGAAAGCTGTCCCGCCAGATTTTGATGATGTTCTTGTTTTTTTCAAGGGCTACGATAATGGCGACACTGCCGGAATTGACAAAATAGTGCGCGAAGGCCAGCGCTGCCAGAGGGAAGAACATGTCGACGACTGCCGGCATGCCCTGCTGGAAAAGGGGCCCTCGATGGATCATGGTGAAGAACACCGTGCCGCCGATCTGAGCGGAGCAGGCTATGGCCGCAACATTGAAAAGAGTGTACTGGAAACGCCGGGACCGGTTCCGGGCACGCAAAGAACTCACAAGGGCATCCACACCGGCTGTAATAATTCCTGCAGGGGTTCCGTAAAGTATGACGTTGGTGAAAAAGAAGGTGTCGCCGATCGAGATCTTGGAGTCGGTGCCAGGGATACGGATGGTACAAGAGCTGGTAACGATCGTCAAGCCGACGAAGATGAGCCACTGGTAGCCAAGGTGCATGTGCGGCAACTGAATGAGAGCGGCGACAACGGAGGCGATCCCCATGCAGATCACGGCATGCATATAGCCGAAATACGCCCGATGATTCGGTCTGCTTGGAGTGCGCGGGCTCGATTCTGTTGATCCGTTCATCTTCTACCTCAAGCGCCTCTTGCCGCCGTGACAGGAAACAATGCTTGAAAACCGTTACATGCCTCGTAGTAAAAAAGCCTTTAATTCACCGTACATGTCTAATGTACTTCAAAGGAAAAGCGCAAGAAATGGGATGAGTCTCCCATTTTGTCTGTCCGTTGCTCCTATGGGCAATAGGAGCCGGGAACAGTCAGCCGCTGCAGGCGTATATCCGATCCCAACTGTGACCAGCGCTTTTTTTGCGAGATGCATCGCACCTCTACGCGCCGATCCTTCGATTTGGTTTTGAGCCCGAATGTACAACCCGGTTGAACTTCGCATAATCAACTCCAGGAAATGAGAGCATCAGCTCACAGCGAAAGAGTCTGCATGACTTTGAATAATCTCAACCTGAGACCAATGTACTTCAGAAAGAAAATGCAAAAAATAGGAGGGCTCTCCCAATTGGATGATCGCGAGGTCCCATGGGAACCGGGAGCGTTATCCGTCCAGGCGGCACAATTGTGCTCGGGAAGCAATTTTTGATCCCGATCGCGATGCCAATACCGAATCCGATGAGGTCAAATGTGAAATCGCCGGGGAACCCGCCGGGCTGGCTTCGGCGACAGCCCAGCTCCGGACCTCTTTCGCCGCCTTTTTTGACGGTTGCCCGATCAATCCCTTGCTGGCGATCTCTTCTCCGTCAAGGAATTGAACGATTACGCCGGCAGTGTCATTCTGCGGGATGTTGGCATTGCTCAGCGAATCGAGGATCGGATCGAACTCGCCCAAGCCAAAAACCTTGGCCCGGTTGGAGTTCGGCGACTGGGGATTTCGGGAGATTTCGGGGACAGGCGCCATAACCTCGAAATTGAATCGAATCAAACTATTGTCTTTTTGTTCTGGAATTTCGAGGTTATGGCGCCTGTCCCCGAAATCTCCTATTTGCCGTGGTCCGGCTCCGTGTAACCCGGAAACGCGACCTCACAACCGCGCTACCCCGTTCGCGCTGAGCCGGCCCGGTTCCTCTTGTCGAGATACATTTCGGCGTCCGCGACCTCCAGCAACTCCTTCAGCGTATTCCCGTGTTCCGGATAGCTGGCACAGCCGATCGAGATGCCGATGCGGACGAATTTTCCCGGGGACACCTCGACGCTGAGAGTCTCGATCTTTTGCTGTAACCGTTGTGCCAGGAGCGAGGCCTCCTCGTAGGTCGATTGGTATAGGACGGCGATGAATTCATCCCCTCCATGGCGAACTACCAGGTCCGACCCCCGCAGCGTGCTTCTGAGCGCCCCTGCGACTTCGACCAGCATCCGGTCCCCGGCCTGGTGGCCGACGCGGTCGTTCACCTTTTTGAATCCGTCCAAATCCATCCCCAGGATGGAGAGAGGATACCCGTAACGTTTTGCTTTGGCGGTCTCCTGGGCAAAATACTGCAGGAGGTAACGCATGTTGGGCAATCTGGTCAGCGGGTCGGCGACCGCCTCTTTCTGGGCTTCTTCGTATCTCAGTGCGTTTTGAATTGTTGGGGCGGCTTTGGATGAGATGTTGGCGACAATCCTGAGATCCTCGTCCTTGAACCTATTCTCCTCTGAGGTGTACAGGGAGATCGTTCCGATGCACTTCTGTTCGAAGATCAGCGGATGTACCAGTGCCAACTCCAGCGGAACTATGAGTTTTCCCCGGATCGGGGCAAGGTCCAGGCCGGCGTTGGCATTGATCACAGCTTCCCTCTGTGCCACGACCCATCCGCTTATGTTCTCGCCGAAAATCATGGAGTAGCCCTGGAAGGCCTCCGCGTTTGCACCGGAAGCAAATTCCGCGACGACCCGCCCTCTCTCGTCGGATAATAGATATATGACGCAAGTCGTGAACGGGACGAGCTTGGCTGTCTTGGTGGCGATGATGGAGAGCGTTTCCTGAAGATTGAGGGTGGTTCCAAGCTCCAGCGACAGTTCGTGAAGTACCGAGGTCTCCCTCTGGGTCGAGGAAATATCCCCATAAGCCCCCAGGTTGCTCAGGCGTTGGATGAGCCCGCCTTCTGCAGGAACCTCTTCCCTGGATGTTCGTTTCCGGGCCTCATCCTCCGCTGGGCGCGCGCCCAGAGCCGACACCTGGGTGGTCAAAGCGTCGCTGATGTGGATAAACTTCTCGACCAACTCGGGATCGTAGCGAGTCCCTGCCCAGGAACGAATGTCGCTCACGGCGTGCTCCCGGCTGCGCGCCCTATGGTATGGCCGGTCGCAGGTCAAAGCGACATAGCCGTCAGCCAGCGCGAGGATCCTCGCCCCCAGCGATATCTCCGTCCCCTTCAGCCCATCCGGATAACCCGAGCCGTCCCAGCGCTCGTGATGATGGCGCACGTACTCCACCATCGGAGGCGGGAAACCGATGGTCGATAAGATGTTTGCGCCCACCTCCGGGTGGGTCATCACCTTCTGGAATTCCGCGCTCGTCAGTTCCCCGGGATTGTTCAATATGGATTCCGGCACGGCCAGGTTTCCTATATCCCGCAGCAAAGCCGCCGCCTCGATCCACCTGAGTTCCTTATCATCGGTGACCCCGATCTCCCTGGCCAGTCCGCGGGTGTATACCTGCACCTGTTTTGCCTGGCCCAGGGTCCCCGATTCTCGAGCATCTACGGCCAGGGATAACGCCTCTACCGTTCTAAGATGCAGCTGGTCCAGCTGCTGACGGAGCGCATTTTCCCTTGCTTTCTCCAAATAACTCTTAAACGCAAAATAAGTCACGAATATCAATGGCAGCAGTACGCCCACAACCGCCGCCGCGCGTGAGCGCAGGTTGATTACGATCAGTGCGGCTGCCGATGCGCCGGCGAAGTACGTGACCGAAGTCCAGAGAAATCGCTCCCGCCAAATGTGGTATACGTCCCTCTGTGTTTCCAGCGCGACGATCAATGCCACGCTCACCGTGTTCGTCAAATAATGAACCAGCGCCATGGCGGCAACAGGAAGGATGATCTCTCCCAAGGTCAGAGTGGAGCCTTCGTAGAGAGGCCCATGGTCCAGCAGCACAAAGAGGATCTTACCCGCGAGATATGCGGATATCGCCATGCTCGCCATGTTGAAAACGGGGTACTGCAAGTGACGCGAGCTCTTGCCTGATCGCAGACACCCCGAAAAGCCGTCCAGCGCCGCAGTCACCGCCCCAACCGCAGGTCCGAAGAGAATCAGATTTGTGAATATGAAGGACTCAGCAACCGATATCTTTGACTTTACACCGGGAATCGGCACGGTAAACCACCCCGATGCGGCCGTCAGAGAGGCCAGGATCAACCACTGGTGGCCGACACTGCTGCCGGCGATCTGGTAGATTGATAATCCCAGGATCCCCAAGCCCAGACCAACCATGCAGTAAAAATAGACCCTGCTTCCAAAGGCGAGCGAATTGGTTGTGAGAGCCGCTTTCAAGCGATTGCCTCCGTTTTTCGGAGACCAGCATTTGATTTTTCAGGCTGATATCTCCGCGCTTAAGTCGGTCATCGGGAATTCCTTACCACATTATCTATCGGCCGCCAGGTTCTTCTAATGTAGCGCTATATACGAGTAACTCCGTGCGCCTGGGTGCGCGCCCAGTGCATCAGAGATTGTTGCGAAACTCATGGGCTGGAGCCCCGGAAGGGGCGAATGGCTTATGATACTGCGAGGATTTTGTGTCGCCTCTCCCCTGCTTACGGAGGAGTTTCGCGACGGAAACGAGCGAATCAATGAGCGAGCGGAAGCTTAACTAGTTTCTGCCGCGAAATGCCGTCGGAGCCCTTGCGGCAAAGCCCCGGAGGAGCCGAAAGATAGTAGCCGGGGGCGCAAGCCGCCGGATAGGATATTGCATAGAAGGAGCCCTGGCAGCGGCGAAAGGCATTTGCTCGCAACCTTTTTCTGTCGCCCCTCGAGGGCTCCACGCTGATTTCCGATCCAATCTCGGGCTTGCGCCTGGGGCTATTCTCTTTCCGCCCCTCCGGGGCTTGCCCAAAGGGCTGAGCAAATTTCGGGACAGAAACTAACTAGGTGCTATTCGGAACAGACGGTGTGAAGATGCGAATATTCAAAAGAGGACTAAAGTTCCTCTGCTGCGGTCAGGCTCCTTGCGAGACTTTCTCCACGGAAGCTCGGAAGGTGAGGTAAATGGCCGCGAGCATGATCAGCATGGCCGCTGCGGCCATGGGAGCCATCGCCAGGCTGCCGGCGGCGACAAAGACGGCGCCCAGCGCACACGCGATCGGGGGGATCAGACCGCACAACAGATTCTCCCGCCATACCCGCGAGATGCTCCGCTCGGCCTGCAGCGCGACTATGATGGCAACACACGTGGAATTGAGAAGGTAATAGCTGATCGCCAGCACCATGACGGGGAAGAATGCCACTGCCGGAATCATGCCCTGAAAGCCCCACGACGGCCGCACCAAGTACCGCTATCACTCCGAAGTACGCCTAATGTGCTGCCCGTCCGAGCTTCGATTCTGTCATTGACCTGGCCTCCCTTTCAGCGCTGCAGGTATAGCTCTGTTCTCCTGGCTTGGAGGGTCCGGATGCTCCTATGGCTGGCGGAGACGTCCTGAAGCACACCCGTTGAGCCGATCCTGCAGTCCCAGATCAGGCTGTCTCCCCACAGCATTCCGCCCCCCAGAGGATCACTCTCCCCAAAGAATTGCGGCCCTCAACGCAGGTTGGCTATAGACCATCTTGCCGTAGCCCTGGTTCGTCTTGCCGGCCCGCACGCCCTGGGACTGGCTGAAGAGTGAAGCGCAGGGCGCGAGCAGGAGGATTCCCAGGAAGGCTATTCTCGAGATCCTGGCATTGAGTCTGTTTTTGTTTTTCCTGATCATTGGATTGCTCTCCTGATTCTGGTTCTGTTGCCTGAATACCATGAATGAAATTTGAAGGTTCGGATTCATAAATCCGGACCTTCCAGCTGAGAATTAATTCCTGGGCGGATAGAACCAGGCACCCGCCGGCCCCACCAAGAGTCCGAACACGGTTCCAGTGTCTCCGTTGGTTAAGATAGACTCCGCCGGGTCAGAGATCGAATTTGGATCCAGGAGGAGCGAATACCACTTCGCGGAGGTCGTGCCCCGAATGGTGCTCGTGCTCCCGCGACCTGCCAGGATGGTGTTGCTGCCTACCATGATGCTGTCACCCCAGAGAACACCGTCGCCCCACAAGACGCCGGTGCTGAAAGCAGGCTGCTTGGACATCATCAAGGAGTCGCCCCACAGAACGCCGTCGCCCCACAAAACGCCATCGCCCCACAGGACGCCATCACCCCAGAGAACGCCATCACCCCACAGGACACCGTCGCCCCAGAGGACACCGTCGCCCCACAGAACGCCATCGCCCCACAAGACCCCTTCACCCGCTATTGTGCTGTAATTCTTGATCGCCGAGGGGTTGGCGATCCACTGGGCACCGTTGGCCAGCGTGTTCGAGCTCTGCGAGATGGCACGCGCGAGACGGACGGCACCTTCAGCATTCAGATAGCCGTTCCCCTGTTCGAGGATGTTGGGTGTGCGCATGCGTTGTGCCGTGTAGGCCAGAACAGCTTTCACCGCATTCGGAGTTAGCGACGGATTGGCTTGCAGCATCAGAGCCACCGTGGCCGAAACCGCAGGCGCGGCCATGCTCGTGCCGCTCAGCACGAAATAGGGAGCTCCGCTATATGGATTTGCAGTTTGAATACCAAGCGTGTCCGAGAGAGAGAAAGTAGAAGCAGTAAAAGCGGATAACTCGCTTGAAGTAGAAGTAGTAAAAGAGAATGACTCGCTTGAAGTAATCGTAGTGTCAGGATAAACCTGGTTTGCGGGATAGCTTTTATAGAGAGTGCCGTTTTTATCGGAGACCGAAATGATCTTGTTGCCCGGAGCCACGATGTCGGGCTTGATGAGGCCATCGATGACGGTTGGCCCGCGCGAGCTGTAACTCGCCACGTTGTCATCGCTCCGCGCGATGGTCCCATGTGTATCGACAGCACCCACCGTGATCACGGAAGGATCATTGGCCGGGCTGGTTATCCCTCCATAAACCGTTCCGGTCGTTCCCTTCCCGTAATTCCCCGCGGCAACAACCACCACGATGCCGTTGGCCACGCACTTTTCCACCGCCTGGCAGAGTGGATCCGTCTTGTAGGACTCGTAGACCGGGTGGCCTAGTGAGAGATTGATGACCCGGATGTTATAGGTATTCTTGTGCTTGATGCACCAATCGAGCGCGGACAGCACGCTGCTCGTCCAGCCGAATCCCGCTTTATCCAGCACTGCCAGACTTACGATCTTGGCGCCAGGCGCTATTCCCATGTACTGGTAACTGTATCCGGTGCTGGGGGTGGAAGAGTCACCCTGACCTGCAATGATGCCCGCCACGTGGGTTCCGTGACCGTAGTTGTCGACTGACGTGCTTGACGTCGTAATGAATGATTTGGAATAGACGACAGGACCTTGCAGGTCCTTTTCATTATTGACCCCAGAGTCCAGCACCGCCACCGTGACGCCATTGCCGGTGACCCCGGGATTCCCGGCAGTGCCGGCCCATGCCTGGTCGGCGCCGATGGCGCGAGCGGTCGTGTAGGTGCTGCCGTTGAGCGCGTGATCTATGGAGATCCGCTTGACATAGGGATGCCCTTCAAGGCGCTTAAGGGCAGCAAAAGTGACCTTCGCTGCGTGGACTGGAATGTTGTCGAAATCGCGCTCAGAAATGCCCCCCGCGGCGGTGACGGTCTGTTGGCGTGCCAGCTTCGCTGCCAACCTGATCTCTTCCTTCGTCCCTGTCCCGCCTGCAATCACCTCATCCTCGAGGAACTGCACGATTACGCCGGCGGTGGCATTCGGGTCGATTCTTGTGCCGTTGAGGATTTCAAGTGCCGGCTCGAGTTTCCCGAGGCCCAGGGCCTGCTTCTTCCCGGTGTTGGAAGACTGGGCGAATAGAGACACACAGATCGCTACCAGGAATACAAGCAGGATGAACCGAGTCGCTCTTGTTCCCGGTTTGCGTCTTCGAGCTATGCCGTCCATTTTGATCTCCTTTGGCAATGGGGTCCTGATTCCCTATGAAATCGCTGTCCATGGCTAGTATCGGTCCGAGGCTGCAGGAAAAAAATGGGACAACATGCCCAAATTGGATCATCAGCCGGTCCCATGGGATGGGCCTAAATAATGGGAGCATTGTCTCGATGAAATAGCACAATTGTCGCAGGCGGAGACATAACTGCGGGAAGGAGTTCAGGGGACGGACCACGCTGGAGGAGGCAATCAAAAATGAGGGGGGGTCTCCCAATTGGATGATCGTTTTGTGCTATTTGACATGGGACGGGCGTAAAGCCGAAACAGCACGGTGCGGAATATCCGCAACTTAAAAGCCTCAACGCAGAGAGCGCAGAGGATATTTTGCTTTCATATGACTTTTCTCTCCGACCTGTTCCGAAAATGGCTCTTAGTGTCTTGGAGTCTTTGAGTCTCAGTGGTTCCTAGCCCGCTCAACCACTAAGACTCTAAGACTCGAAGACTCTATGAACTGCATCATTTTCATGCGTCGCAGGGTGCGCGCCAAGCGCATGAGGGACTGCGTTGATCTTTTGCCTTTCTTTGCATTACGGCAAAGATTTGTACGTAAGTAGTACACATCGCGCTACCTCAATTCGGCCCTGAGCGATACTACGCCCCAGGCCGGGTATCGTTATCGAGCCGGCAACGCGCGTCATGGGCTTTTCACTGGTATTGCTGAGCCACATGCTTCGGGGCGCAGGATCGCTCCATAGAATTTGAGTCTGCGCATCGTGGCCGGCTCCGCCCCAGAGCCGAACGATGATCGCCTTGCCATCGTCGCTGGGCTTTAAGGCAGTGACTAGAACATCCGGGGAACTCAGGCGCAGGCGCGGAGTGGTTTCTGCCTTGGGCCCACGCGCGGCCGTGGGCAAGAGCGGTTGGCTGGCCGCGATCGCGAGTTGTGAAGAGGCGATCGGGTCGTAACCGAGATGCGGGCGCAGGAGGAATCGGAAAACGTGCGGCCCTTCCTGAAAGGCGCGGTAGTTTGTGCCCCAGTGGTTATTCATAGCCCAGGAGTAGAGTTTCTGGGTTGGGCCTACCTTCTTGCGCCAGACTTCGGGATCGGACTGTGAATTAAGCAGGTTGGCTGTAAGACCGCCGACTTCGACCAGGGGCGCGTCCAGCGTGACCTAGGTAAGGCCAAAACGGTCGTTGGCCACATCCGCCCAGCGGCCGACGGTAAACCAGTTCTTGCACGCACTCGGAATCTGGTCCTGATCAGGCCTGACGACGCCGAACGGCACCTCGAGGCGCATCTGCCCTCCGGGCACGGCAAATGGGAACCCGAAGTTGAGACTCTCCTTGCCTTCCCTGGCGCGATAGTCGGCGACCGCAATGCCCTGCAGGAGGTTTTGAACCTGCTTGTCCTCGATTTCCGTCTGAATTTCCGTGTAGCCGATGTCCGTGTGCGAATGCGGCAATATGTAAACCGTGAGCCGGCGCACCGGCTTGAGCGCGAGATTACGGGTCGCAAACGCCCGACCGTTAACTTCCAGCGCCAGTACTGCGGAGGATTCTTTGTCCACAGCCGGAATCAGGAACTCGAAGGTGTTTTTGCCCTGCTGCAGCGTGCGCTCCTCTGCCGCGGCCTGGTTCACGGAGATCCGCGCCGGCAGCGCCTCACCGGCATGCCGAACCACACACCTGACGGGCTGCTGCAGCCTTCCGTCGCGCTCGACAAGCGCCTGCAGAGCCATCGCATCCGCGATGACGGGTCCGGTCATCGGTGCGAGTTCAAGCCCTGCCGGTGCCTCCAGGCCGATCCAATCATACAGAAGCCAGCTGCCTGAGACGGTGCGAAGGCAGATCTCATTCTGACCATTTTTCAGCAAGGAGAGCGGAAACTCGACCACCAGGTGGTAGGGCGCGCCCCGCTCCGGACGCCCTGCAACGGATGCATCACCCGCTCCGGGTGGCAGCTTCTGCCGGAAGCTGGTGCCATTGATCTCCACGTCGAGAACCGGCGGCGTCGCGCGCTGGGTGTCGAGCAAGGCGATGTGAAGCCGGCAGGCGCCGGCAGCGGGCAAAGCGCGCAGGCCGAAAATGATCATGAACGCATGCGGCCGTTGGCCGGCCCAGGCATCGTTCGGCCCAGGATGAACATAGGGCCAATCGAGCTTCGAATCGGATTTCCCCACCATGAAAAATCCGTCGTCCTGGAACTTCGCATAGCCGCCAGGTGCCAGAGCGAACTCGCCGTCGCCGCCGTCCTGCTTGCCGATTTGCCATAGCAGGTTTTGCGGAGACGACTGGGGTGCAGGGCGCAAAGCGGCCGCAAGACCCGTGATCAAAGACAGGCTCAAGATCAACACACTGAGGCCCCAGTATCCGAGCATTCTTGGGGATCGCACCTGAAAAGAAATATGCACGGCATCACCCTCCTGGATCTGATCCAATTGAACTTCTGAACTCAGTGACCTCCGGCAAAAAGCCGCACCTTTTCTCAATAAAATAAAAGCGTCCTGCACATTTGCATGTATCTGGAGGATATCGCTTTCAAATACAAAAGAGGAAACCCTGTCGGTCACAACCGCTGTTGGCGTTCATCATTCATACTGAAACCAGGCCTGAGATGAATAATAATAGCGGCGCACTGGATCCGGGAGGAAAAATGAAAAAATCAAAAGTCCTGCTCATTGGCATGTTCGTTGCGGCTCTGTTTCTCCTCTCGCTGGCAGCTGTGGCTCAGGCGCGCCGTAATCTCCTGGTCGCCAGGGTCGGCTACAACACACTCAAAGCGGTCGCCAACCCACAGCGAGAGCTTAAAGCAAAGATCGACGAAATTGACAAAGAGCTGTCAATCGCGACCCGGCAGGGGAGGACAGGCGAAGTGCGTCATCTCCTGGCCAAAGGCGTTACCCTGTTGTCAGGACGGCAATGGGATGACAGGTTGGAGTTTTCCAGCTCCCTGGTCTTGCGCAGTGACGCGGTGATTATCGATTCGAGCCAATCCTCCTCGCTGCGCCTTGAACAAATCTACCAGCCCAAGGTCGAACTTACCGGCCCGCTGACTGCGCAGACTGCAATCTATAAACCGGCGGCACGCCCTCAGGCGGCTGTAATGGGCGAGAAAGTCAGAGACCTCGCGACTATCGAAGGTGTGGGACGCGATTTTATCGACGATCCCCTTCACATCGAGATGGATCTTACCGGGATCGCTGACGGCACCTACGTGATCCGAGTGGAACTGCGCCGTAAGGAAGTACCGCTCGGCGACGCCACTCTTGCCGTGAGCCTCGCGCGCGGCTTGGAGCAACGCCTCACCAGGATCGGGGAAGGCCTCAAAAAGGTTCGGGGTTTCGACGACCTGCGGGCCGAGGTTCTTTTCCCATCGGATCGCATCCGAAATATCAACCGTGGCCTTATCGAGATGGCCGGCTTTGATGTGGAGAAAGAATTGGTACGAGCGGAAGAGGCTCTCAAATTACTGAAGTCGAGGCGAAATCCCTTTTCCGGGCGTACGGGAGACCTCGAGCGGCACTACCCATTTGCGGAAGCAGAAGAGATCATGCCGTATCGCGTGTATATCCCGACAAAGTACAACGGCAAGGCCCCGTTTCCTTTGATCATCGCGCTGCACGGTCTGGGCGGCACGCAAGGCTCTTTCTTTGATGCCTATGGCAAAGAGTTTCCAAAGCTGGCTGAGCAGCATGGTTACATTGTGGCGGCACCTCTCGGATATCGGGTTGATGGGGGTTACGGTTTTTCTTTGTTACGTGCATCGGACGATGTCGCGGAAGCCCGCAAAGTGGAACACAGCGAAAAGGATGTGATTCAGGTCCTCGAAAGGATGAAGAAGGACTATAAAATCGACGAAAAGCGGATCTATTTGACCGGTCATTCCATGGGCGCAATCGGAACGTGGTATCTGGCCGCAAAGTATCCCGACATTTGGGCCGCAATCGCCCCCTTCTCAGGGTATGGCATCCCTGCGAACGTCGCAAAGATGAAGGGGATGCCTGCAATCGTAATTCACGGCGATGCAGATCCCACTGTCCCTGTCGCCGGCTCCAGAAGCATGGTCGAGGCCCTCAAAAAATTGGGCGTAGATTACAGCTATATCGAAGTTCCCGGCGGCAACCACATGAATGTGGTGCAGCCCAACTTCGGGGCAGTCTTCGATTTCTTCGACAAACACCGCAAGAACGCCCCGTGACGTCAGCGCGGATTCGAAATCATTGCGAATCGGCAACGTAGGCCCCGGGCAAGCGAGGGAGGCGCGAAAAAATGCCAAGCGCACCGCAGTCGGGTGGCAACAGCAGTCACCGCGAAGACCGCAAAGACCTCAAAGAATTGCAGTTATTCTTCTTCGCGATCTTCGTGGTCTTGGC
>JBGQNR010000196.1:0-12382 GCA_041501225.1 Acidobacteriota bacterium
AATAGGACCAATTACGGTGCCGATCAACTCGTCTATTTCTGTGCCGCCTTTCAGGGCTTGAGATCTCCGGACCTCAGCCCAGGGCTTGCGCCCTGGGCTGTCCTGTCCCGCCCTTTCAGGGCTAAGCATTTCACGACTGCGAAAACCCCGAAGGGCTAAGCATTTCACGACTGCGAAAACCCCGAAGGGCTAAGCATCTCACGACTGCGAAAATCCCGAAAGGCTAAGCATTTCGCGACTGCGAAAACCCCGAAGGGGTGGCGCAGCAAAGCCCAGGGCGTGAGCCCTGGGAATAGGTGATCGAGCTGGCCAGAGCCCTGAAAGGGCGCAGGCAAGGTGCGATGAGAACACAACATTTTCATGCACCTGGGTGCGCCCCCGATGCATGGGAGACTGCGTTAAGATTTTTATGTACGGGTAACTTGTGTATATCTTGTGGTTGGGTTTTTTAGAGGGATATCAGGTGGGCGCCGTGCAGCAGCGCCTGGGCGCGCACGTCTTCGCGGCATGTGAATAGTATGAGCTGGCGCCGCGCCGCTTCCTGCTCGAGGATGCGGAAAGCCGCGCACATCCGGTCGTGATCATAGGCAACGAATGGTTCGTCGAGCAGGCAGGGGCAGGGCTCCTGGTCGTTGCCCAGCAAATCCAGAATCCCGAAGCGCACCGCGAAATAGATCTGGTCTTGCGTCCCTCGGCTCAGGCTCTCTGCGGACCGCAATTCAGCGGTTCCCTGTTCGCGCACCTGGATACGGAAGTCGGGATCGATTTTCACTTCTTCATATCGATCCGGGCAGATCTGCAGGAACCGTTCCTCAACTACCCGGTTCAACTGTGGCGCGCATACTTCCTGCTGCAGCCGCGCGAGGCTGCGGATTCCTTCCAGGGCATGAGTCAGAGCCTTGCGTTCGAGAGTGAGTCCGGCGACCGCATGCTCGGCGCCTGCGAGGTCTTCTTCGATCTCCGCCGGAGAACGATAATTGTGGAATGCCTGCCGTACTCTCTCGACCAGGCGCGCATGCGTTTCCCGCCTGGCCGCCAGAATCGCAGCAATGCGTTTCTCCTCCTGTTCCGCCTCTTCCACGGTCGGCAGATAAGGCAGATAGGGCCGCGGTCCGGAAGATTCGCTGCCCGCGGATCCTTCCTCCTCGGTCTCCCCGCGCAACTTCTCCAGCTCATCGAGGCGCGCTTTCCACTGTTCCAAAGTCAAGGCGCCGCGCAGACGTTCGAATTCACGCGCGCGTGACGCTTCCCGGGTGCGCAGTTCGAGCAGACGCCGGCTGTTTTGGCAGGCCTGGCGGAATGCCTCCGGAGTTTCCACGGCTCCTTCCGCAAGGATCCCCAGGATGCGGGCATCGATATCGCGGGCACGGGCGGCCACGGTGTCCTCATCTGCCTGGAGCGCGCTGATCTGCTGCGCGAGACGCTGCTGAGCAGCCTGGAGTTCGGCCGAGCGCCGCAGATTCGTCCTCAGCGTATCGACCGGAATTTTGAGGTTCCCGGGGGCGCAGCTCAAACCGGCCCGGCTCAGGCACTCCTTGAGGTGTGCATAGACCTCATCCGCCTCAGCCTGAATCTGATTGCGCTGCCGCTCGGCCTCGCGAATGTGGTGTGCCAGATCTTCGAGCCTCTGGCGGTCGAGAACTACCTGTCGAGCTGCAGCAAGGAACTCCTCGACGGTTGCGAAACCCGAACCGGTCACTGCCGCCTGCATCTCACTCTGGGCGGCCTGCACTTGTTCACCCAGGCGATCCAGGCCTGCTTGCATGGCTCCGAATTCACGCCGCGCCTGCTGCGCGGCATTCCTGGACTTGGAGGCCACAAGCCAGAGGACCATGCCGGCCACGCCCAGGGCCCCGGCAAAAGCAAACCCGACGGTGACAGGCAACATACCGGCAAGGCCAAGGGCGCCCGCTGCAATAGCGCCCAGCAAGGTCAGGCCCGCGATCAACCCCTGATTCCTCGCCGTGCTTGCGATGCGGGCATGTTCCGCCTTTCCCTTTGCGATTTTTTCCGCGATCGCCAGGCTTTGCTGAGAGGCCGCGCGTTCCTCGTCCGCAGCCTGGCGCGCTTTTCGCTCCCAATCGATCCTGATATCCTGCAAGGCGGGGCTCAGGGTTTCGAGCCGGCTCTGGAGTGCGCCTCCATCATCGAGCAGGCGGTTCATGGTGCGTTGAGCTTCATCCCTCTGGCGCGACAGGCTCAAATAGTTCACAAACCACTCGGTGATCTTCTCCGGTTCGACGGTTGTGTGCAAAGCCGCATAAGCCGCCAGTTTCCGAAGCTCCGCGTCCCCCTGATCCCGCCGCGTTTCGGCTTCCCGCTTCTGCTGGCGCAGTTCCTCGAGGCGCCGGGCGACATTGTCCGAATCCGCGACCAGACGGTTCAGATCGTCAAGGCGATGCACGGGAAAGTCCGGATTGGCGTTCAAGGACTCCATTTCACTTCGAAGTCTGGAGACCTCGCTGTCGATTTCGTCGAGGGTGTGCACGCGCAGCCACGCTTCCCGCCAACGGGCGTCGATCACGCCTCGGCCGGCCGCGAGCAGATCCTGTTCCTGCCGCCCGATCTCGTTTCCGAGTTCCTGCCGCTCGTGGATCCAGGCCTGGCATTGCCGGCGCTGGACCTCCAGCTCATCCCGTTCCTGCTGCAACTCTGCCAGGCGGTCGAGCGCCTGTTTGTAGGGCTTGGTAGGAGCGCGCTCGGAGCCTATAGATTCCAGGGCTTCCTCCAGCTTGACCAGGCTGAGGCGCACGGAAAGTTTTTCATCGCCGGATTGCGCCAGGTTGGCGATCCGGTCGCGCAGGGATTCGCGGTGCTTGAGTTCGGCGGTTTCGCTTTCCCGGATCACAGCCACCGATTCGAACAGTTCTTTTGTCAACGCAAGGTGCGCGGCGGCAAAGATCACCTCGCCGTTCCGCTGGGTTTCATACTCGCGCGTGATCTCTTCGCCGCTGATGGTGTGGATTTCAAGACGGTTTTCGTCCCGGCCGAAACTGCGGTGAATCTCCAGTTCACGGCCGCTCGCCAGGCAGCACCAGAGCGTGCCGCCATAATCGGAGCCGCGCCACGGCCGGTATTGCTCCACCCAGGGCTCGAGCCGGCGCTGCGCTTTCACATCCGGCCGCAGCTGTCCGTAAAGCAGCGCCATGAGAAAACGCTGCAGCGTGGATTTCCCGCCTTCGTTGGCCGCGCACACAACGTTCAGGCCGCCCGAGAACGAAAGCGCCAGGTTCAACAGCTTGCCGAAACCAAGGATGTTGCAGCGGAGGAGGTTCACCGGATGCGCACCTCCCTCCCCAGCAGCGCCTGAGCACCATAGAGGCGCGCGCGCTCGAGCACCGGTCGGTCCGCCGCCTGCGCCGCGGCGATCTGCTGGTTCATGGAGCGGACAAAATATCCGCAGAGCGTCCGGTCTTTGGCCAGAGCGTCAAAATCGAGCGCGGGCGAGGTTCGGTCTTCCCAGACGATGTGCAGCACTTCGCCGGCCAGCCGTTCTTCCATTTCGGCTGTCGACAGATCCAGCCTGGAATCGAGCGCACCTTCCAGGCAGACGCGCAGGATCGTTTTGGCATCGAACGCGGAATTTCTATGCTGGAGAATGGCATCGATGATCTGTTCCCGGGTGGCATACCCCTCGCAGTCGACGGTGATGGTAGCAAACGGGTACTGGTTTGCGGGTCGCGACAGGACGGTGAGCACCCCATTGTCATCGATCTCTCCCAACAGGTAGCCGCGCATCCCTTCTTCATCCCAGGCCCGTCCCTCGGGGATGCCGCAATACCAGACCTGGGTGGCGTCGAGCGGGTTCGCCACCGCCCGTTGCTGGTGATAATGCCCGAGGGCGCAATAGAGCACGTTTTTGCCTGCGATCTCGTCGATCGTGAACGGGCCGTGCGCCGATTTTCCCGCGGGCACGCCGCTGGTATCGGACCCATGCGCGAGCACCAGGTTCCACGCATTTTTGGGCAGGACAGGAAGCTTCTGGAACAGCCGCTCCTGCAGCTGAGCGCGATTGAATCCGAAGCCCGTTACCCTCACGCCTTTTTCCACCAGCACCACGGAACGAAACTCTTCTTCCCGAAAGATGTGGACGTTCTTGGGCCAAACCTCCTCGCAGTACGGCGAGTCGGGCACAAAGGGATCGTGGTTGCCCGGCGCGATAAAAACCGGGATGGGCGCCAGATTTTCAAATTGCTGTTTCAGAAATTCGATCGTGTCCGGCGTGACGCGGTCGTGCTCGAACAGATCGCCGGCCATCAACACCAGGTCCACGGCGTGGCGCCGGGCATCTTCGAGGATGCGCCGCAGAGTCCCCCGGATCGCTTCCCGCTTGCGGTCGCCGAGACGCGACGGGAAACCAGCGCCGGAAAAACTGGTGTCGAGGTGAATGTCGGATGTATGAATAAAGCGGATGGGTGTCATTCCGGCCCGTCGAATTTACCAGGACACTTCAACGCGGCGAGGCTTGTTCTGCTTCAAGTCCTCGATCAAAAGGTAGCCCTGCTGTTTGGCAAACAGATAGATGTCCCTGGTGAGCTCAACATCCATCTTGCAGTAATCCACAACCCTTTGCCGCTGGATCGGATCTCCCGAGCGCCACCACTCGACACACTCCGTACCGGTGCCGGTTTTGCCTTTCCCCAGCGTGGCAAGAGCCACGGAGTCGAGCTTGACACGAAATCCGAGCTGCTTGCTGAGCACAGCCAGCATATCCGTGCTTTTGCGGTAGAGCCCGTCCACAGGCCCGTAGGCGCTCAGCACCTTGAAGTCGAATCCCTCGCCGTTGAAGGTAACGATGGGTTCGAATTTCTCCAATTCCTGAAGAAGCCGCTGGGCATCTTCTTCGTACCACACCCGAAGGTTGTTCTGTTGATCCCAGGTGACGACCAGCGCGATCAGAAACTTGTGCACCGCATTCCAGCCGCCGGGAACTTCGTGGCTGAGACGCTGGGTTTCTACATCGAGGACCAGCGGGCCTGCCTGGGCCGCAGTGAAATCAAAAGCAAGATTCTTCATTGGATCCGTTCTTTAAGTTTGTTCAGACAATACCGCATCATTCTGTATCTTGCCCTGGGCTCAAGCAAGCAAAATTGGCACCGCAAAATCCGCAGCGCACTATCGCGTAACTTAAAAACTCAACGCAGTCTCCCATGCACCGGGGGCACACCCAGGTGCATGAAAATATTGTGCTCTCATCGCGCCTTCTCTGTGTCGCCCTTTCAGGGCTCTTGCCCGCTCGATCACCTGTTCCCAGGGCTCACGCCCTGGGCTTTGCTGCGCCACCCCTTCGGGGTTTTCGCAGTGGTGAAATGCTTAGCCCTGAAAGGGCGGGACAGCACAGCCCAGGGCGCAAGCCCTGGGCAAAGGTCCGGAAATCTCAAGCCCTGAAAGGGCGGCACAGAAATCGACGAGTTGATCGGCACCGCCATGGGTCCAATTTTCGGTACAGAGGCCGCAGAGAATAGGATTGCGTTTAAGAGTTTTTCAATAAGATCTCGGCGGCCTCTGGTTTTTCTCTACGCCTTCTGCGTTCTGCTTTTGGCTGCGGTTACGCCGTATCGTGTGATACGCAATTTGGTGTTTATTTCAGCTCGATGACGTCGAGGTACTCCGGCACGCTGGCCTTCCAGCCGAGCTTGCGAATATCCTCGGCCAGCGCCGCGCTCGCCTCAGGTTCTCCATGGATCACGTAGGTCTTTTTCGGAGGCGCCTTGAAACCGTGCAGCCAGCACAGGATCTCCTGCGCGTCGGCATGCCGTGAAAAAGATTCGATGGCGTGGATCTGGGCCCGCACCGGCACCTGTTCGCCGTGAATCTTGATCTCCTTCACCCCGGATTTGAGCAGTTGACCTCGTGTGCCATTAGCTTGAAAACCCACAAACAAGATGGTATTGCGCGGATCCGGGAGCCGGTACTTGAGATGATGGAGCACGCGTCCGCCTGTCGCCATGCCGCTCGCTGAGATGATGATGCAGGGGAAATGCAGGTTGTTCAGCTCCTTCGATTCCTGGGGTGTGTGGATGAAATGGAGATTCGGGCAGTAGATGGGACATTTTCCGGTTGCCCGGTAGACCTCCCGCGCCTCCAGGCTCAAGTCTTCGATATGCCGGCAATAAAGCTCGGTCACGGAAATCGCCATGGGGCTGTCGACATACACGGGCAGGTCGGGAATGATTCCCCTGGCTTTCAGATCCCGCAAGGTATAAAGCAGGACCTGGGTGCGGCCCAGTGCGAATGCAGGCACTACCACGGAACCGCCGCGCCGGGCGGTGTCGTTGATGACGTCCGCGAGCTCGTGGGGAGCATCCTCTATCGGATGCATCCGGTTGCCGTACGTGGATTCGACCAGAAGATAGTCGGTGCGTTCCATCGCATAGGGATCGGTGTCGATCAGCGCATGGTAGCGCCCCAGATCGCCCGAAAACACAACCGAAGTGAAGCCTCCCTTGCTGTTCGCCAGTTGCGCTTCCACGATCGATGAACCCAGGACGTGCCCCGCATCGTGAAACTGGACTCGGGAGCCGTCGGAAAGCTCCAGCGGCTTGTTGTAGGGCAACGGCCTAAAATGAGGGACGCACTGTTGAGCATCCTCCAGCGTGTAGAGCGGCAAGGCGGGCTTATGTTTGGTGAATCCCTGTTTGTTGGCAAACCTGGCATCTTCTTCCTGCAGATGGGCGGCATCAGCCAGAATGATTTCGCTTAGCTCGAGCGTTTCCGGAGTGCCCCAGATCGACCCCTGAAAACCGTCCCGCACAAACGCCGGCAGCATGCCGATGTGGTCCACATGAGCGTGAGTGATGAAGATGGTATCGAGTGAGGAGGGTTTGACGGGCAATTCTGCCCAGTTGCGCAGGCGCAGCTCCTTGGAGCCTTGAAACATGCCGCAATCGACCAGAAACCGAGTTTTGCCGGTATCCACCAGAAACTTCGAGCCGGTTACGGTATGGGATCCACCCAGGAATTGGAGTCGTGCCATGAGCCTCCTTTCACATCAGGACGCGCGCAGAATCGGGCCTGAGTCTGTTGGATTCGACTCGCTATTGTCAAGGGTACTTTGGGGAGATCACATTATGAAGAGCGAGGTTGCAGGCGAGACGATCGAAAAGATCGACCCGGTGAAGGCGGATTGCGTTTCTCGTCTGGCGGCTCCGAAAAGATCAACTCCAAATGCGAAAGTTCTGATACACTTTTACTGTCCAAAAGAACACAGGCAAAAACGCGAAGAACCGACCATGATAACTGATAGGAAACCGTCGCAAAGCAGAAGAACATTTCTCCACAGCCTGGCCGACCGCCTGCCCGTATTCCTCGCGACCGTTGCAACGGTATATCGGAGAGGATTCTCTGTTCAGGACAAGCAGAACGCAGTCCTCGCAGCCGTCAAAATCGCCGATAATCCGGCATTGGAAAAGGTCGGAGGATTTGTTCTCGTCAAAAACACGTCCGCCGGCGACGTGCTTATCGTGCGCACCGGCGATGCGCAGTATGCCGCAATGAGCGATGTTTGCCCGCACAAGCAATGCCGTGTGGAAGTAAGAACCGCCACCCTCATCAAGTGCCCTTGTCACGGCTCCGCGTATAAGATTGACGGCACATACGTGAGCGGGCCCGCACGTAAGAGCCTACAACAGTTTCGCGTTGCAGTGGCAGATGGCGTAATAACCATAACGGAGAGCTGAGCTGAAGGAGGTCCAGATGTTGCTGTTTCTGGCACGGAACCATTCGGCTATGACGCATTTACCAATCGCTGCGGCAATCCTCGGGGCGGTTGCTGCACTCGCGCTGTTGTTTGTGTATAGGAAAGAGATCGCATTCTGTTGGGCGGTCCTGTCCATCACCGCGTTTGTCACGGTCATCCCCACGATGGTGACCGGGATTGCGGCAGCCAAGGGGAGGCTCAATGACGAGGGAAAGCCCTATATCCAGAGCGGCTTCATCGTCGCCAATGTACCGGCCAACGCGCGCATCCACCTGCATCAGATCCTTGGTATTTCCGGCAGCGTGGTAGCCGCAGCATTGGCCCTGCTGGGTATCAGCCGGTTGCGAGGCGGAAATCCAAACAAATACCTCGTTTTCCTGCTGGCGCTGCTCCTGGCGATTTTTTGGGGAATTGGCGGGCATCTCGGTGGTGAGGAACTGTGGGGGGCAGATACCTTCCCCGCGTTTCATTAATGGCCTCCCGACATGGAAGAGCTACGCTCCTCTTCTCCATGGGTATCCGACAGCGCACCCCGGAAAATCCTGGTGATCAGGTTCCAGGCCATTGGAGACGTGGTCGTCACGATCCCTGCCTGCAATGCGCTCCGGCAGATGTTCCCCGACGCCCGAATCGACCTTCTGACTGCGGATGCCTGTGTTGAAATCCCCCAGGCAATCCGGCTCTTTGACCGCATCGATTCGGCAGCTGCAGGCCAGGGGCGCTGGCAGCGCGCTCTTCATGCAGCCATGCTGGGAGCCCGGCTAAGGAGCGAGCACTATGACGTAATCCTGGACGTGCAAAGACACCGGATCAGCCGCCTCATCCGGCGCATGGCGCGGCCTTTGGCTTGGGGAGAGTTTGACAGGTTTTCCCCTCGACATGCCTTGGAAAGGGTCCTGGACACTTGTCGATTGGCGGGATTCCCTGATCTAAAACCGATCTACAAGCTGAACCTGAAGCCTGAGGTGCGCGAACGTGCCTTCTGCATGCTGCGGAATCACGGATGGGATGGGAAAACAAAGCTGGTGATACTGAATCCGGCGGGTTTGTGGGTGACGCGGAACTGGCCGCTGGCCAGATACGAAGAGCTCGCGGCGCTCTGGTCGGAGATCGAACCGGTGCGATTCCTGTTCGTTGGCACGAGCAGGATCCGTGCCAAAGTCGGACACCTTGCCGACAAACTGGCGGGTCGCATCATCGATTTGACGGGCAAGACATCC
This sequence comes from Acidobacteriota bacterium, assembly GCA_041501225.1. Taxonomy (GTDB): domain Bacteria; phylum Acidobacteriota; class UBA6911; order UBA6911; family UBA6911; genus JAFNAG01. Next base: position 8,920 of record JBGQNR010000196.1, read on the forward strand.
CTTGCCGAAGCGCTGGGAATTGTGCAGCATGCTTCGGTAGTGGTCAGCGAGGATTCAGGGCTGCTTCACATGGCGTGGGTTTCGGGAATCCCGACGGTCGCGCTGTTCGGCTCAACACGCAGCGATTGGACCCGTCCATTGGGAAACCGCAGCCGCTTTGTCGGCTCGGAGGATTTACCTTGTGGAGCTTGCATGCAAGCCACATGCAGATTCGGGGATGTGCATTGCCTGAGCCGCTATTCGGCCGAGTCGATCCTGCGGCTGGCACAGGAGGCAGAAAAGAGCTCCTGAGGTTGTCGAATGGCGGAAACGTCCCCTGAGGGTCCGCGTAAAAACAAATTGGTATTTGGGCGCGAGACTTACGGACCGGTCATCGATCATGAGCCTTTCCATAGAAAAATCCAATTCGTTCCATGCTGTTGGACTCGGATTCCTGGTACTGCTAGCGCTGGTTCTTCCCTTCGAATTCAAAAATCCTCTCTTCAGAGTCGGTCCATTTTCAGTCACCAGCGTGGAAGCCTGCATTTACTTGACGATCGCCTTCTGGGCCGCGGGCTGGTTGGCGGGACGCTGCCGATATTGGACCGCGGTCCACATAATCGTGGCTGCGTGGTCTGCGGTACTGATCATCTCCGGTTGCCTTTCTCCTGCCCACACTGGCGAGGCGCTGAAATTCGCACTTCGCGGTTTGGGAGGGTGTGCCCTGTTTTTTGCGGCCTCTGAATTCGTCCGCAGTCCTCGGTCTGCCGCTCTTGTGGCTATAACGCTTTTGGCCGGTTCCTGTCTGTCCGCCGTAGCAGCCTTCGCCGAGATCTGGCTGCCGGGGGCAGCGAGCATCCTGGGAAGCTTCAAGACGGAACCTTCTATGTCCGGGAGTTTCCTGCGTGCCAGCGGTACTTTTCAATATGCCAACATTGCCTCGATGTACTGGGAAGCCACGCTGCCGCTGGCGCTGGCTTTTTCCGCTTGGTGGGGCTGCCGGCGGTTTCGCGAGCAATGCTGGTGGGTGGGATTGATCTCTTCAATATTTCTGCTGGAAGCTATCCTCCTGGCCGCCAGTCGCGCCGGCATTCTGATTGCGATACTGATCCTGGCCTCATGTTTCCTGCTATTCAGGCATTCAATTCGTCCCATAAAGTCGCTCAGCCTTGCCAGCCTGATGGGGCTTTTCCTGCTATGCGTCGTGCATGTCGCAACGGAGGATATGCTATGGCTCCGCCTGACTACGCTGGATCTGTCGAATTGGTACCGGGCCGAGTATGAAGATTTTCCCAGGCAACTGACATTGGATGCGGGCAACATCCTACGAGTTCCGCTAACGATTCGGAACCAGGGTCGGATCGCCTGGCGCGCGAAGGGCAGACAGGCGGTAGAGGTCACATATCACTGGTTGGATGCGTCGGCTGAAAAAATTCTGATTTGGGACGGCGCACGCTCTGCCATACCGTCGAACGTTGAGCCAGGCGCCACGTTGAAATTTGAACCTTGGATCCGCGCACCCGGAAAGCCGGGCAAATACACCTTGCAGTGGGATATGGTGCAGGAAAACATGACCTGGTTCAGCGTCATGGGGCCGAGTAAGAGTGTAGTGGAAGTGACTGTACTGCCCTCCGCCACAGGGGAAATTGTGCCGGACGACTTTCCTCCCATCGATTTGCCCTTGCCATCTCAGCCAGCAAGGGTCGATCTTTGGCGCGCGGCAGTGCACATGGGGCTGCAGAATCCGCTCTTCGGGGTGGGCCCGGACAACTTTCGCCGTCTCTACGGCTCCTATCTGGGATTGAAACGCTTCGATGACCGCATTTATGCGAACGATCTTTATTTCGAGCTGTTCGCCACTGTGGGTCTTATTGGCCTCTCGGCCTTTTTAACCTTTCTGGTGGCGGTTTTCTTGAAGATCAGGACAGCCTGGTGCAGAGCGACACAGGGCGAAGACAAGTTGGTTTTGGCCGGCATCGGGATAGCGCTGGCGGTCTATTGCATCCATGGACTGGTAGATTATTTTCTCCCATTTACTCCCACTTATGGCCTATTTTGGATGTTGGCTGGCATGGCTGTTGGCCTCGGGCAAAAGGGAGAATCACAATGACGGTCAGCGGGCCATCCCTGGTTGGCTTTGAAGCGACTGCCCTGGAATTGCACCAGAGGTCAGGCGTGAGCCACTATACTGCGCAACTGCTGCATGCCCTGGTGAAACGGGGAGGCCACTGGCGTTTTGCATTCCTGTCGAGCGGGGCCCCCGCCTGTTCAATTCCAGAAAATCTCCTGATCCCTGACGGCTGGCGGTTCCCCAACCGTTCCCTTTGGGTTCAGCTTGCGCTGCCCCGCATTGTGGCGCGTCTTAAGCCGCAGGTCTGCCATTTTACAAATTCGATTGCACCTTTGTCTCTCAGCTGCCCATTTGCCGTCACTCTGTACGATATGTCGCTCTTCCTCTTCCCCAGCTTGCAGCCAAGAAGAAGCCTTTGGCTGGTGCGTTCGATCCTTCCCGCCGTGGCCAGAAAAGCGGCCGCTGTCATCACGGTTTCGCACAGTTCGAAGCAGGACATCATCCAAGTGCTCAAACTGCCTTCTGAAAAAGTGCATGTTGTCCACGGGGCGGCCGCAGATGCATTCCACCGGATCGAGGATTCCGCCGCCCTGGAGATAGCCCGGCGCAAGTATAGCCTCGATGCCCCGTTCATCCTGGCCGTGAGCACGCTGGAACCGCGCAAAAACCTATCCCGACTGGTCGCGGCATTTTGCGAATTGCGCCGGCGCGGACGGCGTGAACAGCTGGTTTTGGCCGGGCAGTTCGGCTGGCGCTATGGGCCGCTGCTGCGGCAAATCGAAGCGAGCGGGTGTAAGAACGCCATCCGGCTTCTGAACTATGTGCCCGGCGAAGACCTGCCTGCTATCTATAATCTGGCCCGGGCAGTTGCTTTCCCATCGCTCTACGAAGGCTTCGGACTACCGATTGTGGAGGCCATGGCGTGCGGGATTCCGGTATTGACGAGCCGTCGGTCTGCGATGGCAGAAGTGGGGGAGGGTGCCGCACTTCTGGTCGATCCGCTTCGAAATGAAGAAATTGAGGAAGGACTTTATCGCCTGCTGACCGACAACTCGCTCCGGGAAGAACTGAGTGAGGCAGGATTCAAACGTGCAAAGCGTTTTTCCTGGGATCGAGCTGCCGATGAAACCCTAGCGGTGTATCAAAAGATTGCCGGATGACCCGCACAGCCCCCTTCATACGACTTACATAAAAATCCTTCTCGTAAAGCAAAACCTCAACGCGGTCCCCATGCACCGGAGGCGCACCCAGGTGCATGAAAATGTTGTGCTCTCATCGCGCTTTCTCTGTGCCGCACTTTCAGGGCTCTTGCCAGCTCGATCCCCTGTTCCCAGGGCTCACGCCCTGGGCTTTGCTGCGCCACCCCTTCGGGGTTTTCGCAGTCGTGAAATGCTTAGCCCCCCGGGATTTTCG
>JBGQNR010000197.1:0-12373 GCA_041501225.1 Acidobacteriota bacterium
AAAGCCGATGCGTGCAGGCTGAAGAGTGAGAGTCGGCGCAGCTTTTCCGCCGCTCACGGCTGAGGATGGCGGCCGAATGCAGGCCCCCGGGCGGGCCTTGGAGTCAGCTTTGCGGTCTTTGTGGTCTTCGCGGTGAAAAGATGATCCACTTCTGCTCTCCATGCCTACTGTCTGAACCGCAGAAACCTGGTACGAATGTTGTCTGCGATCCCGGCGCCTATTTGGCTATCCTGGTTTCAGCCGGCTGTCGACAATGCTCCTTCCAGGTCGGCAATGATGTCGGCGGCATCCTCGATCCCTATGGACAGACGTACCAGGCCATCGCTGATGCCGATCTCTGCTCGCTCCGCTGCCGAGAGCGCGCGATGTGAGGAAGAGGCCGGATGGAGGGCGATGGTATAGATGTCGCCGAGCGTAGTTGCCGCCATGCATAGATCGAGGGCATCCATGAACCGGAAGGCAGCCGCCTTATCGGCGCCGACGATCTCGAAGGAAAGCACCGCGCCGAAGCCCTTGTTTTGGAACAGGCGGCGCGCCAGTTCGTGCTGCGGATGCGCCGCCAGGCCCGGATAGTTGATCCGCGCAATTTTTGGATGGGCCGCAAGCCACTCGGCGACCCGGATGGCATTTTCGCACTGCTGGCGCAAGCGCAGCGGCAAGGTTTTAAGCCCGCGCAGCGCCAGCCATGCCTCAAATGGCCCGAGTGTGCTGCCGATCATCTTGTTGAGTTCATACATCCTCTTGCGGTTCTCGCTCGAGGTGACGATCACGCCGGCCAACACATCCCCGTGTCCGGCGATGAACTTGGTGGCGCTGTGCATGACATAATCCGCACCATGGGCGCAGGGATTGAAGAGGTACGGGGAGGCAAAAGTATTATCGATCAGCACCTGTGCGCCATAACGATGAGCCAGATCAATCAGGGCAGGCTGATCCGCAATCTTCAGCAGGGGATTAGATATCGTTTCCGCTACCAGGATGAGCGGGCGCATTTCGTTGAGCGCGGTCTCGACTGCCTGCAGGTCCGTCACATCCACCAGGCGGGAGCTGACCCCCAATTCGGCGAAGAGGCGACGAAGCATCGTATAAGTCGCGCCATAAACATCCATCGCGGCCAGAACCTTCGATCCCTGTCGAACGCCGGCCGTCAGCAGCGCCACATGGATTGCCGCCATGCCGGATGCAAAGGCGTAAGCAGCCTCACCGCCTTCCAGGTCGGCCGTGGCCGCCTCAAATGCGGCCACGGTCGGGCTGCCGTAGCGAGGGTAAACATAACCTTCCCGGGTCGCCCCCAGCACCCTGTCCAAATCATCCATGCGCTCATACACAAAACCCACCGTCGGATGGATCGGACCGACAACCGGAATGAAATCGTCGGCAGGCAGATGCTCGCCGGCATGGACAGCACGGGTAGGGAATGCTTTGCGTTTGATCTTCATGGTAACTCCAGGATTATTTGATTTGGGACCGAGGCTCTCTGTCGATTCGTAACATCCAATTATATATTACCTGGACTCGTTCGTGGTGGTTCGGTTTGGAAGTAGAGAATACAGAATTCAGAGTACAGAATTCAGAATGATCAGGGCATCCCGGCTTCCTCCCGAATTCCGAGTTCTTAATTCTATATTCTGAATTCCGTCTTCTGTCCTTCCCCTTCCCCGAAGATCCGTTTGACATTTGCCGGAGCAAATGCTAATTAGAGAATTTACAACGACTTATTCGAAGCTAGGAGGCTTTATGGCGGAAGAGACCAAAGCGGGAGAAAAGGCGCTGTTTTTTATCCTCGGCGGGTTCGTTGGGGCGGCCGTTGCGCTGCTGCTGGCTCCTCGCAGTGGAGAGGAAACACGCAGATTGATCGCAATGAGGACCCGGGAAAGCGCGGATTTCATCGCCACCCGTACGAAAGACATGTCCGACAAAACCAGCGGCCTGATCGACCGCGGCAAGGAACTCCTGCAGCAGCAGCGCGATCAGCTGGCCACTGCGCTTGAGGCAGGTAAACAGGCATATCGGGAAGAAAAAGATAAGACGAAGGTCTAAATGTCTCAAACGACAGAAATCCTACTCGCTGTCTTCACTGGACTCACCGCGCTGGCGCTTCTTATCCAGGGCATTGCCCTTCTGGCCATTTCCCGCAGGATGCGCGATCTCACAGCCCGGTTTGACACCCTGAGCACGAAGTTGACCGAACAGGTCGATTCTTTGGCCGTCCAGGCGGAAAATCTTCTGTCAATGGTGAAGAGCACGGCCGAGAAAGTGCACGTCGTGCAGGAAAACGTGGCGGCCATCACGGCCGTGGTTCATCATCGCGTGGTCGAAGTGGATGCCTTTCTCAATGAAGCCACGGATGCTGCCCGGCTGCAGATGGCGCGGTTTCAGGATATTATCGAAACCACGGCGCACAGGATCGATGAAACGATCGATACCCTGCAAAACGCGATCGTCGTGCCGATCACGGAAGTTCATGCCATTATCCGGGGAATCCGCAGCGGGCTGGATGTTCTCTTCGGCTGGCGCAAACTATCTTCCCATCGTTCACACAACGACGAGGAGATGTTCATCTAGGTAGCGAGTCATCCCACCCTTTTTTGCGGCCACGAGACCCGCAAGCGATTGGCGCGCGTCTCGTGGCTGCGGTTTTCCCTCACTCCGTCTGCGTGACCAGAGTGTCAACCTTTTGCAGCACGTCCTGTCCCCGGCGGGCAAGCTCATTGGCTTCGCGCCGGCAAGCTTCGCCAAACGTGCGGTCCCCGAGGCCGGGAAGATTAATAAGCACGTTGTACTGTGCCCCTTTCAAGGCGGCGAAGGCCAGCTGTGCGCCCGCAGCCGCGTCGCTCCGGGCATTTTGATTGCCGATTTCCGCCAGCACACCGAGCATTTCGAGTACCTGGCATGTGAGGTGCGCGGTGCGCAGCGGAACTTCCGTGGCCGTGCGTGTAGCGCGTTTGAGTGCATCCGTCCGCGCGGCCTTTTCCTCAGCGGTCTCTTTGGGAAGCTTGAGTGCAGCCATGACGCCAAGGTAGGCATGCGCGTCCTCGTGCACGAGCTTGTGCAATGCAGCGCGCGCCTCGGTGAGTTCCCGGTGCATCTCGCGCACTCGCTCACCGACCGCCTGGAATTTCTTCTTTCCTTCCGTGAGGCCCGCCACCATTTCACCCAGCGCCGCTGCGAGGGAAGCTGCGTGAGCCGCGACGCTGCCGCCCCCGGGAACAGCTTCCGGCGCCGCTACGCTGGCGACGAATTCCGTCAGAGCCTGATCCTGCGGCAAGGCATCGTTCAGCCGGTTCTCCAGAATTTGATTCGTGCTGAAGTTTTCCAGCCGCAGATAGAAATCGGCGCATGCATTCAAGGCCTTCTGGGGCACCAGCCCGACGATCTCGCTCGCAACAACCGCCACGCCGTAGCGCTCAGCCTCCCGGACGACCATCTCAAAGACCCGGAAAATCGGCGTCGCCTCAAAATTGGTCAGGTTCATGGAAACCTGTACCTGATGGCGCTCCTTGATCTCGAACCCCAAGGCTTTGACATAGCGCAGCCCACCGCTGGAAAAGCGGATGGCCCGGGCAACCGCCTGGGCGATCTTCACGTCGGTCGTGTTGAGGTAGATGTTGTAGGCGACCAGGGGATGCCGGGCGCCCACGGCCGACGCGCCCGCGGATGGATGAATTTCCGAAGGCCCGAAATCGGGTTTGCGTTCCGGATTAGTGCGGATTTCCTCGCGAATGCCTTCGAACTCGCCCCTGCGCACGTAGGCTAAATCCTGGCGTGCCGGAATGCGCGCGGACTGATCGTAAAGATAGATAGGAATCTGATAGCGCGCGGCAATTTCCTCCGCCACCTGCACCGACAGCTGGACGCAATCTTCGATACTCATCCCTGAGATGGGTATGAAGGGAATGACGTCGGTGGCACCCATGCGGGGGTGTTCGCCACGGTGCTGGCGCAAATCAATGAGCTCCGCGGCTTTGCCCACGGCCTCAACCACGCCGCGAGCCAGGGCTTTCGGTTCCCCCGCGATGGAAATGACGCAACGGTTGTGCGCGCCATCCATCTCGGAATCCAGCAGAGCCACGCCCGGGTATTTGGTCAGCGAAGCGACCAGAGCATCCACCACCTCCTTGCGCTTCCCTTCACTGAAGTTGGGCACGCATTCGACGATCTTTTTCACGTTCGCTCCAATCTGTTGATGACAATATTCCCTTTTTTGATGGTCAAAGCGCAGTGATTCACGCCGAAGAAATAAGGTATTTCGCGGTAATCGGCGGCATTCATCAGCACGATGTCGGCCTGCTTGCCTTCCTCGAGGCTGCCGATCTTATCAGACAGGCCGAGCGCGTACGCACCGTTTAGAGTGGCGGCCGTGATGGTCTCGGCTGGAGTCATTTTCATCTGGCTGCATGAAATCGACAGGATGATCTGCATGTTCAGGGTGAAGCAGGAACCGGGATTGAAGTCGGTGGCCAGCGCTACCGGCACGCCGGCATCGATCAGCTTGCGCGCCGGCGGATAGTGCGAAAGACCAAGATTGAAGCTCGCGCCCGGGACCAGGGTCGCCACCGTCCCCGCCTTCAGGAGCGCCTTGATATCCCGGCTGCCGATACATTCCAGGTGATCGGCACTGATGGCTCCCAGCTCCGCAGCCAGCATGGCGCCTCCGCTGTGAGCCAGCTGATCGGCATGGATGCGCAGACCAAGTCCCGCTTGCCGTGCGGCTTGCAGGATGGCACGCGACTCGTCGACGGTAAAATAACCAACGTCGCAGAAGACGTCGCAGAAGTGCGCCAAACCCTCCCGCGCCACCTGGGGGATCATCTCCTCGATGATCCGGCGCACATATTCGGAGCGCGACTCGCGCAATTCATCCGGCACATCGTGCGCTCCCAGGAAGGTCGAGAGGGTTTCCAGCCGACTCCGGGTGCGCAGCACCGCCAGCACCTGCAGGCTCTTGATCTCCTCCTCCAGGCTCAATCCATAGCCGCTTTTGGCCTCGATCGTGGTTGTGCCGTGACCTAGAAACTGAATGAAAGAGCGCTCGGCCCGATTGATGAGCTGGTCGGGGCTCGCGGCCCTCAGCTGGCGTACGCTGGCACGAATTCCGCCGCCGGCTGCCGCGATCTCCTGATAGCTCTTGCCCTGGCTGCGCAGATCGTACTCATCCGCACGCGTGCCGCCAAAAATAGGATGGGTGTGGCTGTCGACAAACCCCGGCAAGGCGACCAAATCCAAGCCGGTGCCATCGAAGGTCTCGGAGCGCGCGTCCAGTTCGTGCCGCGGCAGATCCCGGGTGGGCCCAACCCAGACGATGCGCTCGGCCCGCATCAGAATCGCGCCGTTTTCGATGATACCGAGATCCGACATCGAGCGCGCGCGGCGCGGCGCCGGCTCTCCGCCCAGTGTGAGGATTTGGCGAATGTTCTTAATCAGCAGCATGTCAACCCGAGCCTATGCACTCCTTCGGAGCGCAAGAATCGTGATGTCGTCGTGGACATCGGCGTCGTGAGTAAACTCGCAGATCTCACGATAGACGTTTTTTGCCAGCAGAACGGTGTTTTCAGATGAATGGCGTCGTATGCAATCAACGAAGCGTTGTTCGTCATACATCCGCCCATCAGGATCCATGGCATCCGTCGCCCCGTCGCTCGTAAGAACCAGGAGGTCTCCCCGTTCGATTTGAAAAGGGAATTCCTCGTAGGCCGAATCTTCGATCAGGCCCAAAGGGATGCCCGAGGCCTGTAGCCGAGTCACCTCTCCCGCGCGCACCAGGTAGGGGAAGGGCATGCCGCTGTTGGCCAAGTGGCCTGCCCCGAGCTGCGGATCCACTCGCATGCAGGTCACCGCGATATAGTTGTTGACCTGATAGCGCGAAATAAGACTCGAGTTCGCGCGGGTGAGAATCTGGGCCGGCGACAACGACTGGCCGAAGAGCGTGCGCAGCTGACCGCTGAACACCGCGCCGTAGAGGGCGGCCGGGATGGATTTCCCAGACACATCGCCAACCACGATTTGCAGTATTCCGGTCTCGGGACTCCAGTCGAAATCGTAGAGATCCCCTCCGACCTCACGGGCTGGATGGTATTCGACCGCGATCTCAAAGCCTTCAAGCGCGGGACAGCGCGGCGGCAGGATATAGCGCTGGATCTCGCTGGCGATCTCCAGCTCGCGCGCGAGCCGCTCGCGCCGGATTAATTCCTTGCGAAATCTGGCGTTTTCCTGTGACAGCCGGTACGTTTCAAGCCCGCGCTCCACGGTCATCAGGAGGTCGAGCGGATCCCAAGGTTTCACAACGTAGCGGTACACCTTGCAGCTGTTGATCGCTTCCATCAGCACGTCCACGTCCGTATAGCCGGTCAGGATGATGCGGATGGCGTCCGGCAGCATCTGCAAGGTCTGGCGCAGGAGTTCGACCCCGGTCATGTCCGGCATTCTCTGGTCGGCAATAATGACCGCAATCCCGTCGTTCATGCCGATCAGTTCGAGCGCTTCCCTGCCGCTCGCCGCAGCCAGCACGGTGTAACGGTCGATCAGGGTGCGCCGCAGCTTCTGCAGGTTGGCCGTCTCGTCGTCGACAACCAGGATTTTCAGGTCTTCCATCGTCAATTGCTTAACCCGTGGGCATAATCGTGGCGGTTAATGCACCCCAATTTGAGGGTTCGATCCCGCAGAGGAACCTGGCACACAACTACGATCCGCTGCGCAGCTCCTGCGCGATCTCTCCGGCAACGCGCCGCGCTTTGGTCAGCTCGTCAGGCGTGAAGGAAATGGCGCCCACGACCGGATGGCCTCCGCCGCCGTGCCGTTCGCATAGAGCGGCGAGATTGTGAGTGCGCGGCCGCGTGCTCCAAGGATTGGATCCCACAGAGATTTTGGAGCGGAAGCTCGAGCGGCTCACGCCGATGCAATAGACGGCTTCGGGAAACAGGTAATAGGGGATGAACTTGTTGTATCCCTCCATGTCGTCGTAGTCGCTGATATCGAAATATACGGTCCCCTGGGCATAGTGCGCATTAGCACGGATGATGTCGACCGATTTGAGGTGGCGCTCATGGAGCGGCCGAAAGGCGGCCTGCACCCAATCGAGCGCCATGATCTCGCTCAGCGATTTCTGCTGGAAAGCTTCGATCAGCTTGCGGCTGCGCTTCGCATCGCGGATACCCTCGATCACCATCATGAGTTTCATGGCCGGTTCGGCCAGCTCGACTGCGGCCCGCGCATCGCTAAACAAGGCTCCGTCGATCATGTCGGCCCAGTGAATCAACTCACTCAACCGGTCCGAATCGAAGTTGAAATGACGGCTCACCATGTGTGCGATGAACTTCGTGCACGACCGGTAGGTCGGGTCGTGAAATTTCTTGCCGCTTCGGTCGGCGCGGAAGTGACTTTCATCCTCGGTGCTCAAAAAAGCGCTTTGATGGTGGTCGAACCACCAGGTCAGCCGCGGGCTGCTGGAATATTTGAAATCGACGATCGCATTCTCGGCGCCATCAAACTTCACATCAAGGAAGAGCTGCCCGGCGCGGTGCGCCAGGCCTTCATACTCAAACTCGATGTCCTTCCGGATCTTGTTGCGATAAAAATCGCTGAACACCGCGGCAGAAGCCAGGCCATCGAAGCAGTTGTCGTGAAAATATACCTTCATTTTCATAGGTCTCTTGCACTCGCACCACGCAGCATGTGCGTTTTCCAGCTATAGTTAGAGACTTTGTTACTCAGCGCTCGGAGCGGGGAAGAATGAAACACACTACCACACGAGGATTCGAGGTGCAAGGCTCACTCGGTTGACGATTGACGATTGATGGATGACCCGAGGCCTGCCGTCATGGCCGCGTCATTCGTCAATCGTCAATCGTAAATCGTCATTCGTCCATCCGCTACTGGGTGAGCAGGAGTTTGGCGATGGTCTGCAGTTGCATATTCGAGGTGCCTTCGTAGATCTTCCCGATCTTGGCATCCCGATAGTATTTCTCAGCCGGAAATTCCTTGGTGTAGCCGTAGCCGCCGAAAATCTCCAAACCGAGGCTGCACACCCTCTCCGCCATTTCGGAGGCATATAACTTCGCCATGGCGGCTTCCTTGGTGAACGATTTGCCCGCCATCCTCAGCCGGGCGGCATTGTAAACCATGAGACGAGCGGCCTCGAGATCGGTCGCCATGCGGGCGATCTGAAACTGCACACCCTGGAAACTAGCCAAGGGCTGGCCAAACTGCTTCCGCTCGCGCGCATATGCGCTGGCAGCCTCCAGAGCCCCTTGAGCGACACCCACCATCTGGGCGCCAATGCCGATTCGCCCCTCGTTAAGAGTCTCGATCGACACTTTATATCCCTTGCCGACCTCGCCGAGCACCTGCGCGCGCGTGACGAAACAATCCTCGAGGATCAGCTCGCAGGTGGAACTGGCGCGGATTCCCAGCTTGTCTTCCTTCTTGCCCACCGTGAAGCCGGGGGTGTCGCGCTCGACGAGGAAGGCCGTTATTCCCCGGTAGCCCAGCTGCGGATTGATGTTGGCAAAGATGATGAAAAGGCCGGCTTCACCCGCATTGGTAATCCAGAGCTTGCGCCCGTTGAGGACAAATCCGCCGTCGCGCTCTTCCGCGCGCGTGGCCAGGGCAAAGGCATCGCTGCCCGAGCCGGCTTCGGACAAGGCGTACGAGCCAACGGTGTTGGTGCACAAACGCGGCAGAAACTTCTGTTTCTGTTCCTCCGATCCCCAGCGCAGGATCGCGTTGCAGACCAGCGTATTCTGGACATCGACTACAACGCCGGCAGCCGCATCCACCCTCGACAGTTCCTCGACGGCCTGAACAGCCATGAAAAAGGTCCCTCCGCCGCCATAATTTTCGGGAACGCCCACCCCCATCAGGCCCAGTTCGAAGAACTTTTGGATCAATTCAGGATCCATCCGGGCATCTCGATCCATCCTGCTGACATGCGGACGAATCTGCTCCTCGGCAAATCCCCGAACGCTGGTGCGAAACATCTCCTCTTCTTCAGAAAAAACTGTCAGGGGCAATACTCCACTTTCCGGATCAGGCAAATTGGCAGACATGCAAACCACCTCGGCTTATGGTTATAAGTTAATAACTTGGGGATAAATTCCTCGGCACTACTTCCTCAAGGTTTATACCACCAGGCCCGAAACACATCCACAAGAACTTGAAGGATTTGGGCTCCGGCCAGGGCGGGGAAATCGAGGGTGGAGTGGCCGGACCTTTCGAATGGGCGCGCCCGAAAGGGCAGAGATTCAAATATTTATGAACTTGGCCGCGGTCGGGGCGTATGTAGGAGAGAGCGCTGAGTTGTTTCGCGGGGGGGCGCGGAGTTGCCGACGCGCGATGGTGCGAATTGACACCCTCCCTGGATAGAATCTATAATCTGTGGGTATAAGTTAAATCCGTCCTCCGGAGCAAACATCGTGCGCACCAAACGATTTTTAGCCCTCGCGATTTCTTTTTTGTTTATGCCCGTTCTCTTTGGGCTTCCTCTCCAATCCACTTCCGGGCAGAATCCTGACAAGGCCAAAGCTGCTGCGCAGGATAAGGCCAAACCTGCTGAACAGCAGAAGACGGCGCCCCCAGACCGGCAAAAGACCAAGCCCATCGAAATGCAGAAAAATCGGGCGAAAGAGGCCACGCTCAGCAGCTACTACAAGAAGTGGCTGGACGAAGACGTGCTTTACATCATCACCTCGGAGGAGCGGGACCTCTTCAAGGCCCTGACAACCGACGAAGAGCGCGAGAACTTCATCGAGCAATTCTGGTTACGGAGAAACGCGGATCCTCGCGAGGGCGGCAACCAGTTCAAGGTAGAACATTACCGCCGCATCATTTACACCAATGAACACTTCGCTTCCGGGATCCCCGGCTGGAAAACCGACCGCGGCCGCATTTATATCCTGTACGGCGAACCCGATGGCAAGGAATCCCATCCCTCGGGCGGTTCATACCAGCGCGAGTTCTGGGAAGGGGGCGGCCAGACGAGTGTGTACCCCTTTGAGCGCTGGCGCTATCGCCACATCGACGGCGTGGGGGATGATGTCGAACTCGAATTCGTGGACAAGACGTTCACCGGCGAATACAGGCTGGCCATGGATTCGGAAGAGAAAGACGCGTTGCTGACCGTCCCGAATGCAGGGCTGACCACTAATGAGGAAATGGGAATTTCCAAGAAGGAGGATCGCGTCAATTACGGCGGCATGGGTCAAGCCGACTACCAGCGATCCAAAGATGCGCCGTTTGAACGACTGGCCCGCTACTTTAACGTGCAGCGGCCGCCACAGATCAAGTTCGCGGATCTGAAGGGAGTCGTGACCACGCGGGTTACCTATACGCAGCTTCCTTATTCGATGAGGACCGATTTCATCCGGCTCTCCACGGCCAAGGTGCTGGTGCCGATCACCGTTGAGCTCGACAACAAGAACCTCGAGTTCAAAAAGGAAATGCAATTCAATCGCGCCCAGGTCAACGTCTACGGGCAGGTCACCACTTTGCAGGGGCGCATCGCCGCCGAGTTCGAAAACACGATTTCGGCCGAATACACGGACGAATTCTTCGAGGCGGGAAAGAACAAGCGCTCGACTTACCAGAAGATCGTGATGCTGGACGCCGGCCAGCGCTACCGGCTCGACCTGATTCTCAAGGATCTGAACAGCAACTATGTCGGCTCGATGAGTTATGGGATCTTTGTTCCGAAGTTCGAAGGCGAGGATCTGCAGGCGAGCACGGTCATCCTGGCCAACTATATTCAGCCCGTGCCGCCGACGTATGATCAGCTGGAACAGTTTGTGATCGGCGACATGAAGGTGCAGCCAAACGTAAAGTCGGAATACGTCAACGGGCAGGTCCTGATCCCCTATCTGCAGGTCTACAACACAGCGTACGATCAGACCACGCTTGAACCGTCGCTGCAGATTTCCTATTTGATCAAGTCCGGCGATAAGGTGGTGCGGGACATCGAGGACACCAAGGGCAAAACTGTACAGTTTACTTCCGGTCAGCGGGTGGTAGTGATTGCCCAGATCCCCGTGAAGGATATCCCGGTGGGCAAATACTCGCTGGAGATCAAGGTTCTCGATCGGATCACGAACAAGGCTCTTACCACCAACGCCGATTTCCAGGTGGTCAAATAAACGGCTTTGGAGTGCTTCGGCATAAGGCCGTTTTGGGGCGCCGACCAGCATCCTCACGAAGTGTGTCGCGCGCATTGTAGTGTTGTAAGCCCTTTTTGATTCTACGAAATCGGGAACCGCGAAACGGCGTCGTGCTGCCGCGCTTTCCGCGCATTCTTCACAAATGAACATTTCAATCGTCCTACCTACTTGGAAAGGAAGGCGCCTGCTCGAAGCGTACCTCCCTTCTGTCCTCCGCGCGGCAGATGTGTACCGGAAAGAGCGCGGCCGGGAAATCGAGATCATCGTCGTCGAGGATGCCGGGGGCGATGACACCATCTCCTGGCTGCGGGATCAGTACGCCGGGAGGATTATCCTCCTGGAGCATCAACACAATCTCGGATTTGCTGCGGCATGCCAGACCGGATTTGAAGCAGCGCAATACCCCATCGTGCTTCTTCTCAACAACGATGTCCGTTTGAGGCCGGATTGTCTTGCGCCGCTGGCCGAGCACTTCACGGATGCCCAGGTGTTCGCCGTCACCGGCAAACTGCTCAATCAGGCAGAAGACCTTTTCTGCAACGGCGGCAAGGTGGCGCGCTTCCGCCGAGGCATGTGGAGCACGTACCAGAACTACGACCTCCTGCCCGGCGCCGACGCTGCGCAGTCGTTGCTCTCTTTTTCCGCGATCGGAGCCTTTTCCGCTTACGACCGTGTTAAATTCCTGGAATTGGGCGGCTTCGATCCTCTAACCGCCATGGTGGAGGATGTGGAGCTTTCCTACCGGGGCTGGAAGCGCGGCTGGACCATAAAATACGAGCCCCGCAGCATTGCATACCACGATGCCAGCCGGACCATGGACCGGCGCTATAAGCGGCGGGCCCTGGATAAGATTTCGTGCCGCAGCCGCATCCTGATGCATTGGATGTTGCTGCACGATCCTCACATGTTCCGGATGCATCAACTCTCGATCGCAGTACGCCTCCTGACAAGCTGGCTGGTGCTCGATTGGCGCTTCTATTGGGCCATCGGCACGGGGCTGGCCAATCTCTCAACCATTCTGCGGAAACGGCAGGCAACGCGCCGGACCATGTCCAGGACGGATCGGGAGCTGCTCGAATTGCTCCAGCACTTTTACCGGACGGCTCCCATCGCGCTCCACTAGGAACTTATGGATCCTCTATCCGCAACTCTGATCACGTATAACGAAGAAGCGAACATCGAGGAAGCACTTCAATCCATCGCATGGGCAGATGAGATTGTGGTCGTCG
>JBGQNR010000198.1:0-12329 GCA_041501225.1 Acidobacteriota bacterium
CTTAACCTTCATGAATACGAATTATTGCCAAAGTGGAACTACACCATTGCGCCTAACCTGACGTAATATGCAATGGCTCTCCTGCAAAATGTGAAGTTATTTTTGCGCGGGCCCTTAGCATAGGCTTCGGGATCGGGGGCCTTGATACCCTGTTTTATCCGCTTTTCCTCGTCCAGCTTGAATGGGAGCCACCAGCTGAGGGCGCCCGTCATACCGCTCCAACGGCGCTCGATTGTCACCGGCATAATGTCGCCCAGGCCCAGCAGCTTGGCCAGCTCAAACGCAGCAATGTCGTACTTATATGAATCGCGGAAGTTCATCTCGGTTTTGCCATTGCTGAACGTCATCTTTTGCTTGACTTCATTGATGGGTTGAAAGGCGGCGTCGTGTGTGATCTTGCCGTCGCTCAGGGTGAGCCTGTAGATGCCGGTCACCCCTTGGCTTACTTGCCTTGATTTGACTACCTTCGCGTTCAGCAGGAAGTCCCTCATCTGTTCCACGGTGAACTGCTCCGGATCCTGCGCCTTCAAGGAGACGGCGCAGGAGATGACCACCATCACGGCAATTACTATCAGCCTAGCACGCAAATAAAACACAGACGCTTCTCCTATCCATTTGAAATGCCGGGACCCTCACCGATCGAGGGGGCCGGCCGTTGCGCTGCCAGCGAGCCTCCCTGGTGCCCACGTGGCAAGCCGCATCGACCATTGCTTACGCTCTTCGGGACGCGGGCGACACATGGGCCTGCGCACCTTGCCCCCGCCGGTGCACATGGGCAGAGCGGAGTCTTGGAGCAGTGTACTTCAGGTATTCTCGAGCTGATTGATCCCCTCAGGTCGCGCGTGCCTTCGGACGCCGAAAGGGCGGGAGGCGCAAGCCGATACACCCCCCCCTTCTCGCGCCAGCCAGGCGATAGTAGCCGGGATTCCTCCAGCTTTACCACACGGCCATGGGCTATTTGTCTCGAACGTCTATTCGGGTGGCAGCGAACTTAAGTCCGTCCGCTTTCCCCAAACAGATCACGCGACGCCCTTCTTTCACCTCATCGAGTGTCGATGCGGCGTTCCGATACGTGAAGGTGGTTTTCTGGTCGTAGGTCAGCTGGAAAGTCATGTCTTTTCCCGGCTGGCGGAGCAGAATCAGCGATTTGTCCTTGCTTACAGACAGAACCGTTCCTTCGAGCCGATCTAGCCCGCTCTCCTTGTCCTTCGTGGCCTGGGAGTACAGGTTTGGAATCAGCACGAGCGAGATAGCTAGTGCCAGCGCAAGCAAACTAAGGATACCGCGCCTCATAGGCCCTCCTTGCAAAGGAAACATTCGAGAATCGATGCTACATCCTAGTCCTAGAAGCCGCAAAAGTAAATGCATTCTAATGCGGGTCTTAATTATCTGCGGGCGCTTCTTCGGACTTGGCTTTCGGACCGTCGGGGTCAAGATTGGCGCGCACTCCGGGATGGGTGCGGGAAAAGTGCTGCTACCAGGGGTTCATCTTCCTATAAGATGAGAATGTGGATAGCCTCGATTGGTACATGAGGTTTTTGCCTTCGACGACCTCGATCAACAGTTGGAACCCAGCCAACAGGGTCGGGGCACTTCCCCCTATGCTCCACTGCGCCAGCCGGCGGGCACCACACAGGGAGAGGTATGCTTGCGTCCGCTCCTGAAACGGGCCGATCGGGTAGGCGCCCGACGAGCTCGCTGGGCGCCTACCCGGCCCGTTTCCACTCCTTTCAGCTGCTATACCTGCTCAACATTCGCCCGCTTGCCTGCGTGGAGAAAGAATTCCGCACACTCTCCTCAACGATCCGTCGTATGATCTCGCCGGCAGGAAAAAGCATTTGCCTGTTATTTGAAGAGTAGGGTACGATAATAACTATCATAGCTATACCCTTTTGGCAGTGTATGGCAGGTCAATCCGGTTCAGAAGGCTACCGATATGAGAATCACATCTGTCATTCTGATCTTCCTCTTGGCCGCGTCGGTCGCGCTCACAGCGGAAAAGTATCTATCGAAGCCGTACACCGAGTGGACCGAAAACGACGTCAAGAACATTCTCACCCGCTCTCCGTGGGTTAAAGCCGGAGAGCTTTCTGTCGACACTGGAGCGCGCGCCTCTGCCGGCACCTCGAAGGGGCCGGCCAATGAACGCACGAAAGAGCAAGAAAAGGCTGGCGAGGCACTTCGGTATGTTTCGTACAAGGTAGTCTGGTATACCAAAATCCCACGTCTGGCAGCGATCCGAGAAAAAGTGCTTCAGAAGGCAATGACTCAGGAGGATGCCGCCAAATATGCCCAGGCGCAGCCGGAGGACGCCTGGCGGTTCGCTCTCGAAAGCCAGCTTTTAGGCCGAATGTCTCCAGAGAAAATTCAAGAAGCTGACAAGACAACAAAACTGGTTCGGGATGACGGAGCCGCCGTCGAAGTTCAGAAGGTCATCCCTGGCCGTCAGATGATGTACTTCCTTTTTCCGCTGAATGGAGGAGACGGCAAGCCATTTCTGACGGAGCAGACCAAAAAGTTCACGTTCGAAACCGAAGTGCTGGGGAGTCTCGCGCGGCAAAACTTCAAGGTCGCAGATTGCCTCGTGAACGGCAAGCTCGAAAGGTAGCGGGGGCATCGGCGCATTCAGTGTCATCGGTGTCCTTTCGTTCCCTTCACTTTCTGCAGAACAATGCGCCAAGTCCAATTCCAGAGCATCTTCAAGAAATGCGCACGCTGGAGCCTCCGCCGCATTCGCCCAACTTGAATCCGAATATCGAGATTTATGCGATCGGTCAAGGACGAGAACCTGGATCGGATGATGTTCTTCGGGGAAAAAGCGGTGCAGGACGTCCGAGTTTCTTTACCTCACGGCGTGCGCTCCCGTGTGCAGCGACAGCCGCCGCACCCTGAGTTTCATACAATCCCTGGCTGTGCCTTTTTGTTGTATTTCTCACGGCCGGGTTATATCCTGATGTGAATTCATATACCCATGTGCAAGTGAGATGTTCCTCCGGGATTCTCATGGTTTTTTTGTTGCTTCGTGATGAACGGACTCAGTCATAATGGAGAGGTTGTCATGGCAAGACGAACCGCTCGTATTTATCACGCAAGTTTCTGCCTCTTGGGCGCTTTGTTGATAGCCTTCCTTCTTCCTCCGTCTGGCACCCCAGAGCAGAAGATGAAGGTGGAGGAACTGGTCGCCAGACACCTGAGCTCGATTGGCACCCCGGAAGCCCGCGCGACAGCGAAAAATCGCGCGGGGAGCGGAATCGCACAGGTTACATTCCGCATGCCGAAGACTGGCCAGCTGCCCGGCAGGAGCGACGTGATCTCCGATGGCCGAATGATGCGCATTGCGATGATGTTTTCCTCGCAGGACAATCAGTCGGAGCAGCTTGTTTTCAACGGCAAGGCCGTAGACACCAGCCAGCTCAGCCTCCGCCTGCGCTCCCCCCTGTCGGCTTTCGTCTTTGACCACGTTGCCCTGTTACAAGAGGGCTTGATGTGCGGGACAATGACCACCGCCTGGCCTTTGCTGGACCTGGCCGGGAGGCAGCCGAAACTGGTTTATACCGGGCTTAAAAAGCTCGAAGGAAGGCAACTGCACGAGCTTACCTACAGGCCAAAGAAAGATGCCGGAGACCTCCAGATCGCGCTTTATTTTGATCCGGAGACCTTCCGCCATGTGTATTCTCATTACCGGCTGGTCGAGCGGGTGGGCGTGGGCGAGTACGGGAGACCCACGCAGGCGAATCCCGCCGGGGCCAACCCGGGCACGGATACGTTTTACAGAATTGAAGAATGGTTCGACGACTTCAAGATGGTTGATTCGCTTACCCTGCCTCATGCGTATAAGCTGAGATTTACCAGGGAAGGATCCGACCCCCCCACTTATATCTGCGAGTACAGCATCAGCCTGACGCAGGTCCTTCACAATCAAGCGGTGGATCCGAAGGCGTTCGTGATCCAATAGCCCATAAACAGGTGGTCACGAAGCAGGCGTCGGGGAATCAAAGGGGCGGCAAGCTGCCGCACTCCAAAGCCTGTGGCCCCAGCAAAATCCGTGTAATCCGTGGCTTTTTGCCATGGATTACACGGATGCTTGCTGCGGAACCTGTCCCTGCTAGAAGTTGATGGTGAGGATGAAATTGATGACACGCGGGCTGCCCCTCTGGGAGTTGATCCTCGCGAAGGGGGTGGTGTCAAAGTTCGAGCTAGTGAAAGCGAAGTTGGTGTGGTTGAAGGCGTTCAGGAAATTCACCTTCAACTCGAAGTTCGATCTCTCGGTGAAGAGCACACGCTTGGTGAGACTGAAGTCCACCGTCGAGAACGGGGGACCGGTGATGGCGTACCTGGGGAAGTTCCCGAGCGTGCCCGGAGCGGGTGGTCCGAGGATCCCATCCTTCAAGGTGGCGCCCGTCAGGGCCCCGGTGGTTGGGTTGGTGGTGATATTGAGGAGCTTAGGGTCGATGAAGAACACGCCATCCGGCGTCTTGTACACGCCCATGGCGTCCTTGAACTGCTGAAAGGTCATGCCGACCAGCTGTGCCGGCAATGAGCCGGTGATGGAGTTGTAGGTCGAACGGCCCGAGTAAATGGATACCGGTTGGCCGGTCTGATAGGTAATGATACTGCCGACCTGCCAGCCTTCGATCACCTTGCGCAGCGGTTTGAAGCCGCTGGCCATAAACCGGCGGCCCGTCCCGAATGGGAGCTCGTAAATGAGGTTGGCGATGAAGCGATGGGTCTGGTCGGAGGACATACGGTGCTTGTCCAGCTTGGTGTCACGGAGAGTGAGGTAATCCAGCAGCGTGCTCTGGTTCCCCTGGTCTTCGTCGCTCAGAGCCTTGGCGAAGGTGTAATTGGCCTGCAGGTAAAGCCCATGCCTCATGCGCTTGCGCACCTCGGTCTGCAGTGAGTTGTAATTGGAGTAGGAGGCGTTCGACAGCAGGCGCGCGAAGTAGGCATTCGGGTTAACCAGGAAGAAGTTGGGAGCGAGATTGGCCCGGTTTCCCCGAAAGGTCGAACTATTGGCCAACGAGAAGGCCATCGCGCCGACATTGTTGTTGTTGAGGTTGCTGATGAAAGAGGAACTGCTGAATCCGCTGCTGCCGGAGAGTCCGGCAAACAATGTGCTCAAGGTCGGTGTAGCAGTACAGCCCGCGCAGGTCGGGGCGAAACTGGACCCGCCGTTGAGCGCCAGGTTTTTCTGAGCGTTCAGGAACTCCGTCAGGAATCCGTTCTCGAATATGTTCACCTCGTTGAAGTTGAAGGCTCGGAAGACCTTGATGGCATGGTTCCCGACATATCGGGCTTCCACAACCCAACCGCGTGCAACCTCCCTTTCGATTCCGAACGACCACTGCTGGACATAGGGAACCCGCAGATTTGGATCGAATAGCCAGAGTCCGTTGTTTGTGTTCACCAGATTGTTATCCGCGTCACTAATCGGCATCTTGAAAGTCGGAACTGTAACCGGCACGCCTGAAGAGGTGAGAACGCCGGTCGGCGTGTTGTTGGCGGCGGACTGGATCAGCCCTGGGTTGGTCGTGCCCGTCCCGAGGGCGTTGCTGACCACCGTGAACCCGTCCTGGAGGTAACTGATGGAATAACCCGCCCGGATCGAGCTCTGCCCCTGACTGCCGAAGAGCCACTTCATAGGGCCGGATTTGAACCTGGGCTGGTAGGCGATGCCCAAGAACGGAGCGAAGTTGTTCCAGTCGTTGTTGTAGAGCATCTTACCGGTGCCCCCATTGACGAAATCAAGTTTCGTCGGAGCCGTCCCCCGCATGGAACCGGGATTGAACAGGTTTCCGGTCCCGGAGATCCCAAACAGGCCGGCGATTCCGTTCGTCGGTTGGATCGCGAGGCCCTGGGTCTCAAAGGGGACCCCCTGAAATTCCCAGCGCAGCCCATAGTTAATGGTCAGGTTGCGCTTGGCCCTCCACTCGTCCTGGAGATAGATGGCGAGCATGCGCTGTTTAAAGTTACGGGCTCGCGTGGCGCCGTTGACAAACCCGGAGGTCGGGCTCGCGACATTAAAAGTCTGCGAAGCGGATCCCAGGAAGCCGGTGAGGTCGGCGAAGACGTTGCGCGCACGGTTTACGATCGCGGTCCCGGTCGATCCGGAGGGCAGGCTGGGGAAGGCTGCGTTCAGGATGCCGTCGGAATTGGCCGAGTTCGTCCCCATGTTAACGGTCGGTTCGATGCCCGCGTCGTTGTATGTGATGGCCGTGATGGACTCGAAATCCATCCCTGACCGGATGGTATGGGACCCGTGCATATACGCGAAGTTGTCCAGGAATTGATAAACCAGGGTGTTGCGCCCCTGGGCCATGAAAGTATTGTCGTAGTTCGTCACTGAAGTGAAACCCGTGAAGAACGGCTTATCCGGCGGCCCCTCGCGAAGGAAGCCTACCGGCGCGCGTTGGTGCCCGAACCGCGCCTCGTTGGTCATGTGGCTGCCGAACGTGGAGTTGATGGCGGTCGCCATCAGGGTCCGGGTGGAGCCCTGGTATGCATTAATGCCGCCGGGGAAGGGAGCTTCGATCGAGTTGAAGGTGTCGGGCGTTAACAAGAAATCGGCGAGGTTATAGATGAATTCCAACTTGTGGAATCCGAACTTCTGGCTGTGCAGAAGCTCCTGATCGAAACGTCCGACATACTTGTCGCTCGGGTCCGTACCTTGAACGTTGTACTGCCAGCCCGCGGTGTTCAAGCCGTCGCCGACCAGCGAATTGTTCGATTTCGGCATAGCGTTGAGCATCGCCGTCGTGACCGGATTGAGTGTGTGGGCGTTACCGATGCTCAGCAGATCGACCGACTTGGTCAGGCCGTCCGAGCCCGCGTAACGGAATGTGCCCTGGCGTGCCAAATCCGTCAGGACCGTGCGGTTCCGGGTGGCCATGAAGTTCTCGCGGTAGCCCTCGTAGGAGAAGAACCAGAAGCTCTTGTTCCGGCCGTCATAAATCTTAGGCACAAAGACCGGTCCGCCTGCGGCAACGCCGAACCAGTGCTGCCGCTCAATCGGTCTGGGTGTAGCGGGGTAGGTGGCGTTGTTGAAAAATGAGTTGGCTTCTAGGAAGTCGTTGCGGTGCTGGTAGAACACATTTCCGTGTAACTCGTTGGTCCCGGACTTGGTGACCATCCGGACTTGGGCCACGCCGTGGCCCATGTCGGATCCGACCGTTCCCACCGTTACGCTGAACTCCTGCGTGGAGGCGAGCGATGGCGCGCTGAGCGCGAAGAACGAATCCGTCTTCACGAAGTTGTCCATCGCGTTGATCCCGTCCTGGGTCACGTTGGTCGCAGAACCGCGCAGGCCGCCCACGGAGGCGGTCCGGGTATTGTCGCCGGTCACTGCCATTCCCATCTGCAAGCGCGCCAAGTCTACCGGGTTGCGGGTAGGCAGCGGGAGGTCCTGGACCTGCCGAGTGTTGATGACGTTGGTCAGGGTCGCCGTGACGGTGTTGACGGCCTGCTGGACCTCGCTGGTCACCACGACCTGATCAGTCACCCCCCCTACTTCCAGCTTGACGTTGGCCTCGGCCGGCAGCGCGATCTGTACAACGATGCCCTGCATTTCGTACTTCTTAAAGCCGGCCTGCTGGGCTGAAAGGTTGTATGTGCCCAATGGGATCGAGAGAAATCTGTAGACACCCGAGGTATCGCTGACGGCGGTGAATTCTTCCCCCGTTTGCGTGTTCTTGATCGTCACGCTGAGTCCCGGGACAACCGCTCCCGAAGGATCCTGAATGTTGCCACTCAGCGTGCCGCGTGTCTGAGCAAAAACTGGAACGCTTATGGCCATCCATACCAATGCCAAAAGAGTCCATCTCAGGAAACGAAATGGTATCTTCATAATAAATCTCCATTTAAGGTTTTGGTTGGCTGCGTACATGAAGTCGTTCCCTGGTGCGGCGGGAGCCGGATGCACGCTCCCGCCCGCATTTTCCAGGTGCGACATCTCCCACAGTTTTTTGCGGCTATCCGCCCGCCGAAGACCCGCCGGAACCCGTTGGTGTCTTCCCTTCCGGGCGGAAGCGATTGCCATGCCAGGGATGCGATTCAGACCTGATCATCAGAGGCGCCTTCAGGATCAAAAATCCTGTAATCGCGCGCCGAGCGTTTGCTGCTGAGAGCCTGCCTGAAAGCCGATTGAAGAGAACGCGTCCTGCTCATCAACTCCTACACGTAATCACGCTGCCGCGCCTGGGAGCCCTTCAACTCGCGGAACACTGGCGCTCACAGTTGATCTTGTATCTTGTATAATAGGATTACTTAGCGCCCTCTAATTATATCCTCAGCTTGCATGAAATGGGGCAAGTCTGTCAACAAAAAACCGACGTCCGGCGGCTGGGGACCCGTCGCCCGCGTCCGGCGCGTCTACGAAGCGGATTTTGCGGGAATCAAAGTCGATCGTGAAGTTCCGTCTGAAATTTTTCCTTTGTTTCAAAACTCGCGAGCCAGGTTTTGCCGCACAACACGTCGAGCCCTATGATGCCATGGCAGTTGCTGTTGGCCTGCCGCACAGGGAATCGTCTCTGGGAAAAGCCTCCGGCAGCAAACATGTGGATCGTTAGCCAAAATGCAGGATTGCATTGATGGAAACATAGAATCTGGCGGAGAGGAAGGGATTCGAACCCCCGGTAAGGTTTCCCCTACACACGCTTTCCAAGCGTGCGCCTTCAACCACTCGGCCACCTCTCCGGATTTGACGCAGGTAAATCCAAGCACTTCCGAGTAGCGACGCCAGATTGTACGCTGCCCACCTGACAACCGCAATCCTGAAACTTGGGGCTGAATCAATTGACTTTGGAATCTGATCCGAATCATGAAGTTATTGTTTTAGTCCCGAATGGCACTTAGTTGAGGAACCCCGAAGGGGTTCAACAGCGCCAGCCCAGGGCGCAAGCCCTGGGAGAATGCGGGAATCAAGAGTGAAAGAGCCCTGGAGGGGCGAAACAGCCTGTGCCGCCCTTACAGCAACAAGCCCGCCTGCGGTGTCCCCAACAGGAAGGGAACTTGGCTGATGACGTGCCACTGAATTTATCGGTTATCATGTTGATATAGCTCAACATCCGTGCGATGTATCCGCTCAAGTTCCTTAGGAGGGCTTTACTCGGACTGCACCATTTCCCCAGGGCTTGCGCCCTGGGCTTTCACTGTTTGACCCTTTCAGGGTCATTTTCCTGCCAAGCCTCGTTCGCTGCAGCTTAACTAAGGGCCACTCGATTTAGTCCATTAAAGCTCCCGAAAGGCACTCAGTGGAAAAATGACACTAAAGATAGTACCTTT
Organism: Acidobacteriota bacterium; assembly: GCA_041501225.1. Classification (GTDB taxonomy): domain Bacteria; phylum Acidobacteriota; class UBA6911; order UBA6911; family UBA6911; genus JAFNAG01. The sequence continues at coordinate 9,280 of JBGQNR010000198.1, forward strand.
TTTATTATGAAAAGGTGTCAATGCATGATCTTAAAAAGGAGCTGGCATCTGTCATCGCGGAGGCGGCGACACGAGCCAAAATCCTGATCACGCGTCACAACAAAGCTGTGGTGCGCCTGACCGGCCCCGGAAGTCAACATCTCAATAAGGGGTCGCTATTCGGAAAGGCCAACCTGAAGCCCGCTGTCCGAGGGAACACCGCGGGCCATTATCTCCAGTTGCTCCAGGAAGACCGACATTCCGGGCGACATTGATTGACGCGCTTTGCCTCGTTGGATGAGACACAAATGTAGTCAGCCCGCGAAATTGGCCTCCCGGTTTGACGCGAACCTGTTCCGGGTCGGTTATCGGGCCCAGGCGTAGGCTTCCACGCGCGGATCGGCGCCGGCGTTCAGCACTCCGGTCTTGGGATCGATGAGGATCACTGCGTTCGAACCCATCGTCCAGGCGCCGGATACCCGCAACTTGTGGCCTTTGGCAACCAGCCCATTCCGGACAGCCTCGGGAATGCGCGCTTCCACCGACATATTGCCCGGGTACATCGTGTGCGGAAATGGCGATGCCGGGAAGCTGGTGGTCGACCAGCGCGGCGCTTCGATCGCCTTCTGGACATCCATGCCGAAGTCCACAATATTCAGGAAGGTCTGGATGGTGCGCATGATCTGGTCGTCGCCGCCCGGACTCCCCATGATCATCAAGGGCTGGCCGCCCTTCATGACCAGCGTGCTCTGCAGCGTACTACGGGGCCGCTTCCCCGGTTCCAGGGCGTTGGCTTCCCCCGGCACCAGCGAAAAGTAGTCGCCGCGGCAATTGAAGATCAGTCCGGTGTCAGCCATGACCACTCCGGTGCCGAACGAACTGTGCAGGCTCGGCTCGAAACTGATCATGTTGCGGTCCTTGTCGATCACCGCAATATAGCTGGTGTCTCCAACATGATCCGCATCCCCCCCAAAATTGACCGTGACCGGGCGATTCATCGGCGTTGGCTCTTTCATGAACTTCTCCGGATTCCCGGGGCGCAACTCCAGGGACGCTTTATCCGGATCGATGAGTTTGCGCCGGTCGGCGGCGTAGTCCTTGGAAAGCAGGCCGGCATAAGGGATCTTGATGAAGTCCATATCCCCCAGAAATTTTTCGCGATCGCCCATTGCCAGCTTCACGGCTTCCACGCAGGTGTGCAGGTAGGCGAGACTGTTGTGCCCCATTGTCTTGAGGTCATAGCCCTCCAGGATATTCAGGGCGAACAATTCCGCAGGTCCCTGGGTGGCCGACGCATTTTTGTATACCTGATAGCCGCGATAGTCGATGGACACCGGTTCTTCGGTCTTCGCGGTATAGGCCGAAAAATCCTCATACCGGAACAATCCGCCATTTTCCTCAGAAAACTTTCCCATCGTCTGGGCGATGTCGCCTCTGTAAAAGCGGTCGCGGGCCGCCTTCAAGGCCTCGTGGCGCCCTTTCGCAGCATTTTGTTTTTCGGCCTCCACAAGCTTTTGCAAGGTACGCGCCAGATCCGGATTCTTGAAAATCTCGCCCGGCTTCGGGGCCGCGCCGTTCGGATAATAAACCTTTACGCTGGAAGGGTACTTGCGAAGTTTCTTCGAGCTCGCGATGGTTCGGGCGAGCGAATCACCGATCGGGAAGCCGTTTTCCGCCATGTCGATGGCCTGTTCGAGGACCTGCGCGAAGCTCATCGTGCCCCAACGGTCCAACAGGATGTACCAGGCGTCGACCACACCGGGAACCGTGCCTGAGAGCAAACCGTCGTTCACCGGCAGCTTGCCGCCGTTGTTCTGCTTGTACCAATCGATCGTCGCCAGCTTCGGAGCCGTGCCTTCGGCATTAATCGAGACCACCTTTTTCGCCTTGGCATCGTAGACCAGGATGACTGCATCGCTCCCGAGGCCGTTAAGCGCAGCGTCAGAGACCGCCAGCGCGGCCTGCCCGGCCACGATCGCATCAAATCCATTGCCGCCGGCTTCGAGGATTCGTGTTGCCGCCCTGGTGGCTTCGGCTGTCATGGACGACACGGCGTATTGTCGTCCCCGGATCACCGGACGCATGGTATGTGAGCTCTCCTGCTCATCCTGAGCCAAACCGGGAAATACGGCAATCAGGCAGAAAAAGAGAATCCTTACGGTTATGGATTTTTGTCGGCGCATAATGCACTTTCTCCTGCAAACTCAGGTGAGTGACAGACTCCTTGAAAACTTGCGGCACATCCGCACTTTTTGGACAGTATCGGCCCGTTTCCCCCGCAATTCAAGCAAAGGGGAAGTCCGGATGGCTTACTGCCATAAAAAGCAAAAGCAGCCACGGAGAACGAAGCCGCATAGCCGCAACCAAAAAATCTCACCGCAGAGATCGCCGAGACCGCAGAGAACTCTTTTGTTTTTCAATAACTTGTCTCTGCGGTCTCCGCGATCTCTGCGGTGAGCAGTTGCTTTTCTCGCCCAAAGGGCAAGGACTTGTAAGTAGGTAGTACGAAGCGCCGGCCGTTTCATTTTACCGGCGACGTTCATGCGATGCCGGAAGGAACGGTGTTCTTCGGCAACGAGCCGATCCTACGCGTCACCGCGCCGCTGCCGCAGGCGCAGCTGGCCGAGACGCGCCTCATCAATATCCTGCACTTCCAATCGCTGATTGCATCCAAGGCCGCGCGGATGATGCTGGCGGTGCCGGGCAAGCTGCTGGTCGATTTCGGTCTGCGCCGCGTGCATGGCGCCGAAGCCGGGCTGATGGCGGCACGGGCGAGCTACATCGCGGGCTTTGCCGGCACTGCCACCATGCTGGCGGAGAAGTTTTACGGCATCCCCACCTTCGGCACGATGGCGCATTCGTTCATCCAGGCCTACGACGACGAGAGCAGGGCGTTTGAGGACTTTGCCCGGTCGCGCCCGCAAAACCTGACGTTGCTGATCGACACCTATGACACCGAGGCGGCGGCGCGGAAGGTCGTTGCGCTTGCGCCTCGGCTCAAGGCGAGCGGCATCGCGATCCGCAGCGTGCGGCTGGACAGCGGCGACCTGACCACTTTGTCGAAGCACGTC
>JBGQNR010000199.1:0-12285 GCA_041501225.1 Acidobacteriota bacterium
ACCGCAAAGGTGGCAAAGCTTTGCGGTCTTCGAGGTCTTCGCGGTTTTTTTTCGGTTGCGGGTGCGGGCGCCATGAAGGTGCCCGCACCCCGCGGTTTGGCTAGAAATCGATATAGGCACGGATCCGCATGGTGCGTGGGCCTTGGAACGAACTCAACCGGCCGAACGATGTGCTCGTGGTTGAAAGCGTCCCATAACCCGTCTGGAACGGATGGTTGAGGAAGTTGGTGGCGTCCAGCTTGAGCCCCATTTTCACGCGCTCGGTGATGGGGATCTCCTTGGTGACGCTCAGGTCGAGCTGGTAGCTCCACTTGGATCTGTACACGACGGGATTACCGATGACGCCAGGAGTGGTGGCATCGGTAAAGTAAATCGGATTGATCGCTTGATTCGCCAACTGGAGGTCGGCGATGTCGGTGTGGAAACACCGGCAGGAAAAATCGTAGTCGCCCACGATGTTATCCAGCTTCGAAGTGAGTTTGTCAATGGTTAATCCGTTCCCAAATAAAACTCCGCCGTTCGCACCCAGGTTATTGAACGTGGAGTATGCGCCGTACATGTAGTTGGGCGCGCCCGAGATGAACCTGTGAATGCCGCCGATCTGCCAGTTGCTGACGATCCGCGACAGAATCCCGTTGGAGGGGTTGATCCAGCGCCCCGGACCCATCGGCAAATCATAGGTCCAGTAGGTTGTAATGTTGTGGGTGTGGTCGTAGCCCGTTAGGGTATAGCTCAACTTGGCATCGCGCAGGGTGATCCAGGTATCCTCGGCGGCCTGGCCCTGTTCGTTTCCCTGGGTGCCCAGCATTTTGCTGAACGTGTACGCAAAGTTCATCATCAGCCCGCGGCTCATGGATTTCTTCAACTCCACCTGCAAGCTGTTGTAGTTGTTGTCGCCGTTTGAATCCTGATAGTTGAGGTTGGAGGCGAAGGGATTCGCCTTGAAAAAGTTCATCGGATATTTCGTCACGGTCGTGTAGCCGAGAGCCGCGCAGGGAGCGAAGTTCCCGCCGACGAGCCGGCAGTACAGGCTGGGACCGCTCGTGCTGCCCAGCGTGCCGGCAAGGCTTCCCGCCTCGCCGCGATCGAGATTTTGAATGTAGGAACTGCTCGTAAATGACGAGCCGGAGCTCAGAGCCGGTTGCGTACCGTTGGCTCCGAAAGCGGTCTCGAAAATAGGCAGCGCCACCTGCCCGGTCAGTCCCCGATTCGCAAAGCTCGTCACCCCCGCCGCCCTGTTGAGCGCGAGGTTATTGCGCGCGTTGATGAATTCCTTCGCGAATCCGTTCTCCACGATGTTGATTTCCTGGAGATTCTGCATGTGCCACATGTGCGTCGACTTATTGCCCACGTAGCGGACGTCGATCACCAGTCCCTTCGCCAATTCCCGCTGAATGCCGAAAGTCCAGTTGGATGTATACGGTGATTTCAGGTCCTGGTTGAAGTAATTGACGCTTCGGCCGCCTTTGAGCACATAATCGGACAGCGGCATCGGCTGGCCGAATTCCGTAGGATTCTTCGAAAACGTCGGATCAGGGCTGCTCAGAAACAGGGTGCCCGGCGCGAAATCGACGTTTGCCGTTGATGTGATGGATTGGCTCCCCGCGGACAGGTAGTTGCCAATCGAGTTCAGCCCTTCGTTGTAGTAGGTCATGCCGAAGCTGGTCCGGATGACCGTCTTGTTGCCGCCGAAGATCTTCTTCAAAATCGCGTTTTCGAAATTCGGATTCCAGGCAATCCCAAAGTTCGGCGCCGGATTGATGAGATCCGCGTTGTACGTCTTGGGGTTGATTTCGAATCCCGGATTCATGTTGCCGCCCAGCACGCCCGGCTGGAAGTTGCCCAGGGACGGGCCAAAGAAGCTCCCCGGCGTCGCCATGGTATAGATCGGTTTGGTTCCATGAATCGTGCCGTCCAGCTGCCAACGCAGTCCGTAATTCAGCGTCAGCTGCGGGGTCCACCGGAAAGAATCCGACGCATACAGCCCCAGCGTTTGGAAGCCGATGGCGGTTGGACCCGGGGCGAATTTCTCAAACTTCATTGTATCCGGATTCACGTTCAGCGTGGTGCTGATGCCTGTGAGGCGGCCGGTCAGCATCGCGTACAGGCTCCTGACGTTGCCCATGTCGCTCGTGGTCGTGCTGGCGTTAGCGGCGATCATGGCGTTGTACAGAACGTTATAGACAGGGTCGTCGCTGCTTACGCCCAGGCTGGGCTGCATCACTCCTGAAGCGTTGCCGAAATATTTCGACCAGAAACTGGTGTTCAGGTAGGATCCGCCCAGCTTGATCATGTGCCGGCCTTTGACCCAGCTCAGGTTGTCCTTTATTTCCCACACCGGGTTGTTCCGGTCATCCTGGGCATAGGTGGAGATGTAGGGGGCGGCATTGCCGTTATTGAGGTTGGTGTAGAACGGCAGGCTGATCCGTTTGTCGCCATAGCCCGACCACGCGTGGATGTCATATCCGGGGGCGAACAGCTCCCAGTTCATCTGGTTTCCGAAGGTGAAATTGTTGACCATCTTGGGAGAGATCGTCCAATCCACCGCGTTGCTGATGACCCAGACGTTCGCCGTACTTACATCCTGATAGAATGAACTCTTAAATGCTTCCTCTCCCGGATAGTTGGGGGCTCCGTCAAATAACGAATCCCGGTAGTTCCATGTCCCGTGCCAGGATATGTTCGGCTTGATCTGGTAGTCCACGCGCACTGTCGGGTAAAAAGCGCGGGAGTAGGGGCTGTAGTTCCAGTACATCGTCCGCTGGAATGGATACGTCGTGCTGTCCTGGAAACTGGTGCCCGGCGTTGATTGCGTCGCCGTGATCTGGTCCAGCATTCCTTTGATCGTGGGATCGATCGCGGTCCGGAAACCGGCCGAGCCGGCAACGTCGAGCACGTTCAGCGTGCGGGTCACGCCACTCTTATCGATGAACCGGTAGGTCCCGGTCAAGGCTTCACTCTGCAGCATGGTATTCGAGCGCCGGCTGGTGCTTGGCTGCGGGTTGGCCTCGAAATACGCGAAGAAAAACAGTTTGTCCTTAAAGTAAGGGATGAACGGCAGCGCCGGACCGCCGGCACTCGCGACCGCGTAGTTCTGCCTCGTCTTTGGCTTGAACTGGGTCTTGTCATACTGATAGGCCAGCTTGGTCATGAACGGCCAGGCGTTCAGAAACTCGTTGTGCCACTGCTCCAGGAGCCGGAAACGATACCGGTCGGTACCGCGCTTGGTGATCATCTGGATCGACATGGCTCCCTGGCCGGCAGACTCGGCGCCCATCCCGCTGGTCTGCACCGTCACCTCTTCCATCGCGTCGATGCGGGTCGGAGCAAACTGGAAAAAGCTCGTGCCGCCGCTCTTGAACCGCTGCGAATTGTTGTTGACGCCGTCCACGGAAATATTCAGTGACGCATTCGGCAAGCCGTTGAAGGTGGTGTAGCGATTATCACCGGCCGAATTTGCCCCGGGCATCATCAAGGCGAAATACAACGAATCGCGGCTCGAGTAAGGCAGGCTCTGGATGCTGGTGTTCTTGATCGTATTGCTGACCGTGTTCGATGTCAACTCGAGCTGGATGCCGGCAGCGGTAACCTCGACGGTCGTGCTTACCGACCCGATTTTCATCCCGACGGGAATATCGGTAACGCGTCCCGAATTGATTACGACGCCATCGATAACGGCTGTCTGGAAGCCGCTTGCCGTGGCAGTTAACTGGTATGTGCCTCCTACCAGGGCTGTGAACAGGTAGGCGCCATCCGTGCCGCTCACTGTTGTTTTTTCAAGCCCGGTAGCCTTGTCTTTTAACGTCAGAGCGACGTTGGGAATCACAGCGCTGGATGGATCCTTAACAACTCCGCGCAGTTCTGTGCTCCCTGTCTGAGCACTCGCGAAGGATGCCGAGAAAAGCATCATCCCAGCGAGCACCGATATTACCATCACGCGCAATACAGACCTCTGCATATTGCCTCCAAAAAGTTCTTGCTGATTTTCAACCGCACCCTAAGAAGAAGTACGAGAATACACCTTCATTTCGTGGTGGTGTTCACCTCTGATGCGGCCCCCAAAATCGATGCCAGGATGAGTACATGCTAATGTGGGCTCGGTGATCCGTCAAGCAATTTAACTAAAGAATATTAAGAAATGTTTTGATCCGGAAACGGGGCAACAGACCATTACTATCTAGACCTGAAGTAACGCATCTCGGAGCAGCGAGCGCCCGACAGCCGGCTTATTTCGCCTGTTAGCGAATTCGGGTGACAGGCTACGCAACTCCCGAGTTGCTGGCATGAATGTAAACTGCGGTATCTTGAATTCGGGAGTTGCGTAGCCTGTCACCCGAATTGTCACCGAAATTCTAAATATTTGGGCGAACCTCATTCCGGTCGGGGACTGATGTTCTCAGATTCTGCAGTTCGCGCTCAATCGGCCAGTCTGTGAAGGCGAGGATGAACATCATGACCAGATTGACGATAGGGAAAAACATCAGGCAGCCCATGGCCGGGTGGAAGCCGGCTTTTTTATAAATAAAAAACCAGGGGATCATGGCCGCCAGCGAGACAACTAAAATGATGACAATCAGGAAAATTGGAACGAAGGGTAATAGCGAAGTATCAAACATGCGTTCCTCCTCTGCTGTTTTCTGATTTGGGCTCCCAGGCAAATGCGCAGGCGCCGGCAGAATCATGACCATCTGAACACGGAATGTCTCCGCGTTCCTGGCTATTCAAGCTCATCTTCCCCGGGGTCATTCAAGCCATTTGCCGCATCGCTTTCCTGCTCGCGGAGCACCTCCTTGGCAGCTTCAAGCTGGGATTCCAGAACCTTGATCCGAATTGCGGCGAGCCCGTTCACCGTGAACGGATAAATGTTGTGGGGAACCTGGGAGAGAAGGGCGCAGTGGATGCCGGACTCTTCGAGGAGGCTCTTCACGATGTTGGCTTCCGCTTCACTCTGGGTAGTCATCAACACGACGAGTTTGTCGTGATCCAGATGTTCTTCATTGCTGGTCATACGGACTTCCTCTCCAGACCGCGGGCCGCAATCGACTGGCCGGCAATTCAATCCCGCCGAAATCACTTAAATGCACGCAGTCCTTTGCCAGTGCCTTTGGCAATTTCGAAGTCGTTGGATTCGAGCAGGTTATACATGTTCTGCTCCAGGGTGATGATCGCCTTTTTATAGGTGATCAGGGCCTGCAATTCCGCACCCTGCGCGGCTGAAAGATCCGCCTGGCGCTGAAGCACCTGAAAGTTCTGGCTCATGCCGGCGTCAAACCGCTGGGTTTCGCCATCGAGCTGTTCCTGCGCGAAGCGGAGCGAAACCTTGGCGGTTTGCACGCGTTGCCGGCTGGTTTCGAGAGACTCTACCGCGTCGCGGATCTGGACGATGATGTTCTGCTCGGTTTTCGTCCGATTCATCATCAGCTGGAGTTTCGAGATCTGCGTTTGAGCAAGCTGTGAATCGACGGTTCTGCTCTTGAGTGGGATTTGAATGTTGAAGCCCACGGTCCAGTTGATGAGCCCTTCGGTAAAGATCGTCTTGTAAGAAGTCGGCATGCCGCCGACAAACTGTGGCGGGATCGACGGGTCACCGGTGGAACTATAAGACTGCGGCCCTGCAGTTCCATTCGCCCCGAAAGTGCCGACGACGTCGAACTGCCACTTTTTCATGTTGGACTGCGTCTGATAGGTGATGTCGTTCTGCTGCAGCTGGAGATCGTATTGTTCCAATTCCGGACGATTTTTCAGCGCTGTGTTGATGGCGTCGCTGAGACCCACCGGATATTCCTTGAAGTCGGGCGATTCGGTTGGGACGACGGTCTGGTGCCAGATCTCGGCGTTGCGGTCACTGGAGATCATATTTCTCAAGGCATTCTCGGTGCTGAGAATGGTCTCTCTGGCCTGGATCAAATCGATTTCACGGGTGGCCTGGGTCGCCAGAGCCTCTGTGACGGTGATGGAAGCCAGCGTGCCGATTTCGACCTTGGCCTTGTTCTGTTCGACCGTCAGTCTGGCCAGTTCTACGGACTGGCGCTTGATATCGAAGTTGCGGATTGCTCCCACCAGGTCCCAGTAGAGGCTTTGGATCGAAGCCACCGTGTTGGTTACGCCTTGCCTGAACTTGCTGTCGTTGGTTTTGATGTCCAGGTTATAGAGCCTGATGTTGCTGCGGGTCTGGTCGATGCGGAAATTCCTGAACAACGGTTGCGTGACCTGAATCTGCGTGCTCGCCTGGAATTGGGGAGTGAACAGGGTGGCCAGCTGGTTGGTGTCGCTGCGGCCGGAGTTGAGATTTGCCGTAATTGTCCCTCCGGTGGGAACATTCTGGACGATCGAGAAATTCCAGTTGGCGGTATCCCGCTGGTTAAAACCCGTGGCTGACCGGTTGGTGATGTTGGTGTTGGCTGACTTGCTCCTTCCCGTCGCGGCATTGATGTTGATGGTAGGATCGTAAAACCCATAGGTTTGGGTTACCCGCTGCTGGTACAAGGCCTCGTTGGTCTCGGAGATCGCGATATCCAGGTTGTTCTGCAGGGCGAGCTTCGTAAGTTCTTTCAAGGATATGTGCAGCGCTGTCCCATCTTTTATCGCCTGCTCGATGGGGCTCACGAGAGAGACCGGAGCCTGCTCAGATTGGGCGCCTTGTTTCGGCTCCTGCGGCCATGCCCGCGAGGATGGATTCCAAGCCACACTGATCGAGAAGGAAATGGCCGCCAATACGGCAAACCCATAGCGATTGCCCCACGCAGGGGAGTCAAAGATCTTCATAAAGCACTCCTTACCTAGGCCTCACCGAAAGATGATGCTGAAACTGGATACGATAGGGCATACGGCACGTTTCAACAAGAAAAAAGCCGATAGCGTGGTTTTGGATGAACCACATCACGCTGGCCCTCTCGGGAGGAACCGCACCCCTGGTATCGACATGGTTGATTGATAGCCTGGGCCAGCCGCTGGCGCCCGCATATTACATCATGCTTTATGGTCTCGTCGGCCTGGCTTTGATGCTGCCGATGAAGGAAACCAACCAGCGCTCGCTCGACGAATGACCAAGCGGTTGTCAACCGGACTCACTGCCGGGATCTTAACCCGGATCAGTCCTGCATAGGGCTGACAAAGGCAATGCGTTGACAAGCGATGAACATGATTTTTCCTTCGCCCCTCCGGGGCTCCTCGTGGCTCATCGGCTGACCGGGGGCGGCGCCGCTGCGCGGCTTGCCCCCGGCTGCTTTCTCGGCGTCCCGAAGACTCCCAGTTTTGAGACAGCTTTGGCGGCCGGGGCCTACTTTGCGAATTCACAAATCTTTGCGGGAGACATTAATCTGTCTGACACTGTTCCGAAAACAACTCGCCCCAAAATTGCATAAGCTGCCACGAATGACACAAACCTTTGCTGGATCAAAAATTCTCGCCCATTCGTGTCCTTCGTGGCTGCCTTAAAATGACCATTAATTTTCAGCGTCTGGGTGCGCCCCTGGCCCATGAAGAACTGCTTGGAAATACTGAATTTTCCAGGATTGATACCGGTGGCGGCAACTCTTCGCATATAATGCCTTTTTCTTTCCAGGGGCTTCTGGTAGATTCGCGCGCATTCTCACAAAAGGAAACCAGCCATGCACCTGCAATTGATCGATTGGATCATTGTTGCCTTCACCCTCGGCATCTGTTTCATCCCTGCGCTGTTTTTCGGCAAACGTGCTGGATCGAGCACGTCCGAGTTTTTTGTTTCCGGCCGTTCTGTGCCATGGTGGTTGGCAGGGCTCTCGATGGTGGCCACGACATTCAGCAGCGACACGCCGAATCTGGTGACCGACATCGTGCGCCGCAACGGTGTGGCAGGGAACTGGGTATGGTGGGCCTTTGTATTGACCGGCATGTCCACCGTGTTTTTCTACGCTCAATTGTGGCGGCGTTCGGGGGTGATGACGGATCTGGAGTTTTATGAGATCCGCTACTCGGGGAAAGCGGCCAGTTTTGTGCGCGGATTTCGCTCCGTCTACCTGGGGCTGTTCTTCAATTGCATGATCATGGCGACGGTGAACCTGGCTGCCTGCAAGATCGCAGGAATTCTGTTCGGCCTGCCGAGGTGGGAGACCCTGCTGATCTGCGGCGTCCTCAACGTGGCCTTTGCCGCGCACTCCGGATTGTGGGGCGTGCTGGTGATCGACATGATCCAGTTTTTTATCAAGATGACGGCAGTGATCGCCGCGGCATACTTCGCCCTGCGGTTGCCGCAAGTCGGCGGCTTGCATGGGATGGTGGAGAAACTATCGGCCTTAAAGGGCCCGAACGGCCTGAATTACCTGAACGTCCTCCCCGATTTCACCAACAACTGGGATCTCGCCGTGGCTGTTTTTATCATGCCGATCGCGGTGCAGTGGTGGGCGGTCTGGTATCCCGGTGCGGAACCGGGCGGCGGCAGTTACATTGCGCAGCGCATGCTGGCCTCGAAATCGGAAAAGGACTCTCTGGGGGCGGTGTTGTTCTTCAACCTGGCGCATTATGTGCTGCGCCCGTGGCCATGGATCCTGGTGGGGCTGTGCTCATTGATCATCTACCCCCAGTTGTCCGACATTCGAGAGGCTTTCCCTCATCTCGATCCGAGCCTGATCGGGCACGATATCGCCTACCCCGCGATGCTGAAATTCCTGCCGGTTGGCTTCATCGGCCTGATGGTCGGCGGCCTGATCGCCGCCAACTCATCGACGATCCTCACCCATCTGAATTGGGGTGCTTCCTACCTGGTGCACGACTTCTATCAGCGCTTCGTCAGAAAAAACAAGAGCGAAAAGCACTATGTGCTGGCCGGGCGTGTGGTGACGGTGCTCCTGTTTTTCTGCGCTTCCGGGACGGTCTATTTGCTCGACACCGCCAAGGATGCCTTCGACATCATTCTCCAGGTCGGCGCCGGCACCGGCTTGCTTTACCTGGTGCGCTGGTTCTGGTGGCGGGTGAACGCATGGTGTGAAGTGGTGGCGATGATCAGTTCTTTCGGCGTCTCGATCGTGCTGCTGCTGATGCACAAGAACGGCATTGCACTCAGCACGCACAAGGGATTGGTAATCACCGTTGCGGTCACCTCGATCTGCTGGATATCGACCGCCTTTCTTGGTCCGGAGACAGATCGGAAAACGCTGATCGAGTTCTACCGTAAGGTAAAGCCTTTCGGCCCCGGTTGGACGCAGGTCCGCAAGGAAGCCGGCGTCTCTCTTGAGGAGGCGAAGGCGACCGGTCAGAACATTCCCCTGGGTTTGCTCGGCTGGGTGGCCGGCTGCACCGTGATCTGGTCGGCACTGTTCACGGTAGGCAACTTCTTGTACGGGCGCATGAACTATGCCCTGATGCTGCTCGCCGTGTTTATCGTCAGCGGCCTGGTCCTGTTGCGCGTGGTCAACCGGGTCTGGGATGCCAGCAAGGCTCGCCTCTGAGGGTATTCGCATACTTAGGATGAACTTCGAGGCTCCTGTTTCCGTTTATGAGAGCAGATGCGTCTCTGTCGCGGTAGCTGCATTTCAAAATAGGGGGCAGGGCCATGAGCCAGTTTTTGCAGGACCTTCGTTACGGCGCTCGTCAGCTTAGGAAAAGCCCAGGATTGACGCTGGCGGCAGTTCTGTGCATCGCACTCGGCATCGGAGCCAATTCAGCAACCTTCAGCTTTGCCAACGCTTTTTTGTGGCGCAAGTCCCAGGTCAGCGAGCCGGATCGCCTGGTCAGGATTTTTGTGCGCTGGTCCAGCGGCCTGAAGTTCGGCTCATTCTCTTACCCCGATTATCTGGATGTCCGCGCCAGCAACGATGTGTTCACGGGACTGGTGGCCAACAGCATCATGCCGTTCCACCTGTCCGCCGGCGACCGGAATGAGAGGGTCTGGGGCGCCGTCGTGTCGGGCAACTACTTCTCAGAATTGGTCGTAAAGCCATTCCTGGGCCGGGGATTCTTGCCCGAGGAGGACCTGCCCTCCGGCGCCCATGCGGTCGCCATCATCAGCCATGGTCTATGGCAACGGCGATTCGGCGCAGACACGGCAGTGATCGGAAAGACCATCCTTTTAAACGCGCGCCCGTTTACCATCGTGGGGGTCGGACCTGAGGGTTTTTACGGCACTAACACGGGAGTGGGCCAGGACATCTGGGTTCCTATTACGATGACGGAGCAGCTCGGAGACGCCCGGCGAACATTGACCATGCGGGGCAATCACTGGATCCAGTCCATCATTGGCAGGTTAAAGCCCGGGGTGACGATGGCGCAGGCTAACGCCGCCGTGAACACCCTCATGAGTCACCTTGCCGAGGAGTACCCCAACAGCAACAAAGGCACGAGCGCCATGCTTTTCCCCGACGCCGAAGCGAGTCTCCACCCTCAGGTGCGGGATGGGTTCGTCATGTTCATGCGGCTTATGTTCGGAGTGGTGGGTGTGATCCTGCTGCTTTCCTGCACGAATGTCGCGGGACTGTTGCTGGCTAGGTCCGCAGCGCGACGCAAGGAGGTCGGAATCCGCATGGCCCTGGGCGCGAATCGCCTGCGCCTGGTGCGTCAGCTGCTCGCGGAGAGCTTCCTCCTGTCCTTGTTCGCAGGCGGTGTGGGACTTCTTCTGGGGGTCTCGCTGACCCGGCTGGTCCAATCTTTCCGCCCTCCGAGCGACCTGCCCATGAAACTCGAAATCGGCATGGATTGGTCTGTGCTTGCCTTTACTTTTGCTGTTACCGTCGTTACCGGATTGATGTTTGGATTAACTCCCGCGCTCGCCGCCACGAAAACGGATCTTGTCAGTGTTTTGAAAGAAGGCAATCCCGCGCCATTAGCCGGGGCTTCCCGGCTGAGACGCATTCTGGTGGCAGGACAAATAGCCCTCTCCCTCGCATTGTTGATCGGCGCGAGTCTGGTGGTGCGCAGCCTGCAGAATGCGCGCAATCTCGATCCCGGATTCAATCCGGACAATCAGGTTGTGGTGGCTTTGGATCTTGGATTACAGCAGTATGACGAAGCCAGGGGGCGGCAATTCATCCGGTCGCTCAGGGAACGGCTTAAGACTCTGCCCGGCATCCAATCGGTCGGATTTGCCGACAACCTGCCGCTCAGCCTATCCAGCAGCCAGATGAGCGTCATGCCTGAGGGTTATACGCCGCCTCCGGACATGAACGATCCCACCATCGATTGCGCCACCGCCGATTACGGTTATTTCCCTGCCATGGGAATCCCTGTTTTGCGCGGGCGGGGTTTCGCTGAAACCGACACTGCCGATGGGCTTCCAGTGATGATCATCAATGAGACCTTCGCCCAGCGTTTCTGGCCGGGTCAGGATCCGATCGGAAAACACGTCCGTACCGGCGGAAAAGACCGGATCGTCATCGGCGTCGTCAGGAACGGCAAATACTTCAGTCTGGGTGAAGACCCCAAGGCATTTTTCTACTTGCTCCTGGATCAAAACCACCGGGCCAGCTTCTACCTGCATGTGCGAACAGCCGGCGATCCCGATAGCTTTTTGCAGACCATTCGCAGGGAGATCCTGAGCCTCGATGACAAACTTCCTTTGTCTGACTTGAAAACCATGCACGCGGCTCTAGGATTTGCGCTGCTGCCGGCTCGAATGGCGGCCGGAGTCGTTTCCGCCTTCGCATTGCTTGCCCTGTTTCTGGCGGCGATCGGGCTCTATGGTGTGATCGCCTATTCCGTAAGCCAGAGCATGCGGGATATCGGTATCCGCATGGCTCTGGGTGCGCGGCCCGGGGATGTCTTCAAGCTGGTGATCCGCGGCGGCATGACCTTGACCGCCGTTGGACTGGGTGTCGGATTAGCGATCGGGCTGGTTCTGACGCGCCTGCTGACGGGCCTGCTTTACGGCGTCAGCCCCACCGACCCGTTGTCGTACCTTATTGCCGTCACCATGCTTGCGGCAGTCGCGCTCCTGGCCGCATTCCTGCCCGCCCGGCGCGCGACGAAAGTCGATCCGATGATCGCCCTCCGTGAATTTTAAGTACTGAGTGCGGAGTACTGAGTCAATTGCCCATGCTTTTACTCAGTACCTGCGATTCAGGCACTGCAACCGACGACAAGTCCTGGAATGCTGGCAGAGCTGAAGCAGATGCTATTTTGACCCCGAAGGGGTCCAACAGCTACAGCCCAGGGGGCGCAAGCCCTTGGGGCAATAGGCATTCGGAGATGAAAGCCCTCCTAAGGAACTTGAATTGATACATTGCACGGATGTTGAGCTGTATCAATATGATAACCGATAAACTCAATAGCACGTCATCAGCCAAGTTCCCTTCTCGTTGGGAACACCGCAGGTGG
>JBGQNR010000200.1:0-12275 GCA_041501225.1 Acidobacteriota bacterium
CTTTTACGGATGATCCTGAAAAGGCCCAATCGCGACGCGCATCCGGCACGGTTTTCGCGCCCCCGGAACTCGAGATTAAAGATCTTTTTCTGACCAATAACGACGGGCATTTGAGCATCACCTAACGTAGTAGTACTAGGACTCGGCCCACAAAACCTGGGAATGCCGAGATTCCAGGCATCCCAATCCAATCAGGCCAGTGCCGCTCTGCCTCTCAGCGACTCCATCGGCCGTTGAGTGTCTTGACCGGGCCCGGGTGGAAGAACTTCTCCGGCATCATGACGCCATCCTTTTTGAACACCATGCCGTTCTTCATCACAAGTTGAACGTTGCGCAAGGCGTCGATGTCGGTAAGGGGATTGCCCTGGACCGCGATCAGGTCGGCAAAGAACCCGGGCTTGATCGGGCCGCGTTCGTTAATGATGTTGGCGGCCTTATAGCCCTGGATGGTCATGGCGCGCAGGATATCTGCCTGAGGGATACCGGCCGCCTTCCAGGTTTCGAGGAAGTTGACGGTCAGCTCTCCGCGAGATAACCACTCGCCCGTCTTCGGATCCTTCATTCGTTCGTTCCAGTAGTCAAAGTCAGTCGAAAAAGTGAGCAGTACCTTTTTCTCCCAAGCGTCACGCAGATTGGCCACGGTCCGCTTGAAGGCAGGTTCGCTGCCCCGATAGGGCGTGAACGGCGTATCGGTTCCGGCCAGGAAGATGCCCTTTTCAGCCATCTGCCGGTGGTGCTCCGGGGTGAGCGCATTGTTGTGGGCGATGATATAAACGCCGGCGTCGATGGCGCGCTGTGCCCCTTCGGGGGTTTGCACATGCCCCTCAACTTTGCATCCGCCCTTTGCCGCCTCGCTGATGGCAAGTTTGATATCTTCGACCGAGTAGCCCCAAGGCTTGCAATCGATGCACAGCTTGATCGTCCGGGCGCCGAACAGCATATTCTCGCGGACGGCGCGCACAATCTCCTCGGGGCTGTTGGCGTCGATATACTCGGGGAACATGATGTTGTGGTACTTGTACATCTCCGGCGTCGGCCAGAACTGGCCCCCGGTGCTGCCGATCATCGGTCCCGAGGGGATCACAGTCGGCCCCGGCAGCCAACCCTGCTCGATCGCCTGCCGAAGTGCCGCATCTGCGTAGAGTCCGTTGTTACCTACATCGCGGACAACGGTGAAGCCCGAATTGAGGAGCTGGATGCCGTTGGATGCTGCCTGGATTGCGCGCAGCGGCGTCGAATCGGTGACGTAGGTGAGGTAGTAATAGTTGTTTTCCGGTTGTTCCTTATAGGTCATCGCCATGTGCGTGTGGGCGTCCACGAGCCCCGGCAGGACCGTAAGCTTCGACAGATCAATGACGGTGGCTCCTGCGGGAATGGCCAGGTTCGGGCCCACGGCAGTTATCCTCTCCCCCTCGACCAGGATAATCTGATTGGAGGATATCGTCCCTGTTTCAGGATCGATGAGCCGGCCGGCCTTGATCGCCGTCACCGGAGGCGGTTGTTGGGCAGCTAAATCACCAGCAGCCAACCATAATGCGAAAAGCGAGCAAAAGACCGCGATACGTCTGTTCATGACTGCCTCCTCGAAAGTAGATTTGGGTCTCAGATCCTGTTGCCAGCAGAAGCGCAACCTTATCATACCCCCCGAAGTCGCCGCAGTGATCCTAAGCCATAGGTGCGAGTTTCATCGCTCGACGCGGAATTGTGCAATGCCGGATGCCGATCTGCTCGCATCCGTTACGGTCACGCGCAGTTCATACTTGCCGGGCTTGAATGGGTCGAGGCCAACTCGTGTGATGCACCGGATCCTTCCTGCCTCATCAGGTGGGGGCAGGGTTCGTCGGAGCTTTGCATTGGGTGCGCCATCCCCTAAAAACTCCAGGGTAGCTTGGATCTGAGGTGATGCCGTGTTTGCCTGAACGACGAAATAGACGGTCAATTCCTTATCGGTGGATTTTCGATACACCGCCGACAGATCCGGGAGGATATTAACTCCCTCATAGGTCCTGGCAGCGCTCGCAGCGCGCGATGCTTCGGCCCCATTCGCGTTGACCTTGTCGAATACAAGAGAGATCAGGTGGGGGTAGCCTGGAGTGTCGGCAGCCAACTCGGATGGCAGGGTAGTCTTGCCCGGATCTTGCCTTAAAGGCGGGCTTGGCTCTGGTGTAGTCGGAGAAATGAAACGGAAAGAGGCAATTTGTTGTTTGACGCTATCTTCGTAAACTGCAAAATCGGATTCGGTAAGGCCACGGATGGGCTTTCCCTCCCCGTCTGTCACGTTTACGTCGACGACAACCTCCCCCGTATGCACTCGGATCTGGGCGGCGGCAGGTTTTTCCTGCGGCGCTTGACCTGAGCCTTTGAGAAACACTGCCGACCAGAGGCTTAAAAGTAGGAAGCAGGAAAGTCTGCACCCGTGAGTGCGCATTGCGGTCCTCTCTGGTGGATATCGATCAAATGGACGCCACTCGTGTCCGAGTTTCTCCAATGTAGCGCTAAATGACTTCAGGCTCAATCCAGAAAGCGGTCGCTGCCCAATCCGTGAGATTCGATTCAGTTGCGGCCCTCTCAAGTTCGCTTTTTGAGTTCTATCAGGAACCACCCTTTGTCGTTCCTGCGCGTAACCACGTCGAATCCGGTCTTCTTTGCCAGTGCAAGGTAGCGGTCTTGCCCCTGCCCTTCGGCGAACCGCACGCCGTAGCCCGTATTGATTTCGGTGGCTGGGAGCTTGATGTGGAGCGGGTAATGAATGTAGAGCTGGCGCGGGTCGGTCTTCTTCGGGGAAACGACATCCCAAATCAGCAACCGGCCGCCCGGCTTCAATACGCGATGAATCTCCTGGAAAACTTTCTCATGATCCTGGGGATCGATGTACATGAAGGTAAAGAACACCGTTGTCGTGGCGAAGGTATTGTCGAGGAACTTCAGGTCGCGGGCGTCCATCACGATTTTTAGCAGCGGCTCGCCCGGCGCCTCTTCCAGTTCCCGTTTTATCAAATCAACGGCCACTACCTGCTTCCCCTTGAGCTGACCGATGACGCCTTCTCCTCCTCCGCCGATGTCCAGAAGCAATCCCTCGACCGGAAAATTCGGGACCACGACCTCGAGCTTGGGATGCTCGTAGATCTGCTCAGGCTTGGGTCGCTCCTGGGCTGCGGCACAGCTGACAAATAGTACGATTGCGGGAATCCATGCCTTCATCATGCTGGCTTACTCCTTTTCGAATTAACAGTTGTTCAATGAGCCACAGTCAATACGGAGCGCGGCGTAAAAAGGTTCTCTTAAAATAATACGTTTGGTTCGTGTGCTTCGTGGCTGCTTTGCGAGGGCGCCTATGTGGATCTGATCGAATGGGACATCACCGGAGGAACAGCCATGTGGAAACGAACAAGCCGACGGCAATGATGAATAACCGCAGGTGGCGCTGGTTTATGCGCTTTGCCAGGCGCGCCCCGACGTACCCCCCGAGGATAGCGCCGGCAGCCATGAGCAGCGCAATTGGCCAGACGATGAGCCCTTTCGCGATGAAATAGATCAGCGCCATGCCGTTGATGAGAAACGACAGAATAGTTTTGATCGCATTCATCCTGTGAATGTCGCGCAAGCCCATGACGCCGAGCGATGCCAGCATCAGGATACCGATGCCCGCGCCGAAATAGCCGCCGTACGCCGCCACGAACAGCTGAAAGAAGAATCCCCAGATGCGCCCGGCCAGGCTGGGGTGCGCATCCTCGATTGCGGCAAAGCCGAGACGGCGCGCAAAGCGGTCGCGCGCGGCGAAGAGAATGGTGGCGAACAGAACAAGGAAGGGAACGATTCTGGCGAACAGCCAGTTGGGAGTCTGGGCGAGCACCCAGGCGCCGAGAAATCCGCCCAGAAGGCTGGGCAGCAAAAGCAGGGCCAGCAGTCCCTGCTGCTTCGGGAAGTCGTGCCGATAGGCGTAGGCGCTGCTCAGCGCGCCGGGACAAACGGCTGCAGTGTTGGTGGCATTCGCTGGCACAGGGGGCACACCGAAGGCGATCAAAGCCGGGAATGAAACCAGAGTTCCGCCGCCTGCAACCGAATTAATCGCTCCAGCTGCAACTCCTGCAATGAACAGCCCCGTCAACCCTGCAATAGAATCCAGCATTTTGCGATGAAATCACTCCCGGAGGCCTAACACTACCATAGCGGGTCCGGGTTCCGAGGCGAAAAAGTTGCAGACTCAGATGCGGTCATAAGGTGTTTCGGTAATGGTTTTCACCAGGGCCCAGAAATTCTCCATGGGGGTGTCGAGTTGCACATTATGGGTCGGCCCGAGGATCAGGCCGCCGCCCTGGCCGACGGTTCTCAGCCGCTTCAAGACCTCCGCCTTGACATCGTCGGGAGTTCCAAAGGGCAAGGTTTCCTGAATATCAATCGTGCCCCAGAAGCATAGGTGCCTGCCATACTCCCGCTTCAGTTTTTCCGGATCCATGCTTTGCGGCTGAATGGGATTCAACACATCCATCCCGATTTCGATCAGATCGGGAATGATCGGGTACACGCAACCGTCGGTGTGGTAGGCGATCTTCAGATGGGCATTCTTCTGTTTCAGCGCGGCTATGAAGGCCGCCAGGCGTGGCTTCAGAAATCTCCTCCAGGTTTGAGGGGACATCAGCATCCGGTTCTGGGTGCCCACATCATCGCCGGTCCAGATCATGTCAACGCCGAGATCGGCCAGTTTCCGGGCGGCTGCCAGATGGTAATGGAAGGGTATGTCCAGGATTCTCTCGGCCAGTTCGGGATTGATCACAAAATCGGTCAACAGCTGCTCATATCCTCGCAGGGCCCATGCCGTTTCAAAAATCGTGCAGACCGTCATGCCGGTGATCCAGTATTCTTCTTTGTATAAGCGGACCAGGTTCTGGGCTTCTTCGTACAACTCAGGGCGCGTCGGATCAGGAGGGCGATAGGTTTCGATCGCGGCATCCTCGGCCAATGGGTGGGAGATCATCTCCGTATAGCAGCCGGTGCCGAAACGGGTCTGGTATTGGATGTCCCGCCACCGCACCCCCCACTCATCCGGGTAAGGGGCCGCCTGATCGTCGTTTTGATCCTTCACATAACTGGGTTTGATCCATCCCAGAGGGGCTAGGAGCAAGTCTTCGTCCAACGCACATTCCAGTTCGAACGTGTCCCGGCGACCGTGTGGGTTACGGGCAGTTGTGCTCGCCTGTCCCAGTTCGGAGCGCAAACGGGCAGCGAACTCCGGGGTGAAGCTGATCTGCATGGGGCAGCGGTCGGGGACTTCATGGTTTAACGCAGCCTGAACGCGATCGCGATGCTTCATGGCCTTGCTCCTGGATTGCGTGCTCATTCTCTGGGGCCAACACAAGCGGGACCTCCCGAAATCGATAGCGTGAACTCTGCCGGAGGTTTATATTGCGCCGATGTTGGCAAGTGTAAGGCGTCAAATCCAATCCCCGCAATTATTGCCGCCGCCACAAGAATAGCAAATTGGGCCTCAAATACACCAATGCAGTGAGCTTCAGGGTATCCATGGATATTCGTGGCGGTCTCCTGAGCCCTAATCGGGGTTTGGTTTCAAGGGGTGCCTCCGTTTTTGCAATGGGGGATAAAGGTGTCGGTGTTCACACTGTGCGCCGGCTCGAGCAGGAGAGAATGCCGGCCGGCGTGATGGTCGTCGATGGCGGCACCGGCGGATTTCATCTCCTGTCCTACCTGCAGGACTACCGCATGGTCGTCATGATCGATGCCTGCATGGATGGCGAAGCAGCGGGAACTGTGTCCACCCTCAAGCCCCGGTTTGCCTCCGATTTCCCCAAGGCCCTGAGCGCTCATGATATCGGTCTCAAGGATTTGATCGAATCCGCCTCCCTGCTCGGGTCTTTGCTGGAAATCTATTTGATCATCGTATCCATCGCCGAAATGCAGTCCATGAACATGGAGCTCACACCCCCAGCGGCTTCTTCGCTTGTCGATGTCGTTTCCAGGGTCCATGAAATTCTGGGCTCGGCCAAAGTCACGGCCGGAGTCAGTTCCTGAAAGTATTCCAACGCCGGACATTCACTTTAGAAGGGGGTGTCGAGAGTTTATTTCCGTGGCTTCTCTCTGTGCCGCCGACATAAAGCGAGCGCCCCTTCGCGCTGGACTGCGTGATCCACTATAGGGGCAGGATAGCCGGCCGCGGCTCCACGGCCGGCCGGAACTGTCCAGGGAGCGTGGATGGAGTGGACAGGCAAGGCGGCAAGCCCTGCCAGGCCCGCTCCCATCAGGAAGGCCGGCAAGGGGTGGCCCGTCCATTGCCAGACCCCGGATTTCTGCAGGCGAGCAATCGGCGACCAGGGCATCACGCGGGCTGGTGCGAATCCCTTTGCCGACGCGGTCGGCCATGCGCAGGCTGAGGACGTGCCACGCGGCCTGGGTTGCGGCCATCAGAGGCCTGGTGATGGATGAGAGCGTGTAGCCGATCAGGACCAGCACTTTGCGCCGCCCCAGGCGGTCCGAGATATAACCGGAAAAGAGTTTGAAGAGGCTGGCCGTGGTTTCGGCTGCGCCTTCGATCACGATGATAAACGTCATGCCGCTCATCAGCACGGACTTCAGGAACAGCGGCAGCAGCGGGACAAT
This sequence comes from Acidobacteriota bacterium, assembly GCA_041501225.1. Lineage (GTDB taxonomy): Bacteria > Acidobacteriota > UBA6911 > UBA6911 > UBA6911 > JAFNAG01. Next base: position 6,613 of record JBGQNR010000200.1, read on the forward strand.
CATGTCGGAGGAGACATCGGTGAACAGACTGACCCATCCGGCGGCTTTCACTGTCGGATGCAGGCTCGAAATCCTCCGGTTCACTTTTTCACCATTCATCTGCTATGAAATGCAAAAGCAGTCACGAAGGACTTCTTGGGCTGGGTCGCCTGTTCTGCGGGATTCGGGGTGCCTCCATTCATGCCGGCAGAAGAAAGAAATAGAATTCCCACCAGCAGGAGGCACCACCCTGCAGTCCTTGGCCAACGCATCTCTTTGTCTCGATGAGATCAACAATTGCCTACAGGTGCAGAATAATTATTGTAGCAGAAATGTACCCTTCGACCATGCGGAACGCTCGAGGAGATATCCCCGCGTCCCTCCAGAATAGCCTGCCGGGTTCAGTCTGCAGTCAAGTTATCGGGTGCGGCAGGGAAACTATCGGATCATTTACGAAATCGAAGACGACGAAGTGGTCGTGATCTTTGCCAAGGTTGGCCTCAGAAAAGACGTATATCGGCGCAGCTGACAACGCCCTCCAGCGGCGCAAGCAGATCGTGATTCCGCGCGCCGTCATTCCCGCGGCAGGTAGTACTTCTGGGTGTACTCCTGGACCATGCGCCAGGTGGTAAACTGGGGTACCAGCGTGGCCATGGAGCGCCGGATCATCTGGAGCCAGCGGCGCGGGATCCCCTGGGTGTCGCGTTCGAAGAAGCAGGGGATGACCTGATCGCGGAGCACGCGCAGAAGATTTTCACTGTCGATCCGGTCCTGTTCTTCAATCGAATCGGGGTGTGAATCGGTCCCGATGGCGAAGCCGTTGGTGCCGTCGTAGCCTTCCCTGAACCAGCCGTCCATGATGCTCAGATTCAAGCCGCCGTTGCAGCCGATCTTCTGGCCGCTGGTGCCTGAGGCCTCGAGTGGCCTGCGGGGAGTATTCAGCCAGACGTCGCAGCCGGAAACCATCTGACGGGCGACATGCACGTCGTAGTTGTCCAGGAAGACCAGATGATTGCGCAGCTCGCTGTTTTTGCTCAGATGAATGATGTGCTGGATGTAACGCTTGCCTTCATGGTCCATCGGGTGCGCTTTGCCTGCGAAGATGAACTGAATCGGTCGCTCAGAATCCGTGGCCAGCTTTGCGATCGCGTCGAATTCCTGGAAGATTAATGGCGCGCGCTTGTAGGTGGCGAAGCGCCTGGCAAACCCGATCGTCAGCGCATCCGGATGCAGCAGCGGGTCGATGTGGATGAACTCATCCTGCGACCGGTGCTGCACCACCGGGTGCAGAACGCGGCGCCGCGCGTACTCGATCAGCGCCCTGCGCAACATGTAGCGCAGCGCCCAGAGCTCTTCGTCGGTCACGAAGTCAGGATCGAGCATCCGTTGCCAAAATTCCCTGGAATGAACTTCCCGATCCCAGCGGGAGCCGAGCTTGCGTTTCCAGAAACTGCGGACCGGCCCCTTCATCCAGTCCAGGAGATGAATACCATTGGTGATGTGGCCGATCGGCACTTCATCCAAGCGTTTGTCGGCATAAAGTTCATGCCACATCTTCCTGCTTACGTGTCCATGAAGCTCGCTGACCGCGTTCGCGGTGCGCGAGGCCTTTAGGGCGAGCACCGTCATGCAAAATGGTTCATTCTCATCTTGCGGTCGGACCCGGCCGAGCGCCAGGAACTCCGGAAGGGAAGGAGTGAGTTCGGGAATGATATTGTGGAAGGCATAGCGCATCAGTTCGGGTGAAAACCTGTCGTGCCCGGCCGCCACCGGAGTGTGAGTGGTGAAATGGCATTGGGCCCTTGTTGCCGCCAGTGCCTGATCGAAGGAAATGCCTTGCGCGATTTTCTCACGCATCAACTCGATCGCCAGGAAGGCCACGTGCCCTTCGTTGATATGGTACACGGACGGGTGGATGCCCAGGGCAAGCAGAAGGCGCACGCCGCCGATGCCGAGCACCATCTCCTGCATGATGCGGGTCGTGTTGTCGCCCCCGTACACGTGAAGTGTCAGGTCGCGGTGATGCTGCTCGTTCTCGGGTCGGTTGCAGTCGAGCAGGTAGACCTGGCAACGGCCTACTTTCACACGCCAGGCCTGAAAGTAGACCCGGCTCAAGTCGATTTCTACCGAGCAGACCAGGGGCGTGCCGTCGCCGTTCAACACGGGTTCCATTGGCAGGAATCCCGGGTTCAGCAGGGTGTAATACTCGGTCTGCCAGTTATCCTGGTTGATCGCCTGCTGGAAGTAACCCTCCCGATAGAAGAGGCTCACGCCGACGAAGCCGATGCCGAGGTCGCTGGCAGAGCGGGCATGGTCCCCGGCCAGAATGCCCAGGCCGCCGGCGGCAATGGGCAGGGTTTCGTGAAAACCGAACTCGGCCGTCAAATAGGCAACCGGATGTTTCAACAGAGCGGGCGCGTGCCGGCGTCCCCAGGTGTTGGTTTCATTTAGATAGGCTTCGAAGGCATTGAGGGCGGCGCGCACGTGGATCGCGAACCTTCGGTCCTGGAGGCGCACACGCAGTTCGTAATCCGAGACCTCTTGCAGAACCGCGATGGCGTTGTGATAGAGAGTCTGCCAACCCCGTGGGGAGAGTTCGTGGAAAATATCCTGGCAATCCTGGTTCCACGTCCACCAGAGGTTTCCGGCGAGACGCTTAAGTCTTGCAATAAGAGAGGCGACTTCATCCTGCGACAGAGCAATCTTACTCATTAAACAATCCACTCCTGTTCATCCAGACCCCGAGGAGCCACCGGTACGACCAAAAATCCCGTGGACGGGAATCGTTCCAACTCCCGGTCTCTTTCAAATAGGGCGAGGAAGAACCGCACTTCCCCAGGCCCTTCGATCCCGAGCGCCTTCAGCGGAATGCCGATCTCCAGGATCTTGCTGCCCGCAGCCGCAGGCGTCTGATCCGGAACCGCTGAACTGAAAGAGCTGCAACCCCACTGCCCCCCGATGCGTTCCACCGTCAACCTGCATTCCTGCGGCGACAGGAAACGGAGCTGCACCGACACGAGAGGCGGCAGCTTGGACAGCCCGCCTGTGAAATCCAGGCGCATGTAAAACTGGCTGGTGTCATAGCCAAAATAAACCTTCTCCAGGTGTCGCACCACCTGGTGCATTGCACCGCCGCCCGCGGGCGTGGCGAAACCTGCGGATAGCCACTCGAAATAGTCGGTCACTTTGCCGTCCAGCTTCGGGGATATGGTGTGAACCGGATTCCGGAATTGCGTCCTGACATCCGCTTTCTTGATGGGAGCGTCAAGCACGGAAGGGCAAGACTGCCCGAGCAGCCGATAGATGTTTTTCAGGTGACTTCGAAACAACGCGTCGAACTCGGCGGCATTTTCCGTTTGGTGGTCGTCGCCGTACCACCAGAACCAATCGCTTCCCTCCGCAATCATCAGTTCCTTGAAGGCCTTCTCCTTTTGGGCCGCATCTGCGCAATCGCGCGCATAACGCGCGAACACCTGGCGGGCAGCGGTAAGCGCTTCCCAGGCGGCATTTTTTTCGGGATGGCCGAGCCAGGTGGTAAGGCTGCTGTATATCCAACTGCCGGCCACAATGGCATCGAGGCGTTCCGGCTTAGGTTCCAGGTCGAGATATTCGGAAAATGTCACGGTGCGCAAGAAGCCGGCTTCATTGAGTCTGCGGTACAGGAGGCTGAGAAACTCCGCCCCGTTCCGGGGATAATGCTCCCAGGCATTCTCGCCATCCAGGATGACCGGGACTACATAATGACGCCCGTCGTCCGGCAAAGCGTCGTGGATCTCGCGCAGGCGCCTCAAGAAATCGGTCACGGCTTCGCCCGCCTCCCAGCCACTGTAGGTAAATCCGATAAGGTCCGACAGCGCATGATCGCGGAAAAACAAGGCCGGTCCACCGGCGTGGCTCCAGGCGCGGCATCTCTGTGCCAGCGTGAGGGCAGTGCCGCCCTGCCCGGACTTCCTGAGAGAATTCAGCAATACCCCTTCGTCGGAGGCCAGCCAACGAAATCCCAGATTGTGAGCCAGAGCGGATACCGCTTTGCTGATGGACCCCTCGGACGGCCACATGCCTCGAGGCGCCCGGCCGAATACCTCCTGGAAGCGCTTCTGGGCGCGTGCCGTGTGTGCACGCGCGTCCGCCGGATAGGAGAACTGGCTGGCCGGCATCAGAATATCCGGCGTGGCTTCCCGCGCTGACCGGCTATCCACAAGCAGGGGCAGGATGGGATGGTAATAAGGCGTCACGGAAATCTCGACGCCACGCTCTTCCATGAGCTTCCGGTAAAGAGGGAGAATGCGTCCGATGAATTCCGTCTGGAGACCAAGCAGGTGCGACTTGTCTTCCTCGGTGAAGTCCCGGCCCTTGCGCAGCATAGCTGCAATGACCGGATTACGTCTCAGCTCGTTGCCGCACCAGCTCAAATTGAACCAGACCTGCAGATCACGGTAATCCTGGGTCGAGAATCGCTTCAGTGCCGCGCCAAATTCGCCGTCGGCATCCGCAGTGCCGCGCCGATCGAGGAGATCCTTGTAGCGCGGATAAGGGAGAATCATCTGCTTCCAGGAGAGCTGGAAAAAGCTGCGGAGCAGAAACAACTTCTCCCGAACGTCGAGATCGCTCGCCTTCCGGAGTGTGAGCGCCGCATAGGTCTCGCGGGCTGTGCCTTGAGTGTAGGCGAAGAGCTGATCGATCATCGACGGCACGACATTGATCGTGACGTGCGTCCCGGGCACCTCGGCCACAAGAGCTCCCATGTCGTAGTAATCCTTGACGGCATGGAATCTGGTCCAGGGAAGATAAATCTCCCCGGTCTGCTCGTTGCCGTAGTCCGGTTGGTGCATATGCCAAAGAATGGCGATACACAGGGGCTTTTTCCCCATTTCTCTTCCTCCGCGGGCCATTACTCTACTCATGAAGGCGGGGTAAATACAAGAGCATCGCTGCAGTCGGACGACGCACGAAAGAAACTTATCACCGAGGTCCCGCACGCGCCAGAGGGAGCATGCAACCAAAAGCAGCCACGAAGAACACGAACAGGGAATGATAGTTCGTGTCCTTCGTGGCCGCTGTCCTCTGAGAAATGCGGGAATTCCGGGATTTCGCTTGACTGACCTACTGCGCAATGTTAAAGGTCACTAAGGATCCAATCGATCAGCAGTAACCCTTGCATAGGAGGAAAATTCCTTGAACAAAGGAGATCTGGTAGGAAAGATCGCGAAAGACACAGGCCTGACAAAGCGTCAGGCGGAAGAGGCATTCGATTCATTGATAAGCGGTATTGCCTCCGCCCTGAAAAAGGGTCAGAAAGTCACATTTGTCGGTTTTGGCACTTTCTCGGTTTCAAAGAGAAAAGCGCGCAAAGGACGGAACCCCCAGACCGGAGCCCCAATCAAGATCGCGGCGCGCAAGGTCCCCAAGTTCACGCCCGGGAAAGAGCTGAAGAGCGCGGTGAAGTAGGATGATTGACTAGGAGCCCGTCCGAGAATTAGGAGGGGTCGCGCGCATGGGGCTTGCGGGGCGAGCTCAAGGCGCGAGGAGGAGGCGATGTCGGTGCACATCGTTGACGACGAGCAACGCGGAGATCGCCCCGCAAGCCCCATGTGCCCTTCGGGTTCCGGCGGCGCGGGGACATCTGCGGCGTTGGCGCTCCTCGACGATGTACAGCGACATCGCCTGCGTCGCGCCGCCTTGCA
>JBGQNR010000201.1:0-12198 GCA_041501225.1 Acidobacteriota bacterium
AAAATGTGCGGGTCGCCGGATCGGCGACCGTAGCGCCGTCGATGACCACTGAATAGTAATGGAATCCAATTACAAGCGGCGTCGTGGTCACCATCCACGCGCCGTCGGATCCCTTCTCCATATCGAAGGCCCGCCCGACCCTGATCTGCACCTTCTGGGCGTCGGGCGCAACCACGCGGAACGTCGCGCGACCATCAGGATAAACACAGGGATACTTTGCGCCCGGAACGTTCAGGATTGAAGGCGTGCATTCGTCCGTTGCCTGCGCCCAACACAAGCCGCAATGGAGCAGCGCGAAGACGATGATTCTAATCAGTCTCATAAATTCTCCTTAGAGGAGTGCCAAGATTAGCGTCGCCGATCTCATCTGAATAGACCCGGCGTGCGGTCCGATAATCGTAAAAATGCGCGGCCGGAACTGCCTCACGCGCAGCCCCTTCAATCCGCATGGCACCCGACAAGGTCGCCTCCCGGCCGGATTAGTGTTTTTCTTCTAAGTCCAGGGCAAACGGCAAATATTCCATTTGCCCGAAAATACAGAACCTCAACGCGATTAATAAATGCGAGAAGCGAGCAAACAGGGCGCAACCCAAGATCCCGGGCGGCGCAATCTGCCCGAAGCATGAGGGCTCACACCCTCTACTCCAAGAAAAAACTCTCGGGACAATCAAGAGCCAGTCGCGAAGCAACGCGGCTGAGGTTCTCGTGGCAGCGCTTTGACCCTCAGTCGTCGCCTCGCGACTCGCGCACGCCATGCGCCTTACTCAGCCTCCGGCAGCGAGTTGAATGAGGCGCATGACGATGCACTCGGCGCGCGTCCTCAGAACCTGAATCGGAGCCACACCTGTATGGTTCGCGCGCCCTGAAAGCCGGTGGCCATGCCGAAGCCCGAGCTTCTCGGTGTCGATCGCGTGGGAATCAGGTTGCCGCTGGAGTCGTACGGAAGATTCACGATCGTCGAATCGGTCAAGCTCGTCACTGTCATGGTCCCGTTCCGCCCGGTGATGTGGGACTGGTTGAACACGTTAAAAGCGTCGATCCGGAACGAAAGCCGCCGGCCCTCGCCCAGACGGGCCACACGGAACTCGCGCTGCAAGGCGAGATCGAACTGCTGGTAGAAGCAGCCGCGCATGTAGTCATTCCCGGACTCAAGCCCCACGCTGCCGACTGCGGGCGGGGCAAAGGCTGAAGTGTTAAATTGCCGGTAGATATCGCTGGTGTTGCATCCGCCGCCCGGATTGCCAGTAACCTTGATGCGCGAGCCAAAGTCCGGCGAGCCGGTGATTTGCTGATTGCCGGCGCCGTTCTGGAAGGAGTAACCGATCGTGTAAGCGCTGGCGGTATTGGCGGCCCAGATACCGGAGAGCTGCCAGTCGCTGGTCACCGCCTTTAAGACTTGATTGGCGGAACCGGAGCCGATGTTTTTCAGCGCCGGGATAGAATATACGAAATCGCCCTTGAAGGTGTGCCGGGTGGGGATGTAGTTGGTAAACAGCTCGTTGGCCTGGTCCTGGTCGGAACGATAGGACCAGGTGCCGTCGGCGGCGTGTTGGATGCGCGCCCCGGCATCTCCAAACCGCTTGAGCATGATCGTGTCGCTGAGCCTGAATTGCACACCGTGGGCAAAGCGACGATTTAACATAATCTGCAGAGTGTGCGAGGTAATAAAGCCGCGCGGTATCATCATGTTGATGCTGCCGAAGCCGCGGATAGAGCGCATCATGTTTTGGGTCACTGCCGCCCCGCCGGGAAGCGAGCTGGTGACCGTCGGGTCCTGGTTCGCCGCCAAATAAGCGGCGCCGATATCGACGGTGTTGATGTTGACTTGTTCGACGACATCGTAGGCGTGCTCGCCGACGTAGGAGACATCCAGCATCGTGTTAAAAGGCAGCATATACTGCACGCCGGCGTTCCAGGTCCAGGTTTTGGGGAGCCCGCTGTTGAGCTGGTAAACATTGAGGTTGGCAGCGCCTTGGGTGGTGAGCCCACCCATCGTCTGGAACTGGGAGTAATACAATGTCTGGCTCAGTTCGTTGGGCGGGTTTGCGATCTGGCTGTAAATGGTGTTGCCGGAGGGACGATCGAAATAGAGACCGGCGCCGCCACGGAAGATGATCCTCTGCTTGCCGGTGACATCATAGGCGACTCCGAAACGGGGCGCCGGGACGAGCGTGGGCCAGTTGTAGGTAGTGGTGGGTACCGGGTCTGTTCCCGAGGGAACCAGGCCGTTGATGAAATTCCCCGAACCCGGCACCAGCGTGCCGATCGCCACGGCTGTGTTAGGCCCCAGCAGTTGGCCGGTGCGCGGGTCCTTCGCCTGGCGGTTCGAGCCGCTGCAGGGCGCGGTCGTGGCGCAACCCGCCAAATAGTAGAGCGGCGCACTGGACAGGCTCCATTTGTCGGGCAGCCAGTTCACGCCCTGCCCCAGCGCGTCGTATTGCGGCTGCTGATGGACGAGGCGCACGCCATAGTCCAGCGTGAGTTTGGGATTAACCCTCCAGTTGTCCTGGATGAAACCCTCGAGATTGTTGTAGATGTAATTGCCCTCGACGTACTTCGACAACTGGCTGTACGAGCTGAAAACGCCCATCGCCGCGTTGGCGAAGCCGAACTGGGTGTCCAGCAAGTTGTTCGCGTCGTTTCCAAAATTGATGGAGCCCTGCCACGTCCCCGCCAATGATTGCTGCGCCTTGTAGCTGTGGTTCCAGTAAAAGCCGGCCTTGAGCGTGTGGCTGCTTTTCACTTTCGTGACACTGATGGTCATGTCGGTGGTCTGGTTGGTATTCAGCCAGCCGGGGAACGGGAAGTTCGGAGGTCCGTTCGCCACCCGGCCTCCCCAGGAGAATTGGGGAACCAGGCTCATCTTCGTCCCGTCCCAGATGGGGGACTTGACAGTCTCCATGGCCTGGAAGGCGTAATAGCTCTTGTTCAGCACGCCGGAATCGGGAAAAAGGGACGGCAGCCCGGTCAGGCCGGCTCCGGACAGGCTGGCCACGGTGTTCATGGGGATGGAGCTTGTGCAAAAGCCTGGCCCGGCTGTATTTGTCGGCCCAAAGCAGCCGGCCAAATCGTTCCGCGAGTGGCCAAAGGACCCCTCCAGGAACGTTGTCGGATTGAGGCTGTAGGTGACCGTGCTGGCCCACGTGTAGAACCACTTTTTGTACACCTGGGTATCGTTAAAGCCGGGAAGGGTGCCCGTCTGAACAGTGGCCGGCTGCTCCCACAGGGATAACTTGAATGAGCCTCTCAGCTTTGTGAAGGGCTGGTAGTCGAATTTCATGATCGGCGCCTGCGACATGATACTTTGGACCGGCAGGTCCGCCTTGTAATTGTAATTAAGGCCGGCAGTGGTGAGGTTCGGCATGGGGTACAGACTCAGGATCTTCAGCCCCAAGGGGTACAGGCGATTGGCGGGGATCTTTCCGAGAACGCCGCCGTCCTTGAAGCAGGCAGTCTGGTTGGAAGCCGAACACGTGCCGCTGATAAGCGGATCCTTTATATAGGGATACGGATTGCCGAGATTGTCCGTCGTTTGCGAAAAATCGCCGGCGCGCTCCAGCGCCGTCGGAAAGCGGTAGGTCACATTGGTGCCGCCCGTCACCGTCATAGAGCGGGGGTCGAGTTCGTGGCTGTAAAAGAAGAACAACTTGTTGTTGTGCCCCGGCTTCCCGATGGGTCCTCCGATCGTGAAGCCCCAATCTTTTTGCTTGACGTAGGGCCTTTTGTCACCGTTGAGTATGTTAGCCTTGCTATTGGCATACCACCCCGACTGGCGCATAATCAAAAAACCCGTGCCATGAAAGCTGTTCGAGCCGCTCTTGGTGACCGCGGTGATCTGCAGGCCGCTGGAGCGGCCGTACTCGGCCTGGTAGCCGGACGTCAGGATCTTAATCTCCTCGATCGACTCCGTATTCACTGAAATCAACATGGCGTTGTTGCCGGTATCCATGGTGGAAATACCGTCCATCATGATGTTTGTGTTGCCGCCTGAGTAGGATGTTATGTCCCCGACGCGGCTGGTGCCGGTGACCCCCGGAATTACCGCGGTCAGGTTTGTGAAAATCCGGCTCGCGAGCGGCAGATTCTGAACCTCGATTGTCGAGATCGTGGCCGACCGTTCCGCGCTTTGCGTCTGCAAGAGCACTGCTTCGGCGGTAACCGTTACGGTCTCGGTCGTGCCGCCGACTTCCATCGTGAGTGCGCCGAGGCCAACGCGGTCGCCCGGGCTTACGGCGACGCCCGTGCGCTTGAGCATCTTGAAACCCTTCTGGTTGATCTCCAACGTGTAAGTGTCGGGCGGCACGTTAGGCAAGACGAAGTCACCGCTCGCGTTGGAAATGACGTCGGGAAACCGTGTTCCGCGGGTTTCACTGATCAGCGTCACGGTTGCGCCGGCGATTACCGCGGCTTGCGGATCGCGAACACTTCCCGAGACAGTACCTGTGGTTAACTGGGCGGCCACATGCGGGGCTGCCAAACAGAATACTAATGCCGCGGCAAGCGCGGCTAGGGCAATACGGTAGGTCATGATTCATCCTTTCATCTAGAGCTAGACATGGACGAAGCGTCACGCGCAGCCCCTTCAACCCGCATGGCACCGGACAACGTCTTCTCCCAGCCTGATTGACGTTTTTCTTATAAATCTAAGGCGAAAGCCGAACATCCCGTCTGCTCGAAATTCCAGAGCCTCCGCCCGACCTCATAAAACACGCGACACACACCGATAGAATGCAGCCCGAAGCGACGGGCGGTGCCAACCACCCGGAGCGGGAGGGCGCATGCTCTCCACTTCAAGAAAAAGTTCCCTCAGCCTATTCCGCCCTAGCAGCCGGCGTTCGCTGGCGACCCGGGACGGGGATTGCCTCTTTTTGTGGCGCCACCTTAGTACGCGAGTCCCGTACTGTCTAGGTTTCGTACGGTGTCCGGCGCTTAATGCTAAGTAATCTCTAAGGTTTAGCCCATTGGAAAAGCCAAGTGCTTTGTCCGATCTAACTGTTAACCGGGCCTTCTAACCCCCTCACCAAATCCGTGTGTCCCTTATGGGCGTATTGCACACTGCGATGGAAAGCATGGAACCACGGCCAGCCGGTCTGTGCGAGTCTGGTGTGCGGGATGTCGCTGCGGGCCGCGATCATCCCTGGGTTGCGAACATCAAGCATGTTAGGCTGGAAACAAAGTTCGCGTGGAGGATGGAGTAACTATTTCGAATCTTCCACGACTTCAATGCCATTCACACAGGCCATCCCCTTGATAGGAACGAAAGTGAGGACGATCTTGCCCTGCGCGTTGGGTCTGATCCCGGAAAAGGTTCGGTCCAGAGGTCGGCCCTCTCCCCCCGCCTGCTTAAAGATGTCGAAGTCTCTCAGGAGGGCCGCGCCATTGCAATAAACATCAAAAACACGGCTGCCAATTCCACCCACGCCAGTGTTAAGGGATCCGTAGTGACCTTCGCAGAATTTCAGGGTTACCCGATATCGGCCCTCGGCCACCGGCACGGCATAAGAAAAATGCCCCCACCGCTCGCTGGCGTAGAGCGCCATGTCAAGGGAGTTGCTCTCCCGAGCCGGATTCATGGTGCGGACCAGGGCATTTCCTCCCCAAAAATGGGAGTCGCCCCGCCAGAACTGCCCGGAGGAATCCTGCCACGCGGAGGTCCAGCCCGCTCGAATTCGGACAGGCCTGATCTCCCCGGCGCTGACCGGCAGAAGCTCGATCCCGCTCAGCATGGCTGCACCTTTCATGGAGGCAAAACTCAGGTGCAGAAAGCCATCTTGGGCTGGCGAGACGTTCCTGAACACGCGTTCATCTGAGATGTTGGCGCCCGCGGCATCAGCCACCACATCAAATACATCCAGAATCGGCGTCCCGTTGGCGGAGACCCGGAAAAAACGCTGTCCTTCGCCGCTGGATTCCGCGCTGATGAAATCGCTCAATCCTGTCTCGGCAAAGTGAAGGTGCATTTCGTAGGATCCAGGCTCCAGCGGAATGTCATACCGAAAGTCGCCTTGGCGGACGTGCCGGTAAATGTCTGGATCCAGTGTCCGTAAGATCTTCTCCGCCCGACGGACCAGCACGGAACCTCCGGAAAAGAAGCGATCTGGGCCCCATGTCCGCCCGCTGCGGTCAACGTAAGTATTGGTAGAGCCTGCGATCATACGCAGAACCCCGCTGCCCGGCGATGCTTTTGAAGCCGGGACGGGAATAGCGGCGGATTTGCCATCAGCCAGGATGGGCTTGACTGCGTGCCAGTGCCACCAGGAATAAACAGCGGCGGTTAATAAAACGACCGCGGCGCAGGCAAGCACCGCGCCGGTGAGCCACCTCGGGCGAGCCGGAACAGGCGGCGCCGCAGCCGGCGCCTCCCACCTGAATTCGACGCTGTACGCTCCTGGCGGCAGACCGATTCTGACCGGATGGCACGAACCATTCTCGGCGGCGTAGTACTGAGCCAGCTTCTTCCGTACTTCGTTGGCGGTAACGCGGACAATCGTGTGTTGACCGGTATCAAAATCGGGCGGAAGCTGGAAAAGTTCGACTCCGATCAAGCGTTCTTTGAGAGCACCGTTCTGCCCTTTGATCGTCTGCTCGACGATGTACTGGAGGAACTCTCTGCATCGCTTGCTAGTGCGAAACGCAGCGCTCTCCTGCAAGCGGTTGAGTTCGGCCCCCACGTCCTGCTCCCGTGACTCGCTGAGTCCCACCCCTACGCTTTCATGCATCCTTTGATCCATTAACTTCATTACCGTCAGTCGGCGGCTGCCGAGGGTTAGCAACTGGCTTCTAATGCGCCGGCAAACCTGGCGGGACAATTCCCCGCGCTGCAAGTTCGTCGCAGCTCCTGGTAGCAGCCCCATTTCTTCGGGGCAATCCCACAGCTACAGACAGAACATGGCAATTAACGGGTCCCACCTGATCGTGCCGAACGAAAACCGCGAGTTGTAGATATTCCGCAGCCTGTTGTTGCACGCTATGGCAAGCGATGCTATCGCTCACACGATTACCAGTCAAGCATAATCAATACCTGCTGCGATTCAGACAGTAAGAAAGGCAAAATATCACCGCAGAGCACGCTGAGAGTGCAGAGAAAGCCGAAAAGCCCGCCCTGGGGCGGCCATGCGGATCGAATAGAGCGAGCCGCGGGCTCCGATGAACAGCGTGCGATCGTCGGGGCCGCCGAAGGCGAGGCTGCCGGGACGCTCGGGGATATCCAGGACGCCGATCTGCTTGCCCTCACGGTTGTAGACATAGACCTGATCGCTCGCAATATATACGTTGCCCGCCGCATCGTTGATGACCGACGTGCCACCCTGTTCCGCAAAGACGCTGGTGGTCAGCTTTTCATCGTTGCCCAGCTTTACCCGATAGGTCTTTCCGTCATCCTCGCTGGTCACATAGTGCTCAGCCCCCGGCGAAAACGTCGCGAGGTTGGAACTCTGGAGAATCGGGCGCCACGTCCCACCCGCAAAGATCGCAGTTTTCGTCCCTGGTGCATAGAAGTACCCGCGGCGAGCATTCTCCGTGACGCCGATCACGGCGGTATTGCTTCCCTGCCGGTATACGTAATCGCGACGCTCCGTCAGGTCTTTAAGGATCGACAGCATGTTGTGCAGCCCAACCGGAAGTAACAGCACCGTGTCGGCCAACTTCTCCGCGGTCTCCGCCACCGGCTGCGGCGTCGAATTACTTTCCGCCACGTTGAGACTGTGGACGGCTCTTTCATACGCGACGATCAGCAGCGTCGAAGGCTTCACAAATTCCATCACCATCGGCTGGCCCTTGATTGCCGCAATCTGCTCCGTCTTCTTGTCGGCTTCATTCCAGCGATAGATCTTGCTCATCGCGGCGTCCGTGAAAAACAGGTGCCCGGCGTCGTCGGTCGTCAGGCCCGATGCGTTGCTGAATCCGCTCGCCAGTTTTTCGATCCTGGCGTCCTTGGCGAACACCGGCGGCAACGCAGCCGCCGCCGGAGCCTTCATTCCTTTCCTGACGATGAAGTTGGTGAAGAACTGCGGCCGTACGGCGACGCTGCTGTCCTCGTCCAGCACGGCGTTGTCGAAGGCCAGCCGGGTCTGGCTGAATACTTTCACGTTCTCAAAACGGATGTCGTCGGAATTGCGCACCATCACGGCGTACGTCTTCGGCAGGGTGGTGCGGGAAACGCGGTATATATACGTGTTTGCAAACAGGAGGTTCCGGCAGTCCCTGATTTCGAGCGAAAACGCCTCGTGTCCGGCCGGATTTTCTTCCTCGGTCTGCAGCGCGTAAAACTCCCAGTTCTGCACGTTGTGGAATTGAGATTCCACCCGCATGTGATGCTCGACCGAGATCTGATACACCTTGCCCGGCGCAGAAGTGTTCTCTATGCGAAGTCCGGCCGTCCTCGAACTCGTGCCGTGAGGCCAATTCCCTCGGAAGATCCCGCCCCCGCCGTCTTTGATCAGCAGATCGGGGCCCAGCGGGCTATCGCCGGGCCCGCGGCCGAAGCCGCCCCCGCCTCCGGGGAATGACACATCGTCCAGCATCGAACTGCTCCCGGCCATCCAGATCACGCCGGCGGCGCGGCTGTTCGCACCCGGCGCAACGCTGATCGAAACCACGACGTTCCTGCCGCCCTTTGGCGCGACCAGCACGCCGACCGGGTCCCCTTCCCCTTCGAATCCTGGCGCCCCGTTGTTCAATGAAATCAATGTATTTTCCGGATTCAATCCGATCAAGACCGTATCTGGCTTCAGTTCGATCGAGCCTGACACGCGATAGTTTCCGCTGGGGAAGAACAACGCCCGGTGTTTCTCGATCGCCGCCCGCAACGCCGCGGTGTCGTCGGTTTTCCCGTCCCCTTTCACGTCCAGGGTCCGCACGTTCACCCACTGGCTCATGGCCGGCAGCGCGGGAATATCGCTTGTTACCGATGGAGCGGGCTGCGACAGTGCGTGCTCCTGGTGCCGCATCGCAATCCCACGCTCTCTCCCGTCGTCACCGATCTCCAAACCGAGCGTAAACCGGTCCACCATGTAGTGCCGCGACGGTGCGGTGACCGTCTTGTCTCCTTGATAGAACTTTGGGACGTCGCTGCATGCCACATTCGTCAGCGTCACTTCCGAGTGTGTGTTTCGCATATTGCCGGCTTTCAACGCGGCCGAGCGGACGTCCTCCATCTGGAGATCGCGGCCATAAAGCTGCTCCACTTCCCCCGGTGCGATCTGAAGTGCGATCGGCATGTGCGCGAAACGGACCCGGACGAGCGTGAAACCCACCTCCATCGTGTGAATGGCGCTCTCGCACTGTCCCTCGAAGCTGGAATCCATCAGCAGAAACTGCCAGACCGGCGCGGTTCGCTTGGTGATGATCCCGTACGTGCCTCCATACACGTGAATGTCGCTGGCCTGATTGCCGATGTCTTCCATTGCCGCCCGGGCCGATCCGACGTGGAAGTCCATGTGTTGAAGGGAGCTGTGCTGGGCCACGTGGAAGCGTATGCCGATGGCCGCGGGATTGCCCTCCTGCATCTCGAAATCGATATTGCTCATGCCGCTGTAAAACGTCACTTCGCTCGCGTCGCTGAACGGTCTGTTCCCCACAGGGCGGTAGCCCGCGAAATGAACCATGTACTTGCCCGTCCCCTCCTGGAAACCCGGCGTATCCTTGCCCAACAGAAACACCGGCCGCTTCTGGCCGTAGCCGATCAGCCGAATCCCCTCCCAGACAAAGACCGTCTTGCCGAGCCGGTAGCGGCCTTCGGGAATGAAGACGACGCCGATGCGGGTTGTCTCCTGCACACGATCGATCGCCTGCTGGATGGCGTTGGCGTCATCGCCGATTCCGTCAGCGTGCACTTCGAACTGATCCTTGGTCAGATAGATCGCGCGAGGGTCTTCCGGGCGAAGCGGATAATACGAATCCGCATAAAGCGGATCAGCACAGGCTACGGCCAGAAATACGACGGTAACAGAGCAGAATTGTTTCAAGCGCATCTGAAACCTCCGGCTGATGAAAAGCAATCCGTCACGCACGACATGACACGCAAAATTGGATTGGTGATGTTCACGTGGTCTTCCTCTCTCGCACAACGGTCCACAAAACTATCGCGCCGATGAGGTCGAGAATGCTCAGACAGACGAAGAACGGCGAATAACCGATTCGAGTCACCAGCGCTCCCACGGTCAATGTAAAGATCAGGACCCCGGCGTTGCCCATCGTCCCCGCCATGCCGGCCACGGTTGCAACCTCGCTCCGCCGGAAAAGATCGGATGACATCGTGATGACCGTCACCGACAGCGTCTGATGGGCAAAACCGGCCAGGCTGAAGAGAACGATCGCCACATACGGATCATTGACTCGACCCGCAAACGCCACACTGACCATCAGGCACACGCCTACCGAAAACGCAAGGCGTCGCGCATTGATCAGCGACACGCCGGCATATTTCTGCACTGTCGCGGCTATCAGTCCCCCGAAAATGCAGCCGAAATCCGCCGCCAGGAACGGCAGCCACGAAAACAGCGCGATTTTCTTGAGCTCCCAATGACGCTCGCTCGCCAGGTACAGAGGCAGCCAGAACGACAATGTGCCCCAGGTAGGGTCCGCCAGAAGGCGCGGGATTGCGATCCCCCAGAAATTCCGCTGCCGGATGATCTCCCGGATTGACGGCCGTCCTCCCTCGTTGAGCGCCTTTTCCTGTCCCGCGGCGATGTAGTCCCGCTCTTTGTCCGACAGCCATCGATGCCGCGAGGGCGACTGATAGAGCAGGAGCCACAAACACACCCACACCAGACCCAGCCCGCCGCTGATCACGAATGCGCTCTGCCAGTTCATGTATAAGACGGCAAAGGCTACCAGCGGCCCCGCCAGCATCGACCCCGCCGACGCCCCGATATTGTAAATCCCGCCTGCAAACCCCCGTTCGCGCGCGGGAAACCACTCCGCCGTCGCCTTCATCCCCGCCGGATTGGCCGATCCTTCGGCAAAGCCCATCAGCCCGCGCAGGAATGCCAGTCCCTGCCACGAACCCGCCAGCCCGTGCGCCATGTTGATCACGGACCAGGCCGCGGCAAAGATCGCAAATCCGATCCTGAGCCCCACCACGTCCAGCACATACCCGCAGATCGGCTGCAGCATGATCATGATCTGAAACGCGCCCGTGATCCATGAATACTG
This sequence comes from Acidobacteriota bacterium, assembly GCA_041501225.1. Taxonomy (GTDB): domain Bacteria; phylum Acidobacteriota; class UBA6911; order UBA6911; family UBA6911; genus JAFNAG01. The sequence goes on from JBGQNR010000201.1 coordinate 11,155, forward strand.
CGCTTCCGAGATGTGCAGCGAATCTTTGAGTTGCACCTGAGCCACCGACAGCGAGTTGCGCGTCAGATAATTCAACACCGATCCCAGCATGATCAGGACGATCATCCACCAGCGCAGCCCGGGCAGCTTAAAACCGGATGGCTTCGCTTTTTTCGTGGGTCCGGGCTTCAGCCCGGACGCAGGGCTAACAGGCTCGGTGTCCCTATTCACCTGCGGTTGTGATTTGCCGTCGAACATTCCCTAAACCCTCATTTGTCCGGGCTAAATTTGTCCGGGCTGAAGCCCGGACCCACGAAAAAACAGTCGTCAAGGTACTATTTTCAATGAACGACGACATGTCGTCGCGGGTGCTCTGCCTCGGCGAATTCTACAGGCCCCTCAGGCTCGCCTGATCGCGCTTGGGCAGACGCAGCAGCGGCAGCAGGACCGCCGCCGTCAGCCCGCATCCGGCGGCCACCAGCAGGAATGTCGGCCGGTTGAACGCCAACCATACGCGCAGATTCGGATTCAGAAAATTCCCCAGGAGGTTCCCGAGCGCATTGATGATGGCCAGCGATGCGGCAATCGCCGTTCCCGTAAGCAACTGCGGCGGAATCGCCCAGAACACCGCGAACGCTGCAAACCAGCCGATCGCCGTCAGGGACAGTCCCGCGACCGTGAGCATCGTTCCGGTCATCCCGCCGGCGAGGCGCGGCGCCACCGCCGCCAGCACCAGTCCGATTGCCATGAGCCCGCATGCCCCCGCCGCGTGGAGTTTGCGCTCGTTGCGCCGGTCTGAGTGGCGCGCGATGGCCAGCATCGTGAGCGCCGCCGACCCAAAGGGGATGGCCGACAGCATGCCCACGTACAGCGACACGACGTATTCGGGCGTCGGCGCCATCGCCGGCACTGATGTTGCAGTCCCCTGCGCGGCTATCGTGATGACATGCCCTTGCACCAGGGCGTCCTTGAGGATGTCGGGCGTGAAAAAATTCGCCGGGAAATACGCCCACACCATCAGGCTGTAGATCAGCGATAAACCCCAAGTGAAACGCGAGGCCAGCG
>JBGQNR010000202.1:0-12171 GCA_041501225.1 Acidobacteriota bacterium
ATCAGCGCCCCCCTTCAAGTCGTTGTATCGGGAGCGCACCTCACCGTTTGGTCTTGTATGCAATTTTGTGCTGTTGGTGCGCTCCCGATACAACTCTAGGACTTCTGGACAATAACGATCTGGGGACAGTCAATATCTTGGCATCACTATTGAGGTTCGCGCAATATTGTGACGCTATTCCATGTGGGAATGTGTTGCCCTTTCAGGGTTCCGTCTAGGTTGTCTTGCCGACCCAGGGCTTGCGCCCTGGGCTGTCGCAGTGCCGCCCCTGCGGGGCTAGGAAATTACTTCGTGTCACTATATAATTGACGATTCTCAATAGATAAGGAAGAACAACCCCACGAATGATCCCCCGGACCCGCATTGCCCATAAGCCGGACGGGATAGCCGAATATCCTTCTGAGCGTAGAGGTCCACGCCCGGACTTTGGATCGCGTGTTATAAGCTTGAGATCACCCAGCTTGGCAATGTCAAACCACGTGGCTGCAGGATGATGGGCCTCGGCACAGGACAATGCAGCAGCCGATCGGACTGCAGAACCCGATCGGCCTGCCAAAACTGTTCCCATGCGGGTAGGGAATCACTTCAAATACGGATCAATGGACCCTTTAAGGACGTCAAATGGCAGCACGTTCACCACGCGTTGCTCCTTGCCGCCCATTGTGACAAAGAGAGTGGGAGTCGAATTTACGTTTCTGCTGTTCCCCAAAGCGACAGTGCGCTCGATCGTCTGCTCGATTGCCGGATTCTTCAACTCCTCCTTCAGCTTCCCCATATCCTGCGCCGACAGGATCCTGGAAAGTACCGATTCGATCTTGCCGTCATAAGACCACTCGGCCTGGCAGGTATACAGATATTCGATCACCTTGAGCCACTTATCGTGCCCCAGGACTCTGGACGCCAATGCATAGCACGACGCTTCTCGGGCGACCAGGTGCATGGAGAGCGGGAAATCGCGGAAGACGAAGCATACTTTTTTGCCGCCGGAGTATTCGGACAGGAGACGGGTGACCGTATCAAGGTAAAAGGCCCGGCATGAAGGACATTGAAAATCGGAGAACATTTCCATTTTGACAGGGGAATCCGGCCCGCCCATGAGAAAATCGTCGGCCGAATTCATCTGGGCGGTCTTATCGGGGACCTGTCCCATGACCAAAAGTGCGAGCATGAGCCATCGCATCACGGTTTGTCTCCTTTCAGCAAGGTTCGGCGCACACTGTGTTAGACATGAGATAATACGGCAAGAGGCTCCGATGTTCCAAGCATTACGGGAACGTCGCTATGATTCAGACATTGGAGCAAAGCGTTTGGCCACAAAGAACGCGAATCATGCCAATGTAGAGGGGGAATGCATGATATTCGTGGCTGGGGCCGCGGCGGGTCGGCGAAATTCCGGTTGAACCGGTCGGCTGATCCAAACGAGCAGGCCTTCCCGAAGCTTTTGTGTATCCTTGCACAGGCAGGCTTGCGATTGCGCAGGGGCTCGGGCACACCTCGACCGCACGATCACCGGGCGCAAGGGACCCGAGCGGGCCTCGAAACGTTCTTCATACGCCCGCATATAACTGTCAAAGTGAGTCTCAAATACCTGATAGAAGTCTCGTCAGCGCCCTCCCACACCGGCGCCGGCCTGCCGATCCACCCACGCGACCTAGTCAATGAGCGGCGGCTCGCCGAAAACGGCGCCCCACGTGCGCGCGTCGCCCAGCTGAATGAGGCCAGCTCTACTTCTTGGCTTCCGGCGGCTGCACCAGGTCAGGCACCCGCGCAATCGCCGCCGGATCGGGCGGCTTCAGACCCAATTCCTTGACTAGGAATGCAATTCGGTCTCTCCGCGCCTGCGCGTTCAGAGCGTGTGGAGCATCATACAGCTTGAACGTCTTCGGCTCACTGACGATCGCAAAATACTCACGCGCCCGCCCGGGCGCGAGAAAGTCCTCTTTCGTCGCGTATTGCAGGAAGACAGAAGCCGGCGATGCATGCGCAACATACTTGCCTGGATCGAGCCAGACATACTTGGCGATGAAGGCGTCAAAGCTTTCCGGGCCGATCTGCTTGCGAAATTCCTGAAACTCCTTCGACTTGATGTCCACCTCATCCGACAGAGTTCCCGCCATCAGCACAAACGCTCTGAATCGCTTGTCGATCCCCGCCAGAAAACCGCCCGTCGAAGCGTTGTAACTATGGCCTACATACCCGAGCCGCTTCGGATCCACGTCACCGCGCGCCAACAGCAGGTCCGCGCCCCGCCGCATGTCAAGAATCGCCTGCACGCGTTGCTGTGTCTGGAGGTCGCCGAGCGGATCGGGATCCCGTACATATCCCGGCCGTGCGATCGGGCCGTCAATGAGCAGTGAAACGACACCCGACGGCGCCAGCGCAACCGCTTCCTCCAGAAATTCCTTGCGATTCAGGAATTCCGACCCCGGCATGTACCAATGCCCCCAAATCACCGCCGCGAACGGCCCTTCCCCGCCCGGCACCACCAGGTACGCTGGCGCACGTCCGCCTTTGGGACTTGCATAGGAGATGTCGTGAATCGCGACCTGGCCCCGCCGCGCAACGCCTGCCTCTTTAATATCAAGTGGAGCCTTCTGGTCGTAGGCAAAATGCCGGAGCATCTCGGGATCTTGCACAAAAAGTGTCAAAACAAATAGAACCATCGCTGCAAGCGTGTGCGTCATGAGGAACCTCGGAGAAGTGTCTGACCTCTTACGAAGAATTTACACCTCATCCATACACAGCTCAAGGACCGAGGGCGAACAGGGGACTGACGACGCTAAGCTCTCATAATAAAAACTTCGTCAATTCTGACGCGCTGAAATGCCGTTTGGATCCAAAAGATAGGCCCGTTATTTGGATCTAAGCCGAAGACCTCGGGACGACTGTCGAGGAACGCTATTGTGGTTGATCGTTCGGGTGGCAATCGGTTTCTGAGCGGCAGAAAGCCCGGCAATTCGCGGCCTGCCTTGAGTTCCGCGTTTGCGGCTTGCGATTGCGCAGGGGCTCGGGCACACCTCGACCGGACGGGTCTGGCCGGCATCCGGATGCTTTGGCTGCGACGCTGGGCATTATTGCCGAGAGCGGGTGCGGGCGCGCGGCGGAGCCCGGGGTTCGAAACGATCCTTTGCCTTGCAGCGCTCGCTTTCCCGATGGCGCAGGATGCGGTCGACGACCCGTGGTTCTATAATAAAGGAGACAATCTGCATGCGGCCGCCACAGGCGCAGATCAGGGGGTCCACTTCGAAGATTTTCCTGAGCAGGCGCGCCCACGTGCTCCGGGCTTCCCTGGAGAAGTCGGCATTGTCCTGCTCCGGGTGAGTGTTTGCCGCGGCACGGGCACTATCGCCATCGGCGGACGAAATGGTGACTCTGGCCCGGTTAGAGTAGGCGCTGTAAAACCGTTGGCCATGGCGCCCGGGATCGGGGATGTGCGCGGTGATGCGGTGAATCCACTCCTGCGGATCGAGCGCAAGCCGGGTGGCGCCGGTGCGCGGGTCCGGGGGTGTTTCCAAGGCCAGGCGGCCGTCCTCCAGTTTTTGCAGCGCGTCCATAGCCAGGGCGGGGCGGGTGATATAGCGGGCCTGAGACTCCAGCGAGGTCAAGCCAGCGGCCTCGACGGGTGGTCCGGCAAAGACTGAGAATCCCGGATGCACCCACGAGAGGAGATTCTGCATGAAGTTCTCGGAGAGACGTTTGGCCTGGTGCAGGCGCTCGGGCAGCATGCGGCGGAACACTTCCATGACCGCGGCGGTATCGAGCGCAGGAAGCGGCAGAAACTCTCCTTCGGCTGAAAACACGCCATCGGAAACCAGGGCATGGGCGTGCGGATGGAAGTTCGCCCCATAGGCGCCGAACGTCTGCAGGGAGAAGACACAGCCGGGGCGGACATCGGGGCGGTCAAACAGCGCCTGGAAGGTTTTCAGGATCGCGGCATAGGCCGTTTGCGACAGCAGGCCCAGCAGCTTGCGGTCGCGCTCGACAAGTCCGCGCAGAACGCGCGGGATCGAAAAGGTCCAGGCCGGTGGGGCACGGGAGCGAGAATCTCCGTGGTGAGTTTTTCGGCAAAGAGCACCGAGCGCTTGGCCTGGCAACTGGAGCAGAAATTCCTGGTGCGGCATGAAAACGCCAGAAGGTGCTCGTCGCGGCACTTCGGACAGCGAATCCGGGCGAAACCTCCTTCCAGGCGTCCGCAGTCAAGAAACGCCTCCACCGACCGTACGATCACCGGGCGCAAGGGACCCGAGCGGGCCTCGAAACGTTCTTCATACGCCCGCACATAACTGTCAAAGTGAGTCTCAAATAGCTGACAGAACCCGGTGCGTTCAGGATGTCCTGGCCGATAGGCAGCCGGCGCTTCCACAAGGATCCAGCCTCCGGGATCCTCGGCCGGACAGAAGTCGGCTGTACAGGGCCAGGCGATAACTGTCTGGTGGCAGAAGGGCATGGCGGGCAGTCAACCTCCCCGCCTCCTCAGGGCCGCGATAGATCTAACTGCCACGACGGGATTTGAGCCAGGGTTTGGCGGAGACGCTTGCGACTTCAGACTTCTGCGACTACACGGCCGGGAACACTCCTTTGTGATTTGGGGACCTCAGGAGTTGGGCAGTTGTGGGTCCGGATCATCAATCAGTACGAACCCGAGGACCCGGCAGGAGGGCAGACGAGCGGAGGCCACCGAGTTCGACAGCGCACGTTTCCCAGATCGGGACTTGAACTGAGCCGCTGCGTGGCGGACGCTTCGCGTGTGCTATAATGGTGCTGTCATGTGCGATAGATTCCGCAGAATTGTGCCCAAAGGCGAATCGCATCCCAGCCGGCAAATCTCTATGCTTAAACGATTTATAATTCAAATTCCATAGGACGCATCCTCCGCAAACATCAGCGCCCCCCTTCAAGTCGTTGTATCGGGAGCGCACCTCACCGTTTGGTCTTGTATGCAATTTTGTGCTGTTGGTGCGCTCCCGATACAACTCTAGGACTTCGCGGGAGTGAGCCCCCAACGGCTCGAGTATGAACCGGACGAACCAGAGGGGGATGCTTGCGGATGCCCAGGCGCGGATCTTGATCGAATCCGCGATCAAATACGCGGCTTGTCGGCCCTATCCGCCTGTGTTATAAGGGTCGCTATGCCCGCCAGCATGGTTTCTGCCAAGGACGACCGGCTCACCCTGATTGCCATCTCCGCGCTGGCCTGCATCCTGCAGGATGTTCTGCACGAAGGCCTGGGCCACGGTGTGACCGCCTGGATGGATGGGGCCCATATTATGACCTTGAGCACAGTAGCACTGCAGAGCGATATCGGCACGCGCTGGATCTCCGCCAATGGCACGCTGGTCAATCTGGTTTTCGGGGCGCTGTTCTGGCTGCTCCTGCTTCGGCCGGAGCGCTACCGGCCGGCCACCCGCTACTTCCTGGTCATGGCGATGGCGGGCAATCTCTTTACCGGGACCGGCTACTTTCTTTTTTCCGGCATTCTCAATTTCGGCGACTGGGCGGCAGTGATCCGGGGCTGGCAGCCGCCGTGGATATGGCGAATTGGGCTGGTGGTGCTGGGCGCCGCTTCGTATTATGCGTCCATGATGCTGGTGGCGGCCAGGCTGAAGCCATTTCAGACCAAGGATAAAGGGCCCAGGCTCCGCGCGCTATGCTGGACACCGTACTTCACCGACGGAATTCTGGCGGGCCTCGGTGGCCTGCTCAATCCTCTGGGACTGTTCTATGTGATCGCGTCGGCGCTGCCGTCAACATTGGGCGCCAATGCTTCCCTCCTGAGTCTACCCGCCATCATTCGCGGACGAGGCGGCAGCGGGGAAGGTCAAGTTGCGCCGTTGGAACGCGGCGTTGCTTGGATTGCCACGGCGGCCGTCGCCAGTCTGCTGTTTATCTTCGTTCTCGGCCGCGGGATCACGTGGTCGCGTTGACGCTCCAGAGCGCGAAGTAGGTGTCGGGAGCCAGGATTGCCAATCGAACTTGGGCGCCGTGGACGCTACCCCACCAATACAAGCCCGGCCAAATATTACGCAAGTTTTGTATACTTTGCGTTCGGCGGCCAGAAACGAAGACGGTTGAGATCTTACAGCTGCGGGGGTAATGAATGCACATGGACCGAAAGGCATTGAAGCGAGAGTACAAGCAAGCCCGACGGCCGATGGGCGTCTACCGGGTTCGGAACACGGTCCACGACCGATCGCTTATCGGTTCCACCACCGACCTCCCGGCGATGTTGAATCGTCAACGAGCGCAACTGAGCATGGGTGCGCACGCCAACCGTGCGCTTCAGAAGGACTGGGACGAGCTCGGTTCCGAAGCCTTCGAATTCGAGGTCCTTGACGAGCTCACGCCACCCGATCAACCGGACTATGACCCGACGGCTGATCTGCGGGTGCTCGAGGGATTGTGGCTTGACCGCCTCTCGCAGTATGAGGAGCGCGGGTACAACAAAGCGCCCAAGTGAGGCCACCGAAGAAGACCTGACGGGCGATGAGACAGCTGTCACTGTGTCAAGGCCGCCGAGCTAGCGGTTTCACAGGATCCGGCGCAGGGGAGGTTTCATATATCATCCGATGCCGTTGCGCAGGCCCGGTAACCTGATCGTTGAGCGGATTCACATTCGATTGAGGATCTGCAGGAAAATCACCGATATCCCTAGATTCTTTCAATGTCTCGCAGGAAATCCATTTATTACATGCAACATCGTTTCGGCGTCACGCCAGATCGCATAGTGTCTCGGCGGAGAAAGTTTAGCCGCGACTCAAACTCACTGGATGAGTCGCTTACTTGAAATTCGGTACGTTGTCCAGAAACGGCGTTCGCGTCAATAAGGCATCTCAACCGCTGCCATACAAAACCGCCAACTCGAACTGGATGATGTTTGAGGGGTTATTGACTCGAATGGGACTTCTGGACAGTATTGTTAATCCGGACCACCAGGACCTCTGGGGAGTCATGGCTTCTGTCGGCCTTGGCGCGGACCTCGATCGAATGCGCGGCTTGTCCTTCCCATCCACATCGGGTTTTTAGGTGAGCGTCCCTTATCGGCTATTGTATCCTATCCCACATCATGAGAGCGACCATAAAGGATTACCTCGGCACACTGCGAGTCCCGTTCCTTCTCCTCAATCCCTCCTGCGTCGCAGCGGGAGTGGGGGCCGCGCTCTGGCGCAAGGGCTCCATCGATTGGGCTGATGCTGCGTTCGCGCTCGCCGGCGCGGTGTGCGCCCACGCCTCAGTGAACTCCCTGAACGAATATTCGGATTTCCTCACCGGGATCGATGCGCGCACAAACCGCACCCCTTTCAGCGGTGGCAGCGGCACATTGCAGAGGCATCCGGAAATGTCCGGTTATGCACTTGGAATCGGGCTATTATGTGCTGCCGTGACGGCGGCCATCGGGATGTATTTCATTTGGACCCGGGGCTGGGCCATCGTCCCTTTGGGAGTCGCAGGACTTGCGATCGTTTTTCTATACACTCCCTGGCTCACCCGCAGATTATTCCTCTGTCTCGTGGCACCGGGCCTGGGTTTCGGGACCTGTATGGTGATGGGGACCGATCTTGTGCTGGGCGGGGGATACTCCCTGACGGGATTCGCGGCTTCCATGGTACCCTTTTTCCTCGTCAGCAATCTCTTGCTATTAAACCAGTTCCCGGACCTGGAGGCTGATCGAGCCGGCGGCCGGAGGTATTTTCTCATCGTGCACGGCATCCGCGCCGGGGCCGTTGTCTACACCCTGTTCTCGGCAGGAGCCTACATATCCGTGGTGATCGCAGTCGCAGTGCGTATTCTGCCGCCGCTCTGCCTGTTGGCTCTTCTGACAACTCCGCTGGCGGTCCACGCGTCGATCGGTGCGTTGCGGCATGGAACGGACGCGTCCAAGCTGGCGCCTGCACTGGGGATGAACGTCGTCATCACGCTCTTGACCCCGCTCTTACTGGCTGCAGGGCTGGTGTTGTCTCGCTAAAACTCGAGGAAAGACTCGCCGGTTCACCTCATCGTTGCATTCCTGAGTAGAATCCTGCCAGTGCGGCTCACAGCTGGAAATAGAGGCCCGGAGCTTAGCATAAAGACTTATGAATTCCTGTAATCTCTCAGGTACGAACCCGAGGGCTCTGGAGGCCAGATGAGCGGAGGCCACTGTTCTCCAGCGCAGGTTTCCCAGATCGGGACTTCGCGGTCGCAATCCTATAGGACTGCCAGGTGAACCGCGATACAAATATCAGGTGGGAAGAAACAATGAATAACGCCCTGCCGATAAACTGCGGGCGCCAGAGGCGACCGCCAGCTTCCTCGGCTTGTTAGACGGGCGCATCTTCGGTGCCCAGGCGCGATCGTTTGCTTATGGTAAGGCGCGCCAGCCTGAAGAACGCTGCCCCGGAGGCGCAAGCAACAAGAAGAGCGGAACAAACCAGAAATGCCCTGGTGCTTGCATCATGGGGACTGGTGAGATGCACGAGTGAGGATCTGAGCCCAAAAGCGAGGATGTCGCCGAGGAAGTGAAGGAGCAGCGAGGGGAGGATGGACTGGGTAAAGTAGGCGAGAAGGCCATAGACGCAGCCTGCGGCAAGGTAGAAGAGGCCGTATCGAGCGAGAGCCGCAACACCATGGGACAGGTGGATCAAGACAAAAAGCAGTGAAGTCGTTGCGATGGCAGGGGCAGGGCCGATGAGGCGTTCAAGAGGCGCCTGCATGAAGCCGCGAAGACCACCTTCCTCCGAGATGGCTGTTACCGCCGCACCGATGATGATGGCGCCGAGAAGGACGATAGGAGGCCAGTCGGCCTGAGAGCCCTGCGGCGCTTGAGCGGAGAGATAGCCTGAGGCGGCAAAGAGAAGCCAGAGAAACGTAACGGCAGCGAGGCCTGCGAGGAGCGCCCAGTTGAACTCCGCTAAGACGAGGGGTTGAGCCCGAAAGTAGCGTCTGCGAGCCGCAGAAGTGGATTTGGGCCAACCGCTGCCATTAAGGTAAGCCATGGCTAGGCAAACGTAGGCGACGCCTACTGGTATTGCCCACGGCACATGCGGTGAAAAGCTCAGGTTGAATACGACAAGGGCAGACCATGGGGTTGCGACCGCGACGGCCACGGCCAGGCCCAGCCCCACATGCTTGAAGAGCGCTCCTGCTGCTTGTAGCGCACGACGCGTCATAGTGAGAGACCTCTTCTGCCGTCTGACGTCCGAGCTAACCGGTGCGGCGCTCTTTGCCGCGTCCGGTTGAGCGCAATGTCAGGTTGCCGGTCACCATTCACCTCCGCAGGCATGACGGTACGTTTTCTTTGGACGGTGCGCAGTGAGCGGAGGCCTTGTCGCGGACGTCGATCGCATACGCGGCTTGGCCTTTGTACCATCAGATTCAACATAAGTGTGAGGAGATTCTCGCACTTGGAAACTAGCAGATTGTTCAGATACGGCCATCGCGGACATGTGGTGGGCGCCGCTGTACGCCGGCGCAGGTTTCCCAGATCGGGACTTCGGGATAATAACAATCTGGGGACGGTCAATATCCTCACATCCATGGTCAGTGGTCATAGTACGGCCGTAGGCTCAAAGGCCGTATGCCCCGCCTCGAGTTTCTTGCTTTTGTCCAAAAAGAGAGTTCGGCAGCTTCCTTTTTACAGTAAACTCGAGAAACAGCATTGCAGAGAGGAGGATGAAAATGAGAGCAGTGGCAGCCTTGATTTTGTTGATTATCGCAGTTGTTGCTGCAGCGGCGCAGACGCCGGCGCCTCCTGCGGTTCCCCAGGCGCAGCCGGCGACACCCAGTTGTCCGGAACTTGCGAAAGCACTCACGGCTCTGGTGAACAACGACATGCGCTTGCGGGACTGGGCAAACCTGGCTCGCTATCGCGAACTCAATCGCGCTCTGGCAGCGCCGGCGGCGGGGGAGGCGCGCGTGGTATTCATGGGCGACTCCATCACCGACCTCTGGCAGCGCCAATCGGACGGCTTTTTCCCGGGCAAATCCTACGTGAATCGAGGCATCAGTGGCCAGACCACTCCGCAGATGCTCATTCGTTTCCACCCCGATGTCGTGGAACTCAAGCCCAAGGCAGTCCTGATCCTTGCCGGCACCAACGATATCGCGGGGAACACCGGCCCGATGTCGAACGAGGAGATCGAGGGAAACCTCGCCGCCATGAGCGAGATTGCACAGGCCAACGGCATTCGGGTCATCCTGGCGAGCATCCTGCCTGTGAGCGCCTATCACAATCCGTCCGCACCCCAGACCGTCTCCCGACCGATGGTGCGGATTCTCGCGCTCAACGAGTGGTTGAAGACCTACGCGGCGGCGCACGGCCACACCTATCTCGACTACTTCTCCGCCATGGTCGACGCTTCCGGCGCGCTCAAAGAAGAGCTGAGCGCCGACGATCTCCATCCCAACGCGAAAGGTTATGCGATCATGGCACCGCTGGCGCAGGTCGCCATCGAGCGTGCCGTGAAATGACTGGGCCCTGCAACAAATTCCGTCAGAGTGACGGATTCGGGGCCGCAGGCGCAGGGGTTGGATGAATCGCGATTTCAGGAACACGTTTTTCCGGGTGAAGAATCCTGCCAGAATGGCTCACGGCTGTGATTTAGGGAGGCCGGGAAGTTAGCATAATTTCTCAAGTACGAACCTGAGGACCTGGGAGACCAGACGAGCGGACGCCTTGGCACGGACCTCGATCGAATGCGCGGCTTGTCCTTCCTTTGCGTCCATCCCGGTCGGGCCCATGCACAGGCGGCCTGTACGGCGATTATATGGGAATTCCATCGGTGCCTCCGGCATCGCCTTTGCGGGGTGACGGGGCTGAGTGGTACGCTTAAATCTTCCGTCCTTGCGGACCTCGGGAGAATGGCATGAACGTCGGAACCAACCCTTCATTCGCGCGCGCCGCCCACTGGCTGGCAGCCTTGGCGCTGTTCGGCCTGCTCGTTGCGTGCGCGCCGATGGCATCCGCGCCACCGACCCCGGCGGCGGTTGGCGCGGCGCAGCAGGCGGATCCGCTTGCTTCCTGGAACGATGGCGCCAACAAGCAGCGCATCGTGGCCTTCGTGCGCGCGGTAACGACTGAAAGGGGCAGAGACTTCGTACCGGTGGCCGAGCGTATTGCCGTGTTCGACAACGATGGCACGCTGTGGTCCGAGCAGCCGATTCCCTTTCAGTTGGCCTTCGTTTTCGACCGCATCAGGACGCTGGCGCCGCAACATCCGGAATGGAAGGAGAAAGACCCGTTCAAATCGCTCGTCGCCGGCGACATGAGGACGGTCATGGCCTCCGGCGAGCGGGGCCTGTTCGAGCTGCTGCTGGCAGCGCAAAGCGATATCACCACGGAGGAGTTCCAGGTCATCGTGTGCGATTGGCTCGCCACCGCGCGCCATCCGAAGTTCAAGCGCCCGTACGGCGAACTGACCTTCCGGCCGATGCAGGAGCTCATGCAATTCCTCCGCGCCAACGGCTTCCGCACCTACATCGTCTCCGGAGGCTCGGTGGAATTCATCCGCGCCTTCGCCCAGCAGGTCTACGGGATTCCGCCGGAACAGGTTATCGGCAGCCGCCAGAAACTCGCCTACGAAGTGCGCAACGGCCAACCGGCGATCGTGCTGATGCCGCAGCTCGATTTCACCGACGATAAGGAGGGCAAACCGATCGCCATCGAGATGGTCATCGGTCGCCGTCCGGTCGCGGCATTCGGCAATTCCGACGGGGATTTTCAGATGCTCGAGTGGACCATGGCCGGAAGGGGGCAGCGACTGGCGATGATCGTCCATCACGACGACGCGGCCCGCGAGTTCGCCTATGACCGCGAATCTTCGATCGGCCAGCTCGCCCGAGCGTTGGACACGGCGACGGCACGTGGCTGGTCGATCATCAGCATCAAGAGCGATTGGGCCGACGTCTACGCGCCGACGAAGTAGGATCTGTCAACGCCATGTCTGCAGATGCGAGCGGGAGGCATGTGGTGGCGGCCACTGTGCGCCAGCGCAGGTTTCCCAGATCGGGACTTGAACTGAGCCGCTGTGCGGCGGACGCTTCGCGTGTGCTATAATGGTGCTGTCATGTGCGATAGATTCCCCAGAATTGTGCCCAAAGGCGAATCGCATCCCAGCCGGCAAATCTCTATGCTTAAACGATTTATAATTCAAATTCCATAGGACGCATCCTCCGCAAACATCAGCGCCCCCCTTC
>JBGQNR010000203.1:0-12159 GCA_041501225.1 Acidobacteriota bacterium
AAGGCGGCGCGACGCAGGCGATGTCTCGGTACATCGTCGAGGAGCGCCAACGCCGCAGATGCCCCCGCGCCGCCGGAACCCGAAGGGCGCATGGGGATTGCGAGGCGATCTCTGCGTTGCTCGTCGTCAACGATGTACACCGACATCGCCTCCTCCTCGCGCCTTGAGCTCGCCTCGCAAGCCCCATGCGCGCGACCCCTCCTAATTCTCGGACGGGCTCCGAGGATCGATTGCGAACCCTCGGGGATCACATCATTCTTCGGATCGCCTCTGCGACCCCACGATTCTCTATGCGCGCTCTGCGTTGAGCTTTTCAATGCCCCCTTTTCCCGGCAATCGTGAAGAGTCTTCAGACCCGAATACAGCCTTATTGCAGAACGAGTGAGTTCCACGATCATGCCAATTTCCTTGGAGCCGGAGTGAGCAGATTTGATCAGGTGTGTGAGCAAAAGTGGACTGACATGCAATGCCCCGGGTTGTATAAAAGGTGTGGCTTGTATTGTTGGCCATGCACTTGGCATGAGGTGAGCCTCAGCGGGGATCCATAGGCTCCGGGCTAAAGAGGAACACGATAGAGTCAGGGAGAGAAACATGAACATTCACACACGCACGGTCGGGGACGTTCACATTCTGGATATCAGCGGCAAAATCATCCTTGGCCAGGGAACCATGGTCGTTCGAAGCACGATCAAAGATCTCCTGCACAACGGAGTGAAGAAGATCGTCCTCAACCTGGCGGAGGTAAATTACATCGACAGCTCGGGCGTTGGTGAACTGGTGAGCTCCTTCACCACAGTTGCTAAGGAGGGAGGGCAGCTAAAACTCCTGAATCTGACCACCAAGGTCCGGGAGATTCTGGCGATTACCAGGCTCTTGACGGTATTTCAGGTTTACGATAACGAGCAGGCAGCTGTCGGATTACCTTAACGGAAAACGTGCCGCGTCTCACGTGCGCGAGCTGCATCTGTGACAGCCTTGGCGAGCATGCATGGCCATGGATGCGTTAGATTGGCTTGTTGTGGACGATCGCCAGGCACACTCCATCGAGGTGACGGCGCCCGCCTCACGCAGTCGTCAGGCTACTTTGGGGCTAACCCCTCAGGAATTTTGGGGTGCCGCGGCGACGCGGATTGCAGCGATCAGGTCTTGCGAAGGCCCGCCCTTGCTCAAATAAGCCTTGGCCCCGGGCTCGAGCATCGCTTCTGCTTGATCGGCTTCCTCGTACATGGACAGACCGATGATCTGCGTGCCAGGGAGTTCCGCCTTGATTCTCCTGGTGGCCTCGATGCCGTTCATTACCGGCATGCTGAGATCCATGACCACCACCTCCGGACGGTTGCTATGCGCCAGTTCGATCGCTTGCCGCCCGTCACCGGCCTCGGCGATCACCTCTATGTCGGCTTCCTGCATCAGCAATCCAATCAGTCCCTGGCGGACGATCGTGTGATCATCGACAAGAAGCACGCGGATTTTTCTGCCGGCGGCGTATGATGTTGCCCGCGCTCCAGGAACGCTGGCCTCTATCGGGCGAGCAGCGGCGGCCGCTTCGAGCGCCTTCCGCTCCCTGCGCAAAGGCGCAACCATGATCACGCGTATGCCGCGGCCGGGGGCAGTGTCAATCTCCAATCGGCCGCTTACGTGTTCGAGGCGCTCACGAATGCCAAACAGCCCCAAACCTGCTTCCCAGTTTTCGGCATCATAAAGCTTCACCGGATCAAACCCGATCCTTTCATCACTGACCACAATCTGGATATGCTCGTCGTCGATGCGGTCGAGCTGCACACGAGCCGAATTCACCTGCGCGTGCTTGACGACATTAAGGAGCAACTCGCGCACCGCAGAGAAGAGCAGAACGGACATACCCTTTTCGTCCGGCCCTGCTTTGGCATTGATATCCGTCTGCACGTTGAGCCCCTGCTTGCTTTTTATCTGGCGGGCCAGCCATGGCAGTGCGGCGCTCAGCCCCGCCTCGAAGAGAATGGGAGGACTCAACTCTACTGTCAAAGCCCTGGAGGTCGCAATCGACTGATCGAGGAGGTCCTTGATCTTGTCGAGCGACTCCCGTGATTTCCCCTCCTGTATGCGCGAACGCAAGTCTTCGAGCTGGAACGTGGCGCCAACCAAAAGCTGTTGCAGGTCGTCGTGCAGCACGTGGGCCAGGCGCTTCCGCTCTCGTTGCTCAGTGTGGGTCAATTGGAATGCCAGCTCCCGGAGTTGATCGGCCCGACGCTCCGCCAGGGCAGTGCGGTCCGCGACCCGTTGCTCCAGATCCGCGTTGAGAGCGCGGAGTTCCTCGCGATCCCTTTCCAGGGTGGTGAGATCCGTCACTTTTTCGGCCAATTGGCCGTTGATCGTAGTCAACTCCTCGTTGAGCGACTGCAGTTCCTCACTGGCACCCTCCTCTATGCCGGTGTAACCTCCTTCGCCAAAGCCTCCCTCACCAATCACAACGGCCCCATTTGCAGTTGCACCTCACCCAACTAAGATGAGCAATTTTGATCAGAGGGGTGAGCAGTACTGAACTGACACGCGCAGCGCGCCAGAGTATTAAGAAGGTTCACTCTCTTGTGAGTTAAGGATGCGGAGAGAGACATCGCTGGTCAAGTGCGCTAACTCGCACACCAGCAGGAGCAAGCATGAACAAGTTGGCCATTGACGAAATCCGACCGTGGGAACAGCCCTTCTGGAGACCTGCCCGCGGCAAGGCGGCGGTTTTCTCTTATCTTCTCCTGATTCACATCCTGGCAGTTGTCGGCCTGATTCTCTATCCGCTCCCCGACATTAAGATTTTAGGCTTGGCCATCCTGTTTACAGCTCTCGGCGGTTTCGGCACGACGATCGTTTACCATCGAATGCTGGCGCACCGCACTCTCAAGGTGAACAAGATCATCGAGCACATGCTTATTTTCTGGGCCATGTTCAACGGCGCCGGGGCGCCGGCAAGTTGGGTAGCCTACCACCGGCTGCATCACGCACGCACAGATACGCCTGAGGACATTTCCAGTCCCAAGCAGGGGGGCTTCTGGTGGGCACATTTGCGTTGGCTGTACCAGTCACCCCGTGCAGATCGGAAACATTGGTGTCCGGAGTTGACTCGAAGGCAGTACCGGATATGGACGATTGCGGAAGTGCCGGTGATTCTGCTTTCCCTGTTCTGCGGCCTTGCGCTCGGATGGCAGGGTTTCTTCTGGCTGGGTGCAATTCGTTTGGTCTATTCGCTGCACATGAAGTGTTTCGTGAACAGGGTTACGCACCTGGGTTATTCCGAAGAAGGAAACTCCAGCAAAAACGTCTGGTGGCTGGGGCCGCTGCAACTGACGGCTTGGGGTGAAAACTGGTACAGAAACCACCATGACAACGCCGGCTCGGCGCGCTTCGGTCTGCGCTGGTGGCAGACGGACATCGGCTGGTACGCCATCTGTGCCCTGGAAGCGGTCGGCCTTGCCGGCAGGGTAAAGCGACCGAGAGCACGCTCACTGGATCCATCGAGGTTATTTGAGTTCCGGCACAGGAGCACTGGATAGACGCTGAATGGTACGGATGAACGAGGCGGCATTAACAAAAAGGAGGATCTAACGATATGAAAGCAAGGCCTTTGCACGATCGAATAATTCTGAAGCGGATTGAGGAGAAAGAAACGGTCAAGGGCGGCATCATCATTCCGGACACGGCGAAAGAGAAGCCGATGGAGGGAGAGGTGATCGCAGCGGGACCGGGGAAAATAATGGAAGACGGCAAACGGTCACCCATGGATGTGAAGGCAGGAGACCGGGTACTGTTCGGGAAATACGCCGGGACGGAGATCAAGATTGATGACCAGGAGTACGTCATCATGCGTGAGGAGGAGATCCTGGCGGTACTGGTGAAAGGGAAGTAAGCCGTTCCAGGCACAATGAGTGTTCTAATTGCGGGAAGATAAGGGGTGAGAACTCATGGCTAAAGAGATCGTACATGGTGAGCGGTCGCGCCAGGCTTTGTTGCGCGGGGTGAATCAGCTGGCGGACGCAGTAAAAATCACGTTGGGCCCGAGGGGCCGGAACGTGGTATTGGACAAGAAGTTCGGGTCTCCGTCGATCACAAAGGACGGCGTGACGGTTGCGAAAGAGATCGAGCTGAAGGACGGCCCCGAAAACATGGGCGCGCAGATGGTGCGCGAAGTGGCGTCGAAGACCTCGGACGTGGCCGGGGACGGGACGACGACCGCGACGGTGCTGGCGCAGGCGATTTTCCGTGAAGGCGTGAAAAACGTAGCGGCGGGTGCGAACCCGATGGGCCTGAAGCGCGGCATTGAGCGGGCTGTGCTGGCAGCGGTAGCGGAACTGAAGAAGCTGAGCAAGCCGGTCAAGGGCGAGATGATCTCTCAGGTAGGTTCGGTATCGGCCAACAACGACAAAACCATCGGGGGGATTATCGCCGAGGCGATGAAGAAGGTCGGCAAAGACGGCGTGATTACGGTCGAAGAGGCGAAGTCGATTGAGACATCACTGGAAGTGGTCGAGGGAATGCAGTTCGACCGCGGTTATTTGTCGCCGTACTTCGTGACGGACGCCGAGCGGATGGAAGTGGAGCTGAACGACTGTTTGATCCTGCTGCAGGAGAAGAAGATCAGTTCGATGAAGGACCTGCTGCCGGTATTGGAACAGATCGCGAAAAGCGGCCGGCCCCTGTTGATCATCGCGGAAGACATCGAAGGCGAGGCTTTGGCGACGCTGGTCGTGAACAAGCTGCGCGGGACGCTGTCGGTAGCCGCAGTCAAAGCGCCCGGATTTGGCGATCGGCGCAAGGCGATGCTGGAAGACATCGCGATCGTGACGGGCGGCAAAGTGATTTCGGAAGAGCTGGGGATCAAACTGGAAAACGTACGCCTGGAGGATATGGGCCACGCAAAGAAGATTACGATCGACAAGGACAACACAACCATCATCGAGGGCGCCGGGAAGCATTCGGACATCGAGGGCCGCGTGAAGCAGCTGCGGGTTCAGATTGAGGAAACGACGTCGGATTACGACCGTGAGAAGCTCCAGGAACGGCTGGCGAAACTGGTGGGTGGGGTAGCGGTGATCAAGGTCGGAGCGGCGACGGAAACCGAGTTGAAGGAGAAGAAGGCGCGCGTGGAAGATGCGATGCATGCGACCCGGGCCGCGGTAGAGGAAGGAATCGTGCCGGGAGGCGGCGTGGCATTGTTGCGCTGCGTGCCTGCGGTGGAGAAGCTGAAGCTGGAAGGTGACGAGGCGATCGGGTGCAGCATCCTGCGCCGTGCCCTGGAGGAGCCGCTGCGGCAGATCGTAAACAACTCCGGGTATGAAGGAGCGGTGGTGGCGGAAAAGGTGCGCCAGAGCAGCGAGGCGAACTTCGGATTCAACGCCGAGACCGAGAAGTACGAGGACCTGGTGGCCGCAGGGGTCATCGATCCGACGAAGGTGACGCGGACGGCGTTGCAGAATGCGGCGTCGATCGCGGCCCTGCTGCTGACGACAGAAGCCCTGGTTGCGGAGATCAAGGAAGATCAGAAGGCTCCTGCCATGCCTCAGGGCGGCGGCATGGGCGACATGTACTAAAACGCCGGATGATCCGATCATGCAAAAAGGCTCGTGGCTTCATTCCACGAGCTTTTTTTTATGGCCATCCGCCTTTGTGTGCTTCGCCGCGAATCCTGCCCCGGGGACTGATCCGCCGGAAGTGAGGGAAATCGGTGACAAGAAGAGTGTGCGCAGTCCTGCACCTGAACCTCGACCCGCCCAGAGCGCTCGCTTGGAATTGCTCAGGAAAAACTCGCGCGCGCACCAAAGCCGCAGTTCCATGCGGCTTTGGTGACGCAACGAGTGAATGCCCTGCAAGAGATGCCGTTACTTCTTCCTGCGTATTGCTGTGATGGCCACGAAGCCCAAACCCGTCCCCAGAAGCAGCAGGGTTGTTGGCTCAGGAACAGGGTCTTGGTATACCTCGAATTCGTAGATCCATCCGTGGTTTGCAGCGCCATCATTAAAGGTGGAATTGGCCGGGATCGTCCACCTCACCTTGCTTCCAAAGACAGAGCCAAAGGTGTAGATATCAGATATGGAGCCCACATCGGACATGGTCCCCAACTCTCGCGAGAAGGCAATTGGATTCCATGAGGATCCATCCCAATAGTCCAAGAGCGGCAAGGAGGTGGGGTAGTAACCGTGTTGCCAGAGGATGACCTCGTTGAACCAGACAGGACCTGCAAAGGCGATGGTGGCTTGAGATTCTATCGGGTTTGTCCCGCCGGGACTATAGGTGCCATTCCATGGAAAGGCAAGACCGTGCGCCCAGAAGGCATAACCACGCTGGCCGTCGACGATCTCCCAAGGATAGCTCCCACCGCCCCATCCCGGGGTTGACTCTAACGGGCTAGGCATGCCGACTCCGCTTGGATTAAGCGCCAAATTTACGGGATTGGCTGCCGCAGAAGGCGCGGCAACGATGATCGCCAAAAGCATGAATACTGAAGTAATGAACAAATTCCTAATGATCTTAACCATCACGTCCTCCCATCTAGGCAAAACAGAGTAAAAAATTAAGAGTTGATCTTAACGTCGCTCACGCTTGGGCGTATCTGATCATATCTGACACGTATGGTCAGCATACCGAGAACTCAAGCGCGATAGAGGGGATGAAAAAAGAAAAGCAATTGTTGTGCCTATCTGCTTGCCAAACGAAATTGGATGCAAATCATTAAAAAGTGTAAAGGGTTGACTCTGTTTTGATTGCAGATTCCAATATCATATTCCTAAAGACAAGCGCATAGCTGTAAAACACTCCGACAGCCCGTCTTGAAACTAGATTGCATGATGTGCCGATTTCCCCGCATTGACAGTAATTAGATAGAGAGCCGGGATGAGCGAGAGAGTGTAATATTTTTTGACATGATTCATGCCACTTCTTCTCGCACACAAGCTTCGCAAGCCCGGAACTCGGGTGGTAATTTGGGGGACAGGTTATGGGGTGAATCACGATGCCTTTGACCCCTGCGCGCGCCGAGAGGAGATCGACGATGCGGGATTCTGCTCAGTAGCAGTCGAGATCTGCGGGATGTGAACGCCGGATGGTAAGGAAGCCCGTGTAGAAAATCGGCGGCAGGCCTGTCACCGACTTAGTTGCCTTGCGGCCGTCTTTCGCATTTTGCTGGTCGGGTGAGAATCCCTATAGGAGGCAATTTCGGATTCGGTCACCGCTGCGCGGCTGCAGATGGCCGTGCCGGAGGCTTCGTTGGTGACGTCCGCCAGCAGTTTCTGATAGCAGAGATCGGGGGCTTCCTGAAACATCAACTGATTTTTCCGAAAGATGCCGTCATCGATGGTCAAGGCAACGGTGCGAACACTTTTGTCGTGGGCCTCAATCTGGAAGCGGTACTCGCGATGTCCAATGTGAGGGAGCATTCCAATGTAGCGCAGTTGTAAAACGAGATCCTTTGCCATGCAATGCCACCCTCCTTTGAATAGCCGACCTTCAAGAAAAGCGAATCTCTTCTGTGCGGATGAATGGTATCTGTGATCTAAGAGGCTCGATTCGCAAGTTCAATATCTATTATACACCAGTTCGACCCCGCTTGTGCAGTCGTTTGCGGGTGCTCAATTCTTCGCGTGGGGTCAAAATCGTCAGCGTGGCGGCGAGCCCCTGCAAATGCGTTGTTTGCCGGAAGGGGGGCTCAGCGATGATTGGCGCACTCTTGGGTGGATTGGAGGCTCCCGGGCTTCGCAGATTTTTGATGGCAAAACCGGGACACGCCATGTTTCCGATTTCCGTATCCGGCGGGGCTTGCCCTGTTGCCGCGCATCACAAACTTGTTACGCTGCTCCCCGACTGCTATACTTACCGCGTGGCGCGAACGATGTGTCCGCACCATGAATGGCAATTCGTTTTGTCAAGATCATCGGGCTGAGAGTGCGACTTGGCTCAATGGAGTCAAGGAGTACTTTCTGAATTTCGAACAGTTTTCGCTCGATCCCCATATCGCCGCCGCCGTCAAGGCGGTGGGTTATACCACGCCGACACCCATTCAGCGCCAGGCAATTCCCATCGTGCTCCAGGGGCACGATATCATCGGTCTGGCACAGACCGGCACCGGCAAGACGGCAGCCTTCGTCCTGCCCATACTTCAGCGGCTGGCCAAAGGCCCGGCGCGACGGGTACGCGCTCTGATTCTCGCCCCGACGCGAGAGCTCGCCGAACAAATCCACGAAGCGATTATCAGTCTGGGCAGACATGGCAGGGTGCGCAGCGTATCCATCTACGGCGGCGTGAGCAAATACAACCAGGTCTCAGCACTACGGCGCGGCGTCGAGATCGTCGTCGCCTGTCCCGGCCGCCTGCTCGATCACATTGACGACGGCAATATCGATCTATCCCGCATTGAGGTGCTGGTGCTGGACGAAGCGGATCGCATGTGCGACATGGGCTTTCTGCCCGACATTCGCCGCATCCTCAGGCATCTGCCCGCAGAACGCCAGACACTCTTCTTTTCCGCCACCATGCCCGGCGACATTCGCTCGCTGGCCGACAGCATCCTCAAAAATCCGGTCCCGGTGCAGATCGGAACCATGGCGCCCGTCGAGACCGTTTCCCACGCGCTCTATCCGGTATCCCATGAGCTCAAACCAAAACTTCTGCTTGCGGTGCTCAAGCAGACGCCTACGGGGCGCGTTTTGATTTTTACGCGCACCAAGCACCGGGCGCACAGTCTGGCCGCCAACCTGGAGAAGAACGGCTATCGGGTTTCGGCGCTGCAGGGGAACATGACCCAAAACCGGCGCCAGGCAGCAATCGATGGCTTTCGCAACGGCAAGTATGACATACTAGTTGCTACCGACATTGCGGCGCGTGGCATCGACGTCTCGCGGATTTCCCACGTCATCAACTTCGACATGCCCGATACGCCCGACGCCTATACACACCGTATCGGACGCACGGGTCGTGCTCACCAGACCGGCCAAGCGTTCTCATTCACCGCGCAGGCGGATGAGGCAACTGTGCGTGAGATTGAAAAGGTGCTGGGTGCGCGTATCGAACGGCGACGGCTGCCCGGCTTCGACTTCGGCAACATTGCGCCGGCCAGCCGGCCGGGAGAGGGTGGCGCGTTCCTGGCAGGTTCGCCCCAGGCACAGCGATATCGCCGGCGATTTCGGCCCAGCATGGCCAGCAGGCGCCGCGCCGCCAGATCTTAAGGAATGGGAGGAATACGCCATGGCAACTAAGAGACCCTCTTTCCTCAAGCGCCAGAAAGAGCTGAAACGCACTGCACGGGCACTCGAGAAACGCGAGGCGCGGAGGGGACGCAAGGACGCAAGAGCCGCGGAGCCCTTTAATTCCACGGTACCCGATCCCAGCGTGGAAGGAATCGAACAAAACCACGACCCGGAGCTTTGATCCGATCGGCTGCGGCACCGAATAACCAGCAGGAAGTCGCTTTTTGGGGCTGAGAGCGGGTAGCTAAATCTCGGGCCGTTCAGCTTGCTTAGTGGCTGAAAAGGCCAGCTTACGCGCCTGCTTTGCCCTGCTGAAGGGAAGCCATGGCCGCCTCTTCACTCTCGTAGATTTCCAGCACGGTATCCAATCGGGTCATTTTCATGATGGCGCGCACACGTTCGGACAGGTTGCATAGCCTTACGCGCGCACCCGCCTGGCGCGCCGAAAGATGGGCGCGGATGATGCGCCCGATGTCGCTCGAATCCACGTAGGGGACCTGCTTCAGATTGATGACAATCTGCAGGCATCCTTCACGCACCAGATCGTCGATGCGATCCTTGAGGTGCGTCTCCACCGCCCCTTTAAGCCCGCGTTCAACCGTCAGGATCGTCACACCGTCGATGTTTCTCTCCTGGTAGTTCTCTGCCGTCATAAATCCCAATCAGCCCGACCACGGAGATCCGCCGTCAGGCATCCCGAGTTTCCGAAGACAATATTCAGCTCACGCCCGCATGCCCGGACTCGGAATCCCTTCTTCTCTGACCTGGCCGCGCCAGCCCGCGCATGCGGCCCACAACGTTCGAGAGAATCTCGACGGCTTTGTCGATCTCCTCGAGCGTGTTGTGATAGCAGAGGCTGAAACGCAGCGATCCCTGCACGATCTCTGGACGCAATCCCATGCCCATAAGAACGTGGGAGGGTTCCAGCGATCCAGACGAGCAGGCAGATCCCGTCGACACCGCCACCCCTGCCAAATCCAGGGCGATGACCGCGGCCTCACCCTCGAGCCGGTCAAAGGAAAGATTCGCCACGTTCGGGAGGCGATGTTCCACGTCTCCATTCGTCCGAATCCCTGCGATGCCGCTTTTGATCCGGCTTTCGAGCCGGTCACGCAATGAAGCGATCCGGGAGCCGAAATCGGTCAACCGCTCGAGCGCCAATTGCGCTGCGACGCCGAGACCCACAATTCCCGGCACATTTTCGGTGCCCGCTCTGCGTTTGCGCTCGTGTGAGCCGCCGGTGAGGTAGGGTACCCACTTCACACCGTTGCGCACCCACAGAGCCCCCACTCCTTTGGGCGCGTGGAATTTGTGCCCGGACAGGGACAGCAAATCCACCCCCAGGCGCTGAACATCCAGAGGTATCTTTCCCACCGCCTGCACGGCATCGGTGTGCATCACGATCCCGCGCTTCCGCACCAGCGCACTGATCTCCTCGATGGGCTGAATCACGCCGGTCTCGTTGTTGGCATGCATGATCGAAACCAGGATGGTGCGTTCGTTGATCGCCGCCGCCACCCTGGCCGGATCGACGCGACCGGAGGAGTCTGCCGGCAGGCAGGTCACCTCCGCCCCTGCCGCCTCGAGCATCTTGCAGGTTGCCAGCACTGCAGGATGCTCAATCTTCGAGGTAACGATATGGTTGCCGGCGCGATAGCCGCTGCGCCAGACGCCCCAAAGCGCAGCGTTGTCCGCTTCGGTACCGCCGGAGGTGAATATGATTTCGCGCGGTTCCGCTCCGAGGAGTCCGGCTAGGGCCCGGCGCGCGTCTTCCACGGCCGTGCGAGCTTCCTGGCCGAAGGTATGAATGGAGCTGGCGTTGCCGAAGCGATCCCCGAAAAAAGGCAGCATCGCCTCCAGCACCCGATCGTCGACACGGGTTGTCGCACTGTTGTCCAGATAGATTCGCTTCTTCAATCTAGCTCCCCACCAACTTCAAAACATATCGGAGGGACCAGGGGTAGTCAAGGCGCGCTCGCGGGCCGGAACCGCGAAATGTCCAGCGCGAGAAATCCGAAACCAACAAAAACTCGACGCAGAGGCCGCAGAGCATAGGTTGATTTAAGGTCATCTTTCCATGAGATTTCCGCGGTCTCCACGCTTTTCTCTGCGGGCTCTGCGGTGTGCTTTTGGGTTTCCGCTATGCCGTGCCATGCATTTTGAGCAAAACAGGGTTCGCGCCGGCATCGTCTGTTGAAGCCTCGGCCGCGCGGTCATTCTATGGTAATATCGCGATCAAATCGGACAGACTATGGACAACAAGACACGCGTTATTACTCTGCTTACCGACTTTGGCTTGAGGGATCACTTCGTCGCCGCGATGAAGGGGGTCATGCTGGAGATCAATCCCGATCTTGCCTTCGTCGACATCAGTCATCTGATTCCGGCTCATGACATTCACAGCGGGGCCTTTACTCTCGCCCAAGCCTGCGCCTGCTTCCCTGCCGGCACCATTCACGTGGCCGTGGTCGACCCGGGAGTGGGGACGGCACGCAGGGCATTGGCTGTGTCGGCTGGGGGGCACTTTTTTGTAGCCCCCGACAACGGCATTCTCACTTACATATTCGACCGCGAGCAGGACTTCAAAGCGCATGAAATCACGGCCGACCACTATTTTCGCAAGCCCCTCTCCTCGACCTTCCACGGGCGCGATATTTTCGCGCCGGTTGCAGCCTGGATCAGCCGCGACATCCCGCTCCAGAAGCTCGGACCGCAGCTAGGGCAGCTCTCGCGCCTGAAGATCCCGGTCGTGAGCAAGGTCCGGGATGCGCTTGTGCAGGGAGCCATTCTTGCGGTCGACAACTTCGGCAACCTGGTAACCAACCTTAAACCCGAAGATGTCCCTGTGTACGGGGGCGTGGACACCCGTGCCTGCAAAGTCGTGGCGGGCCAGCGTGAGATCACGATCTTCAAAAGGACATTTGGCGAAGGCGCGCCCGGTGAATTATTCATC
>JBGQNR010000204.1:0-12138 GCA_041501225.1 Acidobacteriota bacterium
GGCGATGTCGGTGCACATCGTTGACGACGAGCAACGCGGAGATCGCCCCGCAACCCCCATGCGCCCTTCGGGTTCCGGCGGCGCGGGGGCATCTGCGCCGTTGGCGCTCCTCGACGATGTACAGCGACATCGCCTGCGTCGCGCCGCCTTGCATCTGCCACCGCGGCGCTCGGAACGCGGCCCCTCCTAATTCTCGGATGGGCTCCTAGATCCGCGGGGGCCAAAAGCCAGCTACTCCAGGACCAGTCGTACCCCCAGAACTACCAGCACGGCTCCTGTCAGGATTTCCATGGTTCGGCGTACCATGGGCCGGGCCATGCGTTCACTCAGCGTTCCGACCGCCAACGCGAAGGCGGCGAGCCAGAGCACACTCATCGAAACATGTGTGACCGCAAGCAAGAGAAAGCGCTGAAAAAATGGGTCGGTGCTGCGGATAAACTGGGGCAAAAGAAGCATGTAGAAAAGAACCACCGAAGGATTCAGAAGATTGGTCATGATGCCACGCCCGACAGCCGAGGCTGCCGTCGCCGGTGTCGGGATTACCCGGGCATTCCCGCCTGGGTTGGATGCTTGCGATGGGCGCCATAAGGCGCGAATTCCCAGGCAGGTGAGATAAATCGCGCCACCCACGCTGACCACGCGAAGCAGCGATGGCCATTGATGAAACAAGGCGGACAGGCCCAGCATCGATGCCAGCGCCAGCGCCGAGTTGGCGATGTTTATGCCCACGACAGTCAGAAGCGCAGCGAATCGGCCCCGCTGCAGGGCCATTTCCGTAACCACGGCCATCGAGGCCCCCGGACTCATCACCAGCGCCGCCGCCATAATTGCAAATGTCTTAAAGGTAGAATCAAACATATTGGGTGGCGTGATTATTCCACACTTTCATTGCTCATGCACTCAATCGTAGTAGGGTGGGCGCCGCACTGCAGAACGGGAGGATCCGCAGACCGCGGAGCTCATGGATGCCTTGCGAAAACCGTTCGGGGCACTTTTTGACTACTCGAACCCAGTCAACATGGAGCGGCTGCATCACATCTGCTCCCAGGAGAAAATCCCCCTGCCCGAACCCAATGAATGCTGATCCGCAAGATAAATAACTGCAGGAAAGTATCGATGAATCTCGACCGTACGGCCCCGGAGGGGCCGGAGACAGTAGCCACGGGCAAGCGCAGAGCCGCCCGGGGTAAGGCACACAAATCAAATTAGAGCTCCGGAGTCCATACTCGAGCCGGAGAAACATCATCACAGGACAATATTTCACGAGGAGTATCTGGAGTTTTCACTCTAACCCACCCCTGATCTTACCGATAAACTTCCTGACCCCCTGCTCCAACGCCGCGGCCTCCGGAGGGTGCAGTCAGGGGAGGAGGGGGCGGCACGTATTTCCAGTTCAGAATGCTGTTAAAGATCATGTTGAATTCGCCATGATTCTGCCAGCGATAGATCGGATTGCTGGCAAAGAGGATCACACGCCCCTTGCCATTGTATGCGTCGGGGACATCAGCGGCAAACGCGCGCTGCCGCAATTGATCGGCTCCCACCATCAGGCCGCTCAGAACCGACGAATCGCCGCCAACGTAACGGCCAAGGATATTAGCCTGATCGGCCACACCGACGCGCAGAACCGTCCCGCCAACGTACTTCATCGGAATGGTTTTCTCCGCATACCCATAAAAGATCGGGTGGTCAGGCCGTGAGATCTCTGCTTGTATAATCGGCCGCTGGGCAGTGACACCCGTGACCTGTTCCGCATCAATCGTCCGGGCCCAGCCGAATTCAATCGGAAACCGGATGGCGCCGCTGGCCGCAATCAAGGTCCCGCCGGCTTCCAGGAACTTCGCGAAGGCGTCGACTCCTTCCTGGCCAAAACCGCCCGACATATCCGGCGTCTCTCCGTACATGCCCAGGAACTTGTACTTGTCGCTCTTCTGGTACGGCTGCGGGCGAGCGGCGGGCTGCTGGAGCACGGACTGCCGGTTGATGTTCTGCGCTGCCATCAGGATAACGTCGTACTTATCGCGCAGGTTGCCCTGTTTCACCTGCTCCTTGAAAATGAGGTCGTAGGGGATGCCGAAATTGTCGAAGGTAAGCCGGTACCAGCCAAGGTCCTGGGTGCCGCTCCACTGCGAGTAGATCGCGATGCGCGGCGCATCCGCGTCATGCATCGGCACCGAAGGCGTGGCCGAAAGAGCAGCCGCAGTCAACCCGAACTCTCCGACGGCAGCCCGCACGTTGGCATCGATCGGTCCGGCAATGACGAAAGAGCCGGCGGGAAATTCCACACCCTCCGTCGAAAAACTTTTTTCTGCGATCTTCATCGGAACGGCCCTGAGCTTGTAGCGGAACGAAATCATGTGATTCGATCCGTAGTGCGCTACTGCGAGACCGGCCGTTCCTGCACCTCCAACAGTTCCTCTGACAGCAGGCTTGTCCACAAGCGTCGTAGGAACTTTCAAAATAGATGAATCTGCAATTTCCTTGACATCCACCAGCATCAGGAGGCCCATCGTCCAGCCGCTGTCGTCGTACGTGGTCAGCCTGGAATCCGGATAGACCTGTTTCTCGAGCAGGTTCTTGGCCAGGCGGCCATAGGGCTGATCGCGCTTGATGAGGTATGAGCCTGCCGGGAAGGTGCTGTCGCCTGCCTTGAATTCGCCCGTCGCCTGCCCGACTTCGATTCCCTGAATGCGCAGGATGCGGACGAGTTCGGCTGCTTTGGTCATGTCCCGCTGGACCGGAATCACATAGCCGTAGGGCGACCTGGTCTTCCCTTCTTCGATCGAGTTCTTCGTCTTGACGTAGAAGTTCTCGACGATGATGCTGGGGAACATGGAGGTGAGCTGCAATGAGGACAGCACGCCGGTTTCCATGTAATTCGTGTTGTCGCGCCGGCTGAACGTAGCCGCGGCGTTCGGCGGCACAGGCAGGCCGCGATACCACTCACGATCTTGCGTCCCGCCACGGCCCGTGGCTTCCCCGCCCCCGCGACCGCCGGATGGAGGAGCACCACCGGCACGATCACCGCCTTGAGGAGCTCCGCCACGCCCTCCCTGAGCCTGAGTAACGGGAGCTCCGCCGGCCTCAGCCGCAACGCTGCGGCCGGCACCGCTGCCTCTTGCTTCGCCCGTCGTGGCAGCAGCCGCACCGCCGCCGGTACCGCCTCTTGCGGCTCCCCCGCCGCGTGTTGCGCCGGCACCTCCGGCACGGGCTTCACCCGCCGCAGCGCCTCGCCCGGTTTCACCTGCGCCTGTGCCGCTTGTGCTCGCGACCGGATCGCGGCCTGACTGCGTCTCGTACATTTTCATCAAGCCATTGTGGTTGTAGGCAATTGACCCTAGGTAGCCCGGTGACCAGCCATCCATGAACGCGTGCGTGTACACGCCGGGCATGCCCCACTTGGTCATCTGGGCTACCTCCCAGTCGGAGAACCATGGCAGTTCGAAAAAGAGGAGCGGATCCAGATTGGGATTTTGCGGAGGGCCGCCACTGTAGGTATACAGGAGCGACATCGATTCGTGCAGGTCATGCATGATAGGCGGATGAGCCGTATAGTACCAATCCGTGATCGCCCGCATCTGCTGGAGCGCGATGTTAATGTCGCGGTTGTTATCGTGGTACACATACTTGCCCCAGTACGGAAGACTTCCGATGGCGCCGGGCCCGCCTCCTGGACCACCGCCCTGGCCTCGCCCCTGTCCTCCAGGATTCGCGCCCGCCTGACCGGACACTGTCGAAGGAGCAGCTGCCTGCGCCGCTTCCAGGCCGCGATAGAACCAGTCGACATTGCGATCACGCCCGTCGGCATCAGCAGCCGGGGTGACGGACACGTAAACGTTGTTGCGAATCTGAGTGATGAAAGGAGATGTCTCGGTGGCAATCCTATAGACGAGCTCCATCAACATCTCCGAAGAGCCGGTTTCGCCGCTGTGCAGGCCACCCATCACGTGATAGTTGGGTTTTGTCGTCGCGATCAACTGGCGGATCTGTTCCTCCGGCAACCCGCGCGGGTCGGCAATCTTGGCCATGTTGTCGCGGTTTTGCTGCAGCGACTTCATGTTGTCTTCTGAAGAGACCCACACCACCACCAGTTCGCGGCCTTCATCGGACTTGCCGATCGTCTCCACCTTGACCCGTGGCGTGGCTGCAGCCAGCGCGCGGTAGAACTTCAGCATGTCGGCATAGTACGTCAGCTTTTGCGGCGCGCCGATGTGATAGCCGAGCGCCTCTTTGGGCGTAGGAATACCTTCGACGATCGGCAGGTGGTCGACAAGCGGACTGCCGTACTTCGAGTCCCCGGTCCAATCTCTGTAGAGCTTGGCAAATTCTTCGTCTTGTTTCTGCTTCGGATCGCGAGTCTCGGTGATCTGCTGGGCCGGGGTGATGACCACGGCCAGCAACAGGATCCCTATACCGAGCAGAATGGTCCAAAGGGAACGTCGAACGGAGCCTTTGATTCGCATCGCATTTACTCCATCAAAATGGGTGGTAGATCGTTATCAGCCACATAACACGGGTTGGAGCGGAAAGAAGGTAGAATAATCCCGGAACAGCGGATCCGCAACTGAATGAAACAACGAAATGCACAATCCGCAACGCCCGGCATATCCGTAACCCAAAACCTCAACGCAGAGCTTGCAGAGAAGGCGAGTTTAAAAATAAACTGATTCTCTGCGGTCTCTGCGCTGAGGTTTTTTATTGCGAAGTTTATCTGGCACCTGCGATCAACGAGTTCCAGAAGAACATGAAATCGCCTGTGGACTGAGCTCGATAGAGCACATCAGGAGCCAACAGGATCACGCGACCCCCGCCGAGGGGCGCTTCGACAATGGCTGCCATGCCCCGGAGCACGTCACCACCGCCGATGTACCCGCTCAACAGCAGATCACCCTTCTCAGGATAAGTGGCTACCACCTGAGCCTTGCTGCCCGGCGTTTTGGCAAAATGTGGCGTGCTGCCATCCAAATACCAGCACGATTCCTCGGCATCGTAGCCGTAGCCGACCTTGGTCGTGGGATCTACCTGGATGCGCAGGATCGATCCCCGGCAGACTGGTCTCTGGCCCTCGGGCTGGCTGACGCCGATATCCCAGCTCTGCGCGATAGGCAGCGTAGAAGTCTGGCCCATTAAAACCAGTGTGCCGCCCGTCTCTGCGAAACGCTTCAAATTGGCTACACCAGTGGCACCGATGCCGGCCCGGAACTCCGTCGGTGTGTTCCCGCCAGGCGAGCCGTTGATCAAGCCGGCGGGGGACATGGAAGGTATGATGACGACATTGTATCCAGCCAGGCTTCCGCTGGAAATGTCGCCGGGAGAGAGAGAAACGTAGGGAAAGCCGGTGTGGTCCAGCTGCAGACGGGTCCAGCCTTCCGGCATGGTAGAAGTGTTGGGCTTCAGCAATCCGACCTTGATGGCCTTCAGCGGGACCGACGGCACCGGCCCGCTGACGGCATAAGCCAGCAAGCCCGTTTCCTGCACCAGAGATTTGAGTTTGTCGTGATCCGCCTGATTGCCCCGGGTATGGATTATGAAATCGCCCGCCCGAAAACTGCGCCCGGCGGCGGTGAAAGGCGCATCCGCCTGCGACACACTCATGTTCTGATCCTGCCACAACCGGGGCAGGGCCACCGCCCAGCCGTTGTTAGCTTGATGCTCGACGACATAGTAAGCCGACATGTCCCCGGACATAGCACCTGCATAGGCCAGCTTGCCGGTGATCGGAGTCAGATTCAGACCTGGCGGCAGGGGTGAAATCAGAGCCGCAACCTTCACATCAGACATGAGGCCCATGGTCCAGGCCTGGTTGTCGTAGGTCGCGGTGCGATTCCGGGGATCCAGGGCGTTGATCGGGAAATCCTGACGGGTTAGCAGCAGTTTCGCATACAACCCGTAGGGCTGATTCATGCGAATGACAAAGTCTCCGGCAGCGAACTGCTGCCCGTCAACCGAAAATGGGGATGCCGCGCGGTCGACCTCGATGTGCTGCCCTACAACCAGCGTATTGATCAGGTCGGTGAGGTCGACATTATCTCCGCCTTTTGCAGGAATCACGAAGGCGTAAGGCGACTCGCCGGCGGCCTTCGACATATTGGTCTTGCCCTTAAGGTAGAAATTGTAGAGCAGGTCCTCCTTGTTGCGCACGGTCCAGGTCAAGCTGTTCCGGATGGCGTCTTTCTGAATATTCACCGCATCGATCAGGCGCCACGGAAGGGGCACCGTGTAAGGTTGCGGATTGAACCAGGTGCGCCTGCCCGCATGAGCGCCCCCGGTAATGGTGCGCGGCGTTGCATAGCTCGCTCCCATCAACTCCCACCACGAGCCGTTGGCATTGTGCATCATGGTGTACATATGGTTGTAGCTGGGATTCCACATATCCGCATAGTCGTATGTGAAAACACCTTTGTAACCCGCCGCAATCATCTGGGAAATGACATAGAAGGACATGCTTCCCAGCTCGGCATTGGAGATAGGATTTTGCGCAAAGTTGGAGGGGTCCGAAGACATACCCAGGTACAGCAGGTCCTGCTGCTGGTGCAGGTCGGTGTACATGATCGGATTCCATTCGTAGCGTGCCTGTGTGCTGTACTGTGACTCTTTGAGCGACAATCGAATGAAATCACGGTTGTCGTCGTGACCGTTATACTTGTTGTAGTAGGGGGGCGCGGAGCCCACGAACGGCGTGTCTTTGTAAGTGTAGTACCAGTCCGTCACGATCTCCAGGCCGTCGGGATTAATGGTGCCTTCGATCACGACAATGACATCCTCTAGAAGGTTCAGTGTCCACTCATCCCGACCCGAAGCCAGCTCGTAGCTAAGCCGGGTGAGCGTCTCGGCGCCCGTGCGTTCGGTCGCATGGATGCCGGCGTCCAGCCAATAGACAGCCTTTCCCTGTTGCGCAAGTAGCTTTGCCTCTTCGTCGGAGGCGATCTTGCGGGGATCAGCCAACTTTTTGTTGATGGCCTTGTAATTGTCGATCCGGGCCCAGTTCTCAGGGGAGGTGATCACGGTCAGCATCATAGGCCGCCCCATCTCGCTGGTCCCATTAGAAAAGATGCGGACCCGGTTCGAGGTCCGCTGCAGCTCGTGGTCATAGTCCACGATCCCTTTGCGCGGCCCTTCCCCCGGCAACGTGCGGCTCTGCCAGGGCGTAAGCTTGTAGTCGTCGCCAATGTTATAGCTGAAGAAAGCAAGCGGCGTGGTCACCTTTGGATCCGGCGGCGCCTTTTTAGCCGGGCTCTGTTGTGAACTCAAAGGTACCGCCATCAAGCTGAATATCACTGAGATGGCCGCAATGACCGGCACAATCGGACGAGTGGACACAACTCCTTTTAGCATGGCAAGATTCTCCTCTCCTGAAAACGGTCAGGGAACTCACTAGCGACCAGCGCTCTTGAGGATCAAACCACGAAGACCACGGCGCGGAATATCCGCAACCTAAAAGCCTCAACGCAGAGGGCGCAGAGACCGCAGAGCACTCTTCGTTTTTAAATGACTTCTCCCTGCGGCCTCTGCGCTCTCTGCGTTGAGCTGTTGCTTTTCTTGCCTAAATGGCAAGGATTTGTCCGTAAGTAGTACGAAACAAACGAAAACGATTTCGCGTGTTTCATGGTTTTCGTGATTCTGATCTGGGCTGCGGGTGTATTGCTTCGTGCCTGCTATTTCCTAAACCTCCGGTTCCCACCCTTTTGATATTCCCGTTGCCACATTTTCATGGCCTGCGGATCATTGAGAATATGTCCATTGCGCTTATCCAGGCGGAGAGTGCGGTTTATTGCCCTATCCGCGCCTGAGGCACAAACGGAAAATGGCCAGGGGCCCGATGCGCAACGCCCCCGGTCAGCAGGTTGTCACGGATCGCACGATCATCGATTACCACGTGCGGGGCGATCAAACTTGATGGAGATTTGATCGCACCCCATGGAGACGCCCATCCGTGGTCGGCAGAGCTATTTATCGGCTCGGGTCGCGCTCCAGGCTGCGCTGCTCGCGCCGGTCTTGGCAGTCCCATCCATCACGTTGCCTTTCACGCGACCGGTGTAGGCGGCACCGCCGGCCGTGAACGCGATCTGGTCACCACGCATTTTGGCATCCGATATAGGCATGCTTTTGCCGTTGGCGGTCAGCGTGCCGCTCAGCATCTGGAACGTCTGCGTAAGTGCCAATTCTCCAGCGCCGAGCCGCCATTTGCCTCCCACTTTGGCAGGAACAATCCAGAGGAGGGCCGTGCACCAGGTTGTGCACCCTTCCCCGACCGTCTCGGTCTCGTCGGGTTCCCAGTCTTCCATCCGGAAGCTGTTGGATACAACTCGCGTGCCCGGCTTCATGTCGAGGATCTTCGGCCGCAGTTTGAGGTTGATCTCCGGCAGCAGGAACATGGTGATCACGGTCGCCTGGGAGAAATCGGTCTCGAACAGGTCGGCCTTCATGAACTTCGCCTTGTCGCTCACACCCTCTTTAGCGGCATTGGCTGTCGACAACGCAACCATGTCAGGATTGTATTCGATGCCCTGGGCGCGAGCGCCGCGTTTGGCCGCCGTAATGACCGTGCGCCCGTCGCCGGAACCGAGGTCCATCACAAAATCCTGGGGCGTGACCTTGGCCATATCGAGCATCTTGTCGACCAGTGTTTGCGGCGTCGGCACCCATACCACGTCCTTACCGGGCTGGCCTACCTCAGGCTGGAATTGCTTCGTTTGCTGCGCCTGTTGCGCCTGCGCGCAAACGCCGGCAGCCAGCATCAACACACAAAATACCAGGAACAATCTATTGACTGTATGCGATACCCTCATCTTCGCCCTCCTCATGAACAGATCAAAAGCCAGGTTGGAGCGTATCGTACTCGGACACAAACCTCTTGGCTACCATTGTTTTTATTTGGGGCAGTCGCCTGCAACTCACCGCCCAGAGCGGACGGGAAGTCTCCTTGCAAGTGATTTTGGCTGATGCGTGGTCCGGCGTGGCCGCCAAGGCCGGCGCTTGATTCTGTAGCCTGCTGGTGAAACAATTGGATCGCACTCATAGAGGATAATGACATGAACGGAAAAGCGGCAGGACTTCTCTTCCTGGGAATTTGCGTTGTGCTGGCGACCCTCCTTCTGGCGTCCGCGATTACGCCCTTCGTCAGCGGGTGCGTATTCGCAGGATCGTTGATCCTGTTGGGTGGGTTTTCGCGAGGATTCAGGCGAACGTAGATTCAAGCCAACCCGACTCTACTCGTGTAAGGCATCACCTTTTGATGACTCTATTTCATGCGTGCCATTTCAAGCGGGCCGCTGGCGCCGTCCTCTGTCTCCCAGGAGCCCACCAGTTTTTCTCCGCTGATCTTGAGCGTCGTTCTGGCTCTAATGTCCTGGCCGCCCAGGGGAACGACGAACTCGAAGCTCAGCGTATCGTTCTCAAATTTCACTTTTTCCAGGGGCGTGCCATTCACCATCCCAAGGGAATCGCTGATAGTTCCCGTGTAGGAGTCCCCCGCCTTTTTGAGAACCATGGTTATGACGTCTTTATCCGGCGCGTTGGGCACAACGGTTTCCCCAAACCAGGTTCCGCTCAAATCCTTGTTCTGCCCAAAAATCGATGCGGTCCCGCACAGCAGAAAAATCACCAGCAACCAACTCGTCCCAGCTCTCATAAACTCTGCCTCCTCAATTGATCCTCAGTTACATTAGCATATCCCGGGTAATGGCTGTTCCAGATTTCCACCGATCAACCGACAGTTTTGCTGCACCGCACAGCTACCTGCCCGCGGGTATCCCCCTCGGATAAGTTCGGCGGCATGGATATGCCCCTGTTTCTCGCCGGCGCCGTGGGATAATATTGAATCAAAGGCCCAGATCTCCGCTGAGCGGCAAATGACTCGGGAGCGCCCAGACGAACTCCGGGCCCGGAGGAAAAGGGGAACGGTATGGTGGAGCGACACGTCAATGCAGTACCGATGCATTCACCGCCGGCTGTAGGCTCAATCTCGGCGCAGGTCGTCAGCACAGGGGTTGCGCTTCAGGCAGGCGAAGCCGAACCTGCCTCGACGCTCATTGAGCAGGCGCGCATCCTTTCCCTGCTGCACGACATCGGCAAAGAGCTTACGTCGATCCTCGATCTCGAGGAGCTGCTTCGGGCAGTGGGCGATCGTGTCAGGCAGCTGGTGGATTACGACCTCTTTAATGTGATGCTCTTGAATGACGAGACGCAGCGGCTGCAGCACGCGCGCGCTCTCTCTCTCTCTGCAATACGACCAGCGGATTCAGATACGAACGACTCTGGCACTGGGCGAAGGGCTGTGCGGCAACGCCGCCCTTGAACGCAAGCCGATTCGGGTGAACCATGTGGGATCCGACCCAAGATACATTCGGTGCATGGGCGCTCCGGACATCGAGTCGAAACTGGTCGTGCCTTTGATTGTGAAGGACCGGCTGCTCGGCGTCCTCGACCTCGAAAGCCTCGAGCCGAACGCCTTCACACAGGATCATGAACAGATGCTCACGACCCTGGCGACATCGTTGTCTTCTGCTCCGACGGAATTCACGAGCAGACCAACGCGCTGGAGGAGGAGTTCGGCGTGGAGAGGCTGATCTCGCGTCTGGCGAATGGGGGTGATTGCTCCACGGCGGAACGGATCGCTGAAGATATCGTCCGGGCTATTGAGGAGTACGCAGGAGAGATTCCCGCCCGGCGGCAACCCCATGATGACCGCACAATCGTAGTTCTTCGCGTTGCCGGCGAAACCGAGTGACGAGATCTACGATTAAGACACTGCAACCGACGACAAGTCCCGGCATGCTGGCAGAGCTGAAGCAGTTGCTGTTTTGACCCCGAAGCGGCGAAAGAAGGAATTTTCTTTATTTGAGCGCCATGTATATGTGGGCGCGGATCATTTAGAGAGAACGTACCCGATAGTCGTTCATTCTGTTGTCGAAAATGAGCGGCGCACACTTCATGGCAGGTTGCGCGGCCTGGTTGCCCAAATCAGGATCTTCTACTGGCCGGCTGTTTCAGCAGGCAGATGGCGAATGCTGCGAGTATGATCGCTGCCCAGATGGGATAAGCCATGGCCGCCTTGAAAAGCAACTCCATGATTATTTCCGCCAGTTCGCCAATCATGGTGCCCCCGCTTGTCGATCAGGAGTTCGCGACTTCCGCCCGCAAGTTCATTCTACTATCGAAAACTCGTAGCTCACAATATAATAGGGGTTATTCCTGACGTGCTTCTGATGCAGTGCGCAGTTGGACCGGTTGGAGGATGGCATCCCCTTGATCGGCAACACCGTCTCGCACTACCGGATCACCGAAAAGCTGGGCGGCGGCGGCATGGGTGTCGTCTACAAGGCCGAAGACACCAAGCTGCATCGGTTCGTAGCCCTGAAGTTCCTATCGCAAGAATTGTCCAGGGACCGGCACGCCCTGGAGCGCTTCCGGCGGGAAGCTCAGGCAGCCTCGGCTCTGAATCACCCCAATATCTGCACGATGTATAATATCGACCAGCATCAGGGCCAGCACTTCATTGCCATGGAGTATCTTGATGGCCAGACTCTGAATCACCGTATCCAGGGAAAGCCGCTCGGCACCGACGAAATCCTGGAACTGGCCATTCAAATTGCCGATGGATTGGATGCCGCCCATAGCCAGGGAATCATTCACCGCGACATCAAGCCCGCCAATATATTCGTTACGCAGCGTGGACACGCCAAAATCCTCGATTTCGGCTTAGCCAAGCTCGCTCCCGAGCGCCACGCTCCATCCACCGTGTCCCCGACCGCTGGTACCGAGGATTTGCTGACAAGTCCGGGCTCTGCGGTAGGCACAGTCGCGTATATGTCGCCCGAGCAGGCGCTGGCCAAGGAACTCGATCCACGCACCGACATCTTTTCCTTCGGGGTGGTGCTCTACGAAATGGCCACGGGCGTTATGCCCTTCCGTGGGGCGTCTTCAGCGGCCACCTTCAATGCAATTTTGAATCTGGCGCCTACGGCACCTGTCCGCATCAATCCTGATCTGCCTGGAGAGTTGGAGCGGATTATCAACAAGGCGCTGGAGAAGGACCGCGACCTGCGCTACCAGAGTGCCTCCGATCTGGCCACGGATCTCAAGCGCCTGAAGAGGGACTCCGTTTCGAGGAAGTCCGTAGCCCTGGATGTGGGCGCA
>JBGQNR010000205.1:0-12002 GCA_041501225.1 Acidobacteriota bacterium
AGGGGTCGCGCGCATGGGGCTTGCGGGGCGAGCTCAAGGCGCGAGGAGGAGGCGATGTCGGTGCACATCGTTGACGACGAGCAACGCGGAGATCGCCCTGCAACCCCCATGCGCCCTTCGGGTTCCGGCGGCGCGGGGGCATCTGCGGCGTGGGCGCTCCTCGACGATGTACAGCGACATCGTCTGTGTCGCGCCGCCTTGCATCTGCCCCCGCGGCGCTCGGAACGCGGCCCCTCCTAATTCTCGGACGGGCTCCTAGAGCCAAGTGACTGCGCAGCCCGGTGGCAGGCTCCCTGACGCATCCAACTCTCGCAAATGATTGCGATTTCCAGGGGAAGAACAGTAGAATATCAGGCAGATTCCATTGCAACTCACCGTACCCGTTCCGTAGAGATTTGCGATGCGCCCGGAGATTCGAATCCTTATCGCGGATGATCAGGCCATGGTTCGCGAGGCTCTGCGCAGCGTCTTGGATCAGGAAGCGGATCTGGTCGTCGTCGGCCAGGCCTGCAATGGAGTGGAAGCGATTGAGCAGGTGGCCCTGCTCCTGCCGCACATATTG
This sequence comes from Acidobacteriota bacterium, assembly GCA_041501225.1. Lineage (GTDB taxonomy): Bacteria > Acidobacteriota > UBA6911 > UBA6911 > UBA6911 > JAFNAG01. The sequence goes on from JBGQNR010000205.1 coordinate 563, forward strand.
CTCCTGGATCTCATCATGCCCCGGCTGTCCGGCATGGAAGTGCTGCGCCGGTTCTCGAAGAATCACGCAGAGGTGCGCACGATAATATTGAACGACATTACCCCGAATTCCCGGATTGTTGGCGCGCTCCGGCTTGGCGCGCGCGGCGTCGTGCCTAAACATACAACCCCGGAAATGCTCTTCAAGGGGATCCGTGCCGTGGCGGCAGGCGGGTATTGGATCGGGCACGAGAACATGCAAGCACTTATTGAATCCCTGCGGGCCGAGCCGGCGGCAGAGATTGATGGCGCGCGCTCACGAGATCTGCGGCTGACGCCGGCGGAACAGAAAGTGGTCGCGGCGATCACAGCCGGCCAGACCAACAAAGAAATCGCCCAACATTGCTCGATCAGCGAGCATACAGTGAAACATCACCTCACCCGCATTTTCGAAAAGGTCGGCGTCTCCGATCGCCTCGAACTTGCCCTCTACGCCATGCAAAACCTCGACGAGCGCGGCGATTAGCTGGCATCGACACACCATACCCCTTTGAGGAGAGAGTTACTTTGCTGCAAGCAATTCGATGCGTACACCCAAAAAAATAAAGGGGCCTTCAGTTTTCTGAGGCCCCTTTATACTTTATACTGTCGAACCTGACGCTGGTGCTTTACTGCGCTTCCCGATTAGCTTCGGCGTCTCAGCCGCGAGATTACGATAATCGCCAGCCCGCTGCCGAGAAGAATCAGTGCCGCTGGCTCCGGAACCACTTTTATATCAGCATCAAAGCTGGTTATTCCCAACCCTGTATGGCTTATAGTGACCACCTGCGTCAGGGAGTAAGGATTACTTGGCGATACTGGACCGGACGATACCGTTCCGCTGCTTCCACCGGCGGGGAAAGTCAGAGTGCCAAGTGGAGTACCCTGAGCGAACAGCGCATTCCCATTATCCAGGAAGGCGGCATAAGTAGCCGAACTACCAGCACCACCGCCAACGAATGGGACGAATGTAGAAAAGAAATAGTAGTTTGCCGGCAACGCCCCAAAACCAATTTCAGAAAACTCAATTATCAGACTTGCCGGCGCAGCCGAGTTTTGATCGATTGAGTTCAAGTGCATTTGTGGGACTGCCTGGGTTCCAGCAGCTGGATATGTAAGACCCGTTGTGACGTTGATGCCCCAGTTGCCAACCGAACCGCTAAACGTAACAACACCAGCAGCCCCAGTAAGATCTAATCCGCTACCATCTGCAATTGTGATGGTGACGGCTGCCCCCGGGTCTGTCAGCCTCAACGTAGGTACCGCATACGCTGTGGACAGGCCAATCAGCAGAACCGCTACCGCAACAGCTAACCTCAAAATGTTCTTATTCATTGTAATCCTCCCAAATTCACTAACCAGCGTCAATTTTTTGGTTCTCTTCGGCTAGTTCCTAGCCTGCTTCAACTCTCATCAGCCATAGTTGTAGCAAGATGCGTGCCAAAAAGATTTTCTGTTGGTAGGACATTCCGTAACTTATTTAAATACCATAACATAGCGCAAGATTTTGAATTTGTTGAGCCAGCTGGATGGCATGCATCCTTCGGTGAAATGTAAAGAATTCCGACAATCCAAGATTCAAATCGAGAGGATGGTGTCGACATCTAATGTAATTACAATATCTTAGAGAAATTCATAAGTTGTAAAATTTGTCGACAGGGGATTACGTCAGGCATTCGTTGAGGATCGGGGTAAAGGGTATTTCAACCCCTTGGCTGGATCTGCGGTCCATTCGTGAGCATTATGCTGGATACCCAGGCAAGGCATTGTATTTGCAGTACTTAGAATACGCTATTCAGTCGGCGGTTGCCATTCACCTACCGCCGCGCCGCCGCGTGGTTGGGCCTGACACTAAGTGCACGATCCCATAATTACGGTTACGTATTTATGAACCACAGTACCAAGATCAATGCGGGAGCTGCCTCAGGGTCATCCGATGATGCTCTTTACATCTGCCATTTTGCCGATTGTGGGATTGAGTTTGACGGCCTTAGTAAGGTAATCCCTGGCTCTTATGCGATTTCCGCTCTTTGAATATGACATGCCCAAATGGTAATAGAAAGTGGCATTCTCTGGATTTTCTTTTATGCATTCTTCCAATAGATCGATGGCGAGCATGTAAGCACCGCGCTTATAGTAGATCCATGCCAAAGTATCTGCGATATCAGGGTTTGTGCGCTGCTTCTCCCTGGCTCCCCTGGCCAACGCGAGGGCTTCCTCCAGGCTCCCGCCGGTTTCAGAAAGTTCCCAGGCCAGATTATTGGCGGCGACGGCTTGGCCCGGATCCAACTTCAAAGCTTCGCGGTATTGGTCAATGGCTTTGCCTGAATCTCTTTTGATCTGATAAATTACTCCCAGGAGAACCCGGTTATAAGCGGCCTTTGGATTGATCTTTGCTGCCTTTTCGAACTCGCTGATCGCCCGATCATAGGACTGTTGGATACCGTAAAGACGGCCAAGGCGGGTATATGCGGACATATTATTCGGATCCAGGGCCATCGCCTTGCGGTAGGATTCTTCTGCCTTGGGATAGTTTTTTTGGCTCATATACACTTGGCCCAACAGCTCATAAAGAGTTGCCGAATTAGGGACTTTCGCTATCTGGGCTGTAATGCGTCCAAGCGCCTTCTCCGGCTGCTTTTGCGCCAGGTAGATAGTCGCCAAGGATGCCACGGGCTGTGGATTTGCAGGATCGTTTTTGAGTGCCTCTTCGAAGGTCTGTTCGGCGCGCGCAGCATTTCCCTGGTAAAAGTACGCCAGGCCGAGACGGTTCATGATATCCATGTTGGCCGGATTAATCCGTAAACACGCCTCGAACTCCGCTGCAGCGTTTTTATAGTCCTTTTGCGCCACATAAGCAGTGCCCACAATTACGTGCGCATCCAACGATTCAGGGTCGATTTTGAGAGCGTCCTGGGCATACCCGATCGCGGATCTCTGATCGCCATTGCTCTGTTTTAACGCCGCGAGGCTTATGTACGGGTCCGGCATTTTCCCATCCAGCTTGATGGCGCGAATCCATTCCGCTTCGGCCCGCTCTTTTTTCCCACCTTGGAGATATGCTGCCCCAAGGAGCTGGTGGACCTGGGCCGAGTTATCGTCAGTTTTCAACAGCGCCTGCAACTCGCCCTCAGCATCAGCTGGCTTGTTTTGGGCTAGATGAATGCGCGCCCTGAAGATTCGCGCGGCAAATTCGCCTGGTTTGGCTTTAAGGATCTCATCCGTTATCTGGAGCGCCTTGTCATGTTCTTTGTGGGTCAGATACAGATTCGCCAGTCTCAGTTTGAGGTCCGCATTGCCGCTATCCGCCCTGATCATGGCTTGGTAGGATTCGACGCTCTTATTAAATTGTCCGCTGGCAGCATAAAAATCCGCCAGTGCGATTCTCTGTTTCGAGTTTTGTGGATCGAGATCAGCAGCTTTCTTGAAGGCCTCTTCGGCCTTGTCATAAGTCTTCTGCCCTGTGTAGACCTGGCCGAGCAATTCGTAAAACTTCGCTGAGGCCGCACCCTGTGCAATCTGCTGAATCAGGCGCTGGATTGCCTGTTGGGGCTTGTTCTGTGAAAGAAAGAGGTTTGTGAGGCGCGTCATGGCATCGACATTCTTGGGATCAAGTTTCAGGGCTGCCTCAAACTGGCTCTCGCCTCGGGAAAAGTCTTTCAAGCCCTGATATGCCTGGCCAAGGCGAATGTACCCGACAGGATCGTTCGAGGCCGCCTTGGTGTATAGCTCCAACTCCCTGACCGCTCTATCAAAATCCTTTCCGACCAGATAGGCGGAGCCTAGCAGTTGATGAGCTTGCGGGATGGCAGGATTTATGTTTACGGCTTGCTGGGCAAACCTGGCTGCGGAACCGGCATCACCGGCAGCCAGCTTGAGGTTAGCCAATGCAAAGTTGGGCTCGGCATAATGAGGATCTACCTTGACGGATTCGTTCCACGCTGCTTCAGCCTTTGAGGTGTCATTCGACTGATAATATGCAAGACCTAGGAAGTACCTGGCGGAGGCCTGATCCGGTTGAGCCGAGGCCGCGTTGCGGAACTGCGCAGCCGCTTCCTCAGGTTTTTTTTGTGCTAGCAGCGCTCTTCCCTTGAGCATGAGTCCTGTAAAGTCCTTTGGATTCGCTTTGAGCAACTGATCCGCCAGTTCGCTGGCTTTGGCGATGTCATTCGTTACAAAATAAAGATCCCCAAGTTGATTCTTTGCATCCATATTTCCCGGATCGTCGCGCAGGATTGCATTCAACGTTTCTACCGATTTAGCATGGCTGCCAATGCCGGCATAAAACTGGGCTAGTGTAAGACGCTGGGTCAAGTCCTTGGCATTGAATGCAGCCGCCTGTTTGTAGGCCTCCTCAGCCTTGGCAAAATCTTTTTGTGATAGATAGACTTTGCCGAGCAATTCATGGAGTCTTGGACGATCGGGAAACTGCCTGATAGTCTGACTTATTCGCTGGACGGCACGATCAGCCTGCTTCTGCGCAATATAATGGCTGGCGAGAGCGCCGAGAACTTCCAGGGATCCTGGATCTGCTTTGATCGCAGCCTCAAGCTGGGATTCCGCCTGCGGTACTTTTCCCATGCCTGAATATGCCGCGCCCAGACGGGCCATGGCGGCTGGGTTTCCCGGGTTCTGCTTCAAATAGGCCTCGAGTTCCTGGGCCGCATTCTGGAAATCCTGGGCGTCGCCAAGGGCGCTCCCCAGTACGAAGTGAGCCTGAATCAGTGTCGGGCTTACGCTTAAAGCTGCTCTAGCATAGCGGATGGCGGCCTGCGCGTCGCCGGTCTCCAGTTTAAGTTGCGCCAGCGCAAGCTGTACCAGGCCCAGGGAAGGATCGATTTGGGATGCGAAGTTCAGGTTGGTTTCTGCCTTGGAAAGGTTGCGTGTCTGCAGATACGCAATACCCAGGAGATACCGAGCGACCGCATTTCCCGGCCGGTTCTTTATGACGGCATCAAATTCGGTAATGGCCTCGGGGATCTTGTTCTGCGTCATAAGAATGCGGCCTTTAATGAGCCTGCCGTCGTCGTCTTTCGGATCCTGCTTGAGGATATCCGCGGCAAGAGTATTGGCCTGATCTACAGCGTTCTGGCTTAGATACAGATTAGCAAGGCGCTTCTTGGGGAGCAGGTTTTTGGAATCACCTGATATCATGCCTTGGAAAATCTGTATCGCACGATCTGATTTGCCAATTCCAATATAAAAGTCCGCAAGAACCACCTGGTATCGGGAGTCTGCCGGATCGAGATTTTTAAGCGTGATGTAAGCCTGCTCCGCGAGGTCGAGTTTGTTGGTCTGTATGTAGTAAAAGGCGAGTGCATTGCGAACATCCTTCGATTTGGGATTACCCGCCAAAGCCTTCTCGTAGGCCTGTCGGGATTCATCATATCTTTTCGATACAAGATAGAAGTTGGCCAGAGCAAGTTGAGCCTCGATCGATCCGGGGTTGCCGAGCACAGCTTTCTTGTAGATTGGCTCCGCCTTGGATGCCTGGCGCTGTGGGTCATCTAAACCCAGGAGAGCGATGACCGGCGGCAGGAGTCTCGGCTCAGCTTCAATCTGGGAACGGATCTCGCCGATCGAATCATTGATATCAATGATTCCTGCATAACTATTTCCTTGAAGGATCTGGGCTCTGACATTATCACGCTGTCGGTCCAAAATGAGCTCCGCTTTGGCGCGGGCATCATCCATTTTGCGCCCCAAAAGCAACAAGTTGCCAGTGAGGAGCTGGGCCTCTTGATTATAGGCATTGATAGCGACGGCGCTTTGAAACTCCTGGAGCGCCTCAGAAAACCCTCCTAGCGCCAGGTAGTATCGGCCCAGTTGAAAGTGAGCGTCTGCCGATCTGGGGTCGGCATTGATGGCACTTTTCAAATCGACATACGCATCACCGAATTTGCGTTCGGCCAGATTTTTCTTGCCGCTCTCAACCATTTGCTGCGGGCTGCGTCCGCAAGCGGCTGCACTGATCACCAGGGCGAGGATAAGAAGACAGGTCACTGCATTTGAGCGATCATGGTTTGCGATGATCATTTCATCCTCCTATTAATGGTAATCCAGCAGTCTCGTCGGATATCAAGAACCTTAACGCAGAGTTTGCAGAGGGAGCTGATCGTTGTTGGTTTGTGCCGGCTGTTTTCTCTGCGGCCTCCGCGATCTCTGCATCGAAATGTTGCATCATTCCGGCAAATGGCGTTCCAGTAAGGGGAAGAGGAGGCGGATGAACGCGACAGCTTCGGCTTCCGCATCATTGACCGCTTCTCCATCTATGCCGCCGATCGGACATATGATTCTTACTAGCGCTGCATCGGTCCGATTGGTGCGGATGGCATCCAGCACGGTGTAGATCTTCGCCCAGTATTCGCTCGCCACTACGCGCCCGTGACTCTGGTACCAATATAGCACGAGCTGTTTCGATGTCCCCTTTTGGATGATAATTCTATTGACCCGGATACTGCGCCCAAGCTCCCCGGATTCCGAAGACTTCGCGCCGGCAATCGAAATATCGATCATGCCACGCTGGACCGGATTCCATCCGGCACCGGGCAGGCAATTCAACGGGGAATGCATGGTATCGCCTTCGCGCTGACTCCGGTAGTAGCCGACATACAAGCCGACATAGGATGCTCCCGATCCGCGATAGATCCGGTCCACATAATCGTCAACCCCAAGGATTTGAAGCACGCGCGCGTCCATTTCCGGTTGCTCCTGGCCCGTCCAGGATCCGATGTGCATAGGAAGCCTATCAAAAGGTTCTCGCACCGGCACGGGTTCGGTCTTGACAGCTCTAGCCAGCAAAGCTGTTGTCGCCAGAAAAACAACCGAAAGGGTTAAAATGCGGCCGGTCATTGCTGCTCCTGCTTGTTTTTGATAGGGATGCCTTGCTGTTTTGCCGCTGCTTTGTGGGGTAAGATCAAAACCAGGATCCTGTGGAGCAACGAGAGCATCAGGAAGGCCACCAGAAACACAAGCCACCCTGAGAAGGTGTGGAAGAATCCCTGCGCAGCTTCGGCGCCATAGTAATGGGCTGCGATTCCGGTACCGGCCACGCGCACGCCGTTGGCAACTATGGCTACCGGTATTGCGGTAAATGCCACCAGGAATCGCGCCCATAATCTCGGGTCCACGAAGTAACCATAAACAATTCCAAGCGTGAGCAGGGAAATGAGGGAGCGGATGCCGCTGCACGCCTCTGCGACCTCCAGGCTGGTGTTCGCCAGCTGAATGACGTTGCCTTCCCGCAGCACTGGGATGCCTGAGATCACCAAAGCCATTTCCCCGAATCGGGATGCCAGCAGCTGCAAGGGGAAGGCGATCTGGTTAAAGATGATTGCGGGGATGGGAATCATTAACAGGAGGAAGGCCAGGGGAAAGAACATTATTCTAAGCCGCGAGAATCCATAGAGATACCACAGCGCGCCCCCGAGAACGCCCAGAAGCGAGATCCGGGTAATAAAAAGTTCAGAGCCGAGTACTCCCGCTACCAGTGCACCCAGGCTTAAGACGACCAACACGAGGCCAATAAGAGCAGGCCTCTTTGCAGCCGCGCTGAAACGGTCGCGGCGCTCCCAGGCGAAATACAGCGCCAGCGGAACGATCAGGAAGCCGTGGGAATAGTTTTCGTCGATCGACCAGTCATGCACGAGTTTGGCGATGACGTCTCGATAAAGAAACGCAAAGCTGCCGACTAACAGCAAAAACGGGAGGAACGCCTTTTTCTGCAGAATCGTTGCCATCGACCAATCCAACGATGATTGAGTCTCTTGTGACAATCTTTTTGTCCCTTCCAATGAGGGTATCGTTACACTAACAAAAGACAATACTTAAGTAAAGCACATGCCGCGAATTACCAGTGAGAAAAACCTCAACGCAGAGGCCGTGGAGGCACAGAAAATTCATTCTCTTTCCTAAAGTTATATGACTCTGCGCGCTCTGTTCCGAAAATAGGACCCATTACGGTGCCGATCAACTCGTCTATTTCTGTGCCGCCCCTTATAGTTGTTCCGCACCTGATTTTTGGGTGCGGAACAACTATAAGGGGCGGCACAGGGAAAGCGCGATGTGAGCACAACATTTTCATGCACTTGGTTGCGCCCTGGCGCATGAGGGACTGCGTTGAGCTTTTGCGCACCCAAGCCATCCGCAAGCCTTCTATGGCATATCGGCTCCTGAAACAGAAGCCATAAAAAAAAGCGCCCTTATTGGGGCGCCTTTTCAGCCTTCTTTTTAGCAGTTCCGAGCCAGAAGCGCGTCCGAGAATTAGGAGGGGCCGCGTTCCGAGCACCGTCCCGCCTGCGGCGGTCCTGGCGGGGGCAGATGCAAGGCGACGCGACGCAGGCGATGTCGGTGCACATCGTCGAGGAGCGCCAACGCCGCAGATGCCCCCGCGGCGCCGGAACCCGAAGGGCGCATGGGGGTTGCGAGGCAATCTCTGCGTTGCTCGTCGTCAACGATGTACACCGACATCGCCGCCTCCTCGCGCCTTGAGCTCGCCTCTCAAGCCCCATGCGCGCGACCCCTCCTAATTCTCGGACGGGCTCCTAGATGCCGAGCCGGGACATCAGTTCATAGAGGGTCGGCCTGCTGATTCCCAGCATCCTGGCAGTCTTGGATATGTTGTTGTTGTTCTCCCTCAGAGCCCGGACGATTACGTCGCGCTCCAAATCCTGTCGCGCCGATTTGAGGGTCGGGGTCGCGTTATTATCCGTGGCCGGCTGCAGTTCCATGGCTTCCGGGCCGATCAATGGCCCTTCAGCGAGGACCATAGCCCGTTTCACGCGGTTTTGCAGTTCCCGTACGTTTCCCGCCCAATGGTGACAGCGCATGGCATCGATGGCAGCCTTCGCGAACTTCCTGGGAGGTGTTTTCAACTCCTCGGCAAATGCTACCAGGAGGTGCTCCGCCAATTCAACAATGTCGTCCCCCCTATCCCGCAACGGGGGCAGGGAGATCTTCACCACTGCCAGACGGAAATATAGATCCTCGCGAAAGCGGTTCGCCTTCACGGCAACCTCGAGATCCTGGTTGGTAGCCGCGATAACCCTGGCGTCGACTGGGATAGACTCTCTTCCACCCACGCGCTCGATCACTTTCTCCTGGAGGAAGCGCAGCAGTTTTACCTGCAATTCCGGTGCGATATCGCCGATTTCATCGAGGAAGAGCGTCCCGCCCTTGGCATACTCGAGCCTGCCTTTGCGTTGGGTGCTTGCGCCTGTAAAAGATCCTTTCTCGTGACCAAATAGTTCACTCTCGAGCAGCGTTTCAGGTATCGCACTACAGTTGATGGCCACGAATGGCCCATCCTTGCGCCCGCTCAGGTTGTGCATCGCATTGGCGATCAATTCCTTGCCCGTGCCGCTTTCGCCCAAGATCAGAACCGGGACTCCGGTCTTAGCTACTTTTCGCACCGTCGCCAGTACTTCCTGCATTATAGAGCTGGAACCGACGATCTGCTCGAAGGATACGTGCAGGGCGAGCTTGCGCTCCTCTATGCTCTCTTTTTCAAGTTGCAGGCGCTTATAAACGCGACTGAGCACAACTTTCAGTTCATCAAGGTCAACGGGCTTCGGGAAAATGTCGTGCGCCCCTTTTTCAACGGCGAGCAGGGCGTTGTGCCGTTCTGAATTTCCGGAAACAATAATCACTTTCGCCAGCGGATTCTGCAGCATGATCTCTTCGAGCGCCAGCAGCCCTTCCACAGCCTCTCTTGGATGAGGCGGCAATCCGAGATCGAGAAGCACTACCGGAATCGCCTCACGCTTGAAGGCGGCGAGCGCAGTCGGCCGGTCGGATGCTGTGAAAACCTGGTAGCTATCCGAAAGCGCCCACTGAATCTGCTTCAGGATCTGCTCGTTATCATCCACAACCAGCAGTTTCTGTGCCATTTCTCGTTACACCCTCTCTACGTCCTTCACAACCTCAGTGCCCTCTGCGTTGAGCTTTTTCACCACCCCGGGAATTCGCACCCACACAGTAGTTCCGACCCCCTCGACGCTCTCCACCCCAATCGTCCCCCCATGCGCCTCGATGATCTTCCTGCACTGAAAAAGCCCAATGCCGAGCCCATCGCTTTTCATAGTGCGGAATGGTTGGAACAGATCCTTCTCCAGGAACTCCTTAGGCATGCCTTTCCCATGATCTACCACCGAAAAGACAACGACTCCATTCTCATGGCGCGTCTGCAGCACGATTTCCCCATCGGCAGCGCTAGCCTGATGAGCATTTAATACCAGGTTTTGGATAACCCTTTTCATCTCTTCCACATCCAAATCAGCCAAAGGGATTTCATTCAAATCGAGCCGAAGGCCGCGCTGCAAAGTAGTTTCGAATTCCGTGGCTACGGTACGAACCACTGGATTCAGATCCTCCAGCTTTTTGTTTGCGGCGACTGAAGTGGAGAAAGAGCGTAGCGTGTTGCAGAGCCGTCTCATCTTTTCCGCGGTATCAAAGATCGAATGAAAGGCATCGCGCTCGAAGCCGGGATTTCCGTGGTGGCGCTCGGCGTTCCGGGCAATGAGAGACAGCGTCGAGGCATAGTTTTTCAGGTCGTGCAGAAGGAAGGTAGAAAACGACTTAAACGCCTCCATTTCCCTGGCTTCCACCAGAGTGGAAAGCAGTTCGTACTTGTGGAACTCGCTCGCGGCATGATTGCCCAGAACGCCGAGGAACTCCAGCGTTTCGCGGTCAAAATGGTGCCCGCTCCGGTCGGATCCCACCGTGAGGATGCCGACGATCCGATTGCTGGATACGAGTGGCACAAGGATTGCGGCGCGGGTTCGAGCCATGAATTCCCTGAGCTCCGTTGAATCCGACGTCTTCTCCAAGTTGACTGCGATAATTGGCTCGCGCAGATCCACCAGTTTCTCGATGATGCCACCAGCCTCGGCAGAGTCGTGATCGCCGACGTTACCCGATCGGCAGAGTAGAACGAGACGGTTCGGATTCCACTGCCGCAGCCAGACGCTGACATCGATGGAGCCGATCGCATTCTGCACAATTTGGGCCAGGGCCGACGCCGTCTTTTTAGCATCGTCCTCCCAGCGGACCTTGTCTACGGCTTCCATCCAGTAATGGCGGTAATCATACCTGCCGGCAAAGATGTGGTGGCGGATCCAGAGGCGTGTGCGATGCCGAAACTGGGTCGTGAGCAGGATGGCGGCCAACGCCATGATCGAGAGCAGGAAAACAATCGCTTCGGTCTGAATCCCGGGCGTTCCCCATTGGCTGACCCAGCGGGCAATGAGGCTGGAGGAAATGAGGTAAATCCCGACCGCCAGGAGCGTGATGGAACTGTAAATGAAGCTCTGGGAGACTTGAATGACAAGCCGCCCCGAACTCCTCCGCCAGGAAATAAGCACCAGCAGGCATGTCAGCGGAAATATGAAGGTGAAGATGTAGAGCGCATCCTGTGGCAGGAGCGC
>JBGQNR010000206.1:0-11844 GCA_041501225.1 Acidobacteriota bacterium
GCGAGGCGCGCGGGAAAGCGCTGGTGAAAGAGGGACTTAGGCGTTGGGATCTGCAAGCGTTTTCCCGTGCGCCTCGCGCAAAGATGTTAGCCGGGGGCTGGTCCTGCGGAGGAAGCGAGAGCGCATGGCTTTGCGGTCTTCGCGGTCTTCGTGGTTCAAAAAAGGCTCACGACTTAGGTCGTCATGTATAATTCTTAAAAGCGCCACGTCGATAAGACTTTTGATTACTTACGCTGCCTGAGAGCGTTTTCATAGTGGAAGCAAGGACTCGGCTCACTCATCGAGGTGCGAGGATCGGCATGAAAAGCAGGTGGTGGACGTGCAGTGTCCGCCGACACGATTTGGGATGGCCCGTATGAGAATAGCTCTGGTCGACAGGAGCAACTACTACAGAGGGCTGCTCGTGCTCACGGGCAGGGATCGGATCATCGACCCGCGTGAGCGTGAGTTCATGCTTCAAATCGGGAAAATGCTGGACTTCGAAAAACGGTTTTGCGAAGCCACGATCGACGATTTGCTGGTCAATCCTCATCTCATGAAAGAACCGGTGGTATTTTCCAGTCCCCCGGTTGCCGAGTGCTTTTTCCGGGATGCCGTCCGGTTGGCCTTGGTTGACGGTGAGATCAACCCGCAGGAGCTGCGCTGGCTCCGAAGAGTTGCGCAGGCTAACGACCGCACCGACGAATGGCTCGACTCCATAATCCAGGGCTTCCAGGAGCAGAAGAACTCTCCCGGACCATCCGCGGCCCTGGAAATCCAGCAATACCTCTGAAGGATCGATCGCGAACGCGCTACTCAATCCCGAATGATCATTTGAAAACGATGTCGAAGATATCTTCGACCAGGCCTGTTTTTGGATTTTCGATGATCCGGCCGATTTCCTTGCCATCGCGGTAGAAAACAAAGCTGGGCACCTTCTCCACATTGAACTCTTCCACATAGTACTTGACGTCCCGGCTCGCCTTCCGTGGCACACCGAAGTATCGGACCGGCACGGATGTCCCCAGACGATCCAGAAGCTTGAGGAACGGGGGCACATTATTACGTGAGTCCGGACACCACAATCCCAGGTACACGTCAATCCTCATATCGCCGCCGAATTTGGCTTTCATTGCCTCCACCATGTCTGCGGGCGGCTGGAACTTATCGTACTTATCCTGCCATTCCTGGCCGGCGGCGAGGATTTTCTCTTTTGTCAGCTCCTCCGGTCCCTGTCGGCCGGTCGCGGCGAGCGGAAAAAGCAAGGCAATTCCCATCATGACGATTACGAAGCGACCTGGTTTCATCGGTTCCTCCCGTTTACGAGAGCAGAAAGATTCGATCCCTTATAAGGCAACAGCTGTACGATTGCCACAATAAGCGGATCGTGGTCAAGGACAAAGACCGGCTGTTTTTCGTCAACGTGAAGGAAATCATGCGGCTGTCGGGCCAGGAGAATAACGTCGAAATCCACACGGCCGGCGGCAGTTATCTGATTAGTGACACCTTGAACCACCTCGAATCACGCCTGGACCCGCAGAAGTTTGCCGTATCCATCGCTCCGAAATCGTGAATTTTGATGGTGTAAAGGAATGGCACTCCTGGTCTCACGGGGACTACATCGTCATCCTCAAGGAGGGCACCTGCCTCCGGCTCAGCCGCCGTCATCCACAGAATCTTCTGGGACGCCTCAGCTGACATTCACAACGAGACCAGGTCGCAGAGGAAAGTCATTCAAAAGCACAAAATCCTCTGCGGTCTCTGCGCCCTCTGCGTTGAGGCTTTTAGGTCGCGGATTACGCTCAATCTGGAATTTGAAAAAAATGCTTGCAAAACCGCCGGGACAGTGTTACATATTGTCACATGACAAACCGTAACACTTTGACGAGACCGCTCACAGAACTTCAACAGGCCATACTGGATTTCATTTGGGCGCACGGTCCGGCCAGCGCCGATCAAGTGAGGGAGGCTCTGCTTCCGAGGCATCCGCTCAAGGACTCGAGCGTGCGCACGCTGCTGCGGCGGCTCGAGGCGCGCGGGTATCTGAGCCATCGCCTCGAAGGCAAGATTTTTGTCTACCAGGCAGCGGTGCCCTCGCGCAGCGTAGCTGCGCGCGCAGTTCGACAAATCATCGAACGCTTTTGCTCCGGATCGGTCGAGCAGTTCCTCGTGGGTATGGTGGACGAAAAAGTGCTCTCGATCAACGAGATTCAGCGCCTGGCCAGGAAGGTGAGGAACCCGAAATGACTGGACGGCCGGCGATTCAATCACGTCTTATGAGACTGGACCGTCCGTTTCCCTCCTAAGAAAGGAGGCCGCAAATGCTGTCGGATTGGAATGGAACTCTCTTCGGCATTATTATGGATTCGTCCCTGCGTGTCGCGCTGGTAGCCGCGATAGTCGCTCTCATACTCCTTTTGGTTCGTGTGCGCTCCAGCGCCGTGCGCCATGCGGCCTGGACTGCCGTATTGTGCGCAATGCTTCTCATGCCGATCCTGCCGTACTGCGTCCCGTCGATAACGATCCCTGTCCCGATGCCATCAGTAAGCATCGACGCAACGACTGTGATTCCTGAAGGAGGGCCGCCGGCGCCTGTGGCAGAAAATCAAGCCGTGCTTTCCCCGGCCTTGGATGTGGCGAGCCCGCCGGCTGTAGGCCTGGGAGCTCCATCGGATCGCAAGCCAATCTGGCCGGCAGTGATCTTGGTCGCATATGGCATGGGCTTGGTCCTGCTGGCATCCCGGCTGTTCATGGGCTGGCGCTCCATGGTCCGACTCACGACAACCAGCCGGCGAATCGTCCTTGATGCGGAGATGCAACCAACGCCGCTGTCCCATTGCATTCCCGTTCGCGAATCCGAGCGGGTTGCCGCTCCGGTGACCGTCGGAGTTTTGTCGGCCAGTATCATCCTTCCTATCGGATGGAGGCTTTGGCCTGAGGAAAAACTCCGCGCCGTGCTGGCTCATGAACTGGCCCACATCCAGCGCCGCGACCCGCTGGTCAGCCTGCTTGCTTATGCGAACCACTGCATCTTCTGGTTCCACCCGCTCGCCTGGTGGCTGGAGCGGAAACTGGCGGCCACGGCCGAGCATGCCTGTGATGATGCCGCGGTGCGCGCGATCGGCAAAGCCCGGCAGTATGCCGAAGTCCTGCTCGACATGGCAGTCGCGGTGCGCCGCAGCGGCGGCCGTTTGGCCTTACAGGGGGTAGGCATCGATGGCAGTGGCCTGCTCAGTCAACGGATCGACCGCATCCTGCGCGGCGATTTTTTTAAGGAGATGTCCGCGATGCGCAAAATCATGGTCGCTCTGGGATGTGCAGCTGCGATTTTCCTGGTCGTAGCCTGCCGGCAGCAGCTGGCGCCGCCGGCCCCTCTTCAGGAGGACCCGAAGCGTGCAGAGGAGCTGGCCCAACAGAAAGCCCGGAGTGACTTCTACCAGGCTGCCACAGAAATGACTCCCCAGCAGGTTGCCGAACTCGAGGTTACCGTGAAGAATAACCCGGAAGACCTCGTCTCACTGGAGAAGCTTCTGATGTTCTATGCGCCGATCAGCAAGGAGGTGAAAGGAGAAAAGGGGAGGTGGGCGCCTATTTGTGCTCAGGTGATCGGCGAAAAAGAGTGCATTGCCGCGCGCCGGCCGCACATCCTCTGGCTGATCGATCATCATCCGGAGCACAAAATGGCCGGCGAGTGGGGCGTGAGGATTTTCCCGACCTCGCTCGATCCGCTTCCGGATCTGTCCGGCTATGCGGCAGCCAAGAAACTCTGGCTCGAAAAAACTTCCCAGCCGGATGCAAGTGTCGCGGTTCTCAAAAACGCCTCCTATTTCTTAGAGACAGCCGACAAGCCCTTGACTGAAAAATTGCTGCTGCGCCTGCAGGCTCTCGATCCCAAGGGAGGCTATTCCTACTCGCTCGGCAGGCTTTACGCATTCGTCCTTGTGGGCGCGAACTCCTCCATGCCGCTGAACGTCGTCCGCACGGTTAGCGCCGCGGATGCAAAAAGCTCCTACGCTCAGGAGATTCGCAAAAAACTTGCAGAATCCACCGATGCAGACTTGCTGGGCACAGCCGCGACCTATTTGGCGTCTAGCAGGCAGTTACATCTGGAGGACAAAATCGGCTTCGACCCGGGGGCATTAGCTAATTCCTACCAGGAACGGGCCCTGCAGCTGAATCCTCAGTCAACCCAGGCACGTTATGCCGTGAGGCAGTACCGTGCCATGAGCCAAGGCATGCGGATGGCAGAAATGCTGCGGAACGTCCCGAAGGAATCTCAATATCAGACCGTTACCGCGCTTCCTGAAACCGAGCGTTTCGGCTTTTTGCCCCAGTTGGCCATGGGATCGTATGAGGAGGGAAATAGCCTGGATTACTACAAGCACGACACCACCGGTGCCAAGGCCGCCTGGGAGCGCGCACGGAAGTATGCTCAGGATGCGCTTCAGCTGGCGCCTAAATTCCGCGATAACCAGGACTATGGCAAGGCCGTTTACATGGGCAACATCGTGCTCGGCCTTGTCACACTCAGGGATGGCGACAAACCAGGTGCCGTCCGCTACATGCTGGCCGCGTCACATGCCCCCGCATCCGAAGATTTTGATTATTACATGATGTTCCACCAGAAATTGACCAGCTACCTCCTCAAATACGGCGCGCGGGAATCGGTAATCGAGTTTCTGGAGCGGATCGCGCCGTTGGCAAACGCCTCGCAAAAAGCCTATATGCTTGATTCTGCCGACAAGATCCGCAAGGGAATCCAGCCTCTCTGGTACCCGCGCGACGAGACCAATCGAGAAGCAGGCAAGGGCGCGCCGCCGCGCGCCCCAAAATCCAACTGAAACAGACAACGCCTCCCATGCAGCCTTCTGCAATGGGACTGCCCAGATCCGGCTCGATCCAGTTAAAGCTCCGCAGCAGGAGTCCTGTATGGTGCCTGGGTCTGGCGGGCCATTCAGCATAAAAGTGTTCTCTGCGTCACCTTTTGGGAATATGATGCACCTATAAGCGCGGGGGCACATATGTCGAGTTTTTTGAAGTGCCTGACCAGGACGCTTCCAGCAATCCTGCTTGTGATCTGCTGCACCGCTGGTCTTACATGGCCAGTTGCCCAAGTGAATCTCTCCCAGGCCATGTCCGACCGGGAACTGGAAATTTATGCGAAAGCCCGAACTGTCGTTGACATGACTTCCGACGAACTGCTGCGGGCTTTTCCCGGAGAGTGCAGTGACGTGGAATTTGATGAAAACCAGGAAACGCTCCCCTCTCTTCTGCGGGATGTAGCCGACAAGGTGGCAGCGCTCATTCGCGACATCCCCAATACAACTTCAAGAGAGCAGGTTCGGCGCGAGCGACTACGTGGTAACCTGACGGTCGATAACTCATCCACACAATACTACAACTACCTGGTCCTCCCAGGCATGTCGGGACTATGGGAAGAAATCAGGACCGACAGTAAAGGCCGTCCCCTCGAAGTTGGCAACACGCAGGATTCCTTTTGTATGACTTCAGGATTTGCAGGCCTCGCTCTTCTTTTTCATCCGGGATCTCTATCCAGCTCCCGTTTTCGCCTTTTAGGCAGGCAGCGCTCGGAACCCAACGCCTATCTGATTGCCTTTGCGCAAAGGCCGGAAAGCAGGCAGCCCGTGGGCAGACTGGAGACGCCCTTGATGTTAACGCCCGCGTTGATCATGTATCAGGGATTGGCTTGGGTGGATCCCCGGACTCATCAAATATTGCGGATGAGAACGGATCTGCTGGCGCCAAGGAGAGATGTGTATCTGGCCAGGCAAACTACGGAAATCTGGTACAGCGAAGTGCACTTTACTTCGAACGCGCAGGCGTTTTGGCTGCCGCGTGAAGTTCTGGTTACCTTGGAGTGGAACGGACAGGTGTACAGGAACCGCCACCTTTATTCGGATTACCTGGTATTCTCAGTCGAGAGTCAGGACAAGCTCGTACAGCCAAAAATCAAGAAATGACCAGGACGGCTTTCTACAGCAGTTTGGGTCATGCTGTCGGCAGAATCCAGGGTTTACGATATTCCCGGCTGACGAGAGCCTGCGCCTCTGGATCGCCAACGATTTTTTCAGCGACCGGATCCCACCTGACGTTGCGCCTCAGCCGCACGGCAATGTTGGCCAGGTGAGGTGTGGTGATGGATTTGTGGCCGACCTCAACATCAGCCGTGGGGATCTTCCGCGTCTTGACGCAGTCCACGAAATTCCTGACATGTTCGAGATGAAAGTCCCCAGCTGAGGGCTGGCGCGGAGTGGGCATCATGCGGGCGATGCGCTCGGGCTGCTTCAATCGGTCAGTTTCGGGATAAACTTCCCAGCCGCCGCGGTCGACGACGAGAATCCCGTTTTCGCCGTGGAATTCGCAGCCGTGCTCACGCTGCCACGGTCCGATGCCGCAACCGATCATGTGCTCCCAGACGAGGGAGAAGCTTGGGAACTCGATGACGGATTGCTGGGTATCGGGCGTCTCGCTGATATCTTTGGGGAAACCGTACTTGCCTCCGATAGCCATCGCGCCACGCGGCTCCTCTCCCATGGCCCACATGACGACGTCGACCATGTGGGCGCCCCAGTCTGTCTGCAGGCCGCCGGAGTAGTCCCAAAACCAACGGAAATTGTGATGGACGCGCATCCGGTTGTAAGACCGTTGCGGTGCAGGGCCGAGCCACATATCGTAATAGAGTTCAGGAGGCGGGACCTCATCCGCAGGATTGCCAATGTCCCCCTTCCAGTCGAGGTAAGCCCAGGCGCGCGCCATCCGGATCTTGCCGAGCTTGCCTCCCTTCACAAATGCCACGGCGTTTTTGAAGTGGGTTGCGCTGCGCTGCTGCGTTCCTACGGCGACAACCCGGTCGTACTTGCGCGCGGCGGTCACCATCGCTCTTCCCTCGGCGATCGTGGTGGCCAGCGGTTTCTCGACGTAAACGTCCTTGCCCGCCTGGCAGGAGAGGATCGTGGCCAGGGCGTGCCAATGATCGGGCGTGGCCACGATGACGGCGTCGATGTCCTTGCGGTCCAGGATCTGGCGGAAATCCTTATAGCCGTCGGGATTCTTGCCGCGCGCGTCAGCGACCATTTTGACTCCTTCGGCCAGGTGCTTGTCGTCGACATCCGCGATGGCCGGACAGTCGACAGAGGCAATCCTGAGAAATGCGCCAAGATCGGCCTTGCCCTGCCCGCCGCTGCCAATCAGGGCTAAGCGGATCCTGTCGCCAGGAGCCGTATTCCTCTGACGCCCGTCAAACGCCGCCGCTTTGCCTAGGCCGGCCATAGCCGCAGTTGCAGCGGCGGTAGTTTTTGCCGTGTTGCCTAGAAATTTGCGCCTGGTCATGTCTTTCATGGAGGACCTCCTGCGCACAGGGTAATGGGTATGAATTGCGGGCGCAAGCACGAAATGGCTAGGGATGACGCCGATTTCAAGGTACTATTTCTGCCTTTTGCGCTCGAAGGGAGCGTCCCAGAAACTGTTACAAAACTTATACACAGGATCTATTGTTCAAGTGCGATAACAGTTGAGGGTATCTTCGATTAACGAGAGGAGCTTTAATGAGCCTTGAGCGACATCCGAAAGGAACGCACGCGCGCGTCCTGCTTACGTCGGTGTTTGGCCCCTTTGCCCAGGACGATGAATACGGCAGCCGGGTCATCAATCCCGTAGAGTTGTATCACAACCAGGTAACCCGCGTTCAGGGACCCTTTTCCTTGCGGATGTTCCACCGCTCCTGGGGAATCATGATGATCCAGGAGAATATCGCCGCGCCCTCAACTCTCCTCGATTTTCCTACCCTGGAACAATTCACGCAGCAGATCCGTGATCATGAGTACGATATCGTCGGCATCACCTCCATCATCCCCAACATCGGCAAAGTCCGGAAAATGTGCGAGCTGATTCGCATTCACCAGCCCGGCTGCACAATCGTTGTTGGCGGGCACGTCGCCAACCTGCCCGATGCTGCCGAGCGCCTTGACGCGGATCACATCGTGAAGGGGGAAGGAATCTCCTGGTTCCGCCGCTTCCTTGGCCAGGACGAGTCGGAACCCATTCGGCACCCGGAGATCTTTTCCGGATTCGGCGGCCGTACCATGGGCGTAAAGCTGTCGCACGCGCCCAAACACACCGCCGCCACGCTGATTCCCTCCGTGGGTTGCCCGATGGGCTGCAACTTCTGCTGCACCTCCGCGATGTTCGGCGGCAAAGGCAAGTCCGTAAACTTCTTTGAAACCGGCCGCGAACTCTACGAGATCATGGACCGCATGGAAAAGCGCATGGGGGTTCGGTCGTTCTTTGTCATGGACGAAAACTTCCTGCTCCACCGGAAGCGCGCCCTCGAGCTGCTGGAACTGATGAAGAAGCATGAAAAGCCTTGGTCACTCTACGTTTTTTCCTCCGGCCGGACTATTCAGTCCTATTCCATGGAGGAACTGGTCGGGCTGGGCATTTCGTGGGTTTGGATGGGACTGGAAGGGGAAGATTCCAGCTATGCCAAGCTCCGGAATCTTGACACCCTTGAGCTGGTTCGCAACCTGCATGCCAACGGGATCCGGGTGCTTGGATCCAGCATCATCGGGTTGGAGAACCACACGCCGGAAAATATCGACAGCGTGATCGATTATGCCGTGGCTCACGAAACGGATTTTCACCAGTTCATGCTGTACACGCCGATGCCCGGGACTCCTCTCCACGCCGAACATCAGGCCAACGGAACGCTGCTTCCGGAAATTGACCATGCCGACATTCATGGACAGCTGGCATTCAATTTCGTTCACCCGCATATTTCCCGCGAAGATTCCGGCAAGTTCCTGTTGCGCGCCTTCGAACGGGACTATGCAGTCAATGGTCCCAGCGTAATGCGCATCGCCAAGACTTTGCTCGAGGGATTAAAACGACACAAGAATCACCCCGAGAAAAGAGTCCGGGAACGGTTCCGCCATGAAGCCCAAACTCTGGCATTCGGCTATTCGAGCGCGCTTTGGGCCATGGAGCGTTACTTCCGTTCCTCGAATGCACCGTTGACGGAAAAAATCCGGCAATTGAGATCTGACTTTGGCCGCGAATTGGGTCTTGCATCCAGGATTGCATCCCCGGTCATCGGCAGGTTTGTCTACCGGATGATTCGCCTTGAGGAACGGCGCCTCAACCGGGGCTGGACCTATCAGCCCCCCATGTTCGTGGAGCGGCGAAATTGGGAGCGCCTGACCCGCCCGATGAAATCGCCTGCTTTCGAGCCCGTCGCGCAGACTCAGTGAGTCACTCGTCTCATGAGTGCCCGAGGATGGGGTGGGGCTGGTAAGACTCGGCGAGCATCTTCAGCTCTTCGGCATTCAGCTTCAGACTCAAGGCCGCGACTGCATCATCGAGGTGATGCATTTTGCTGGCACCGATGATCGGGGCGGTAACACCGGGCTGATGAAGGATCCAGGCCAGTGCGACATGAATGTTTGAGACACCACGTTTTGCGGCGATCTCGGTGACTCGATCCACGACGGCGAAATCCGAATCCTGGTAGTACATTTTTTGCCCGTAGTCATCGGTTTTCGCACGTATCGTCTCCCCAAAATTTTCCTTCCGCCGATTTCCGGCCAGGAATCCGCGCGCCAGCGGACTCCAGGGGATGAGGCCAATGCCCTCCTCGCGGCAGAACGGGATCATTTCCCGTTCTTCTTCCCGGTAGATCAGGTTGTAGTGGTTTTGCATGGTCACGAATCGGGTCAACCCAAGGCGATCCGCGGCATAGAGCATCTTGGCAAATTGCCAGGCAAACATCGAGGACGCGCCGATGTAAAGAGCTTTGCCCGCTTTCACGATGTCATGGAGCGCGCAGAGCGTCTCCTCGATCGGCGTTTCATAGTCGAAACGGTGAATCTGATACAGGTCGACATAGTCGGTCCCCAATCGCCTCAGGCTGTTATCGATCGCATGCATGAGATGTTTGCGAGCCAACCCTCGCTGGTTCGGATCGTCGCCCATCGGCCAGAACACCTTGGTGGCAATCACGACCTTGTCACGGGACGGGCCAAAATCCCGCAGCGCCCGCCCAAGCACTTCTTCGCTGGCGCCGAGCGAATACATGTCCGCGGTATCGAAAAAGTTGAAGCCCAGCTCCAAGGCGCGGCGGATGAACGGGCGGCTCTCTTCTTCGTCAAGAATCCATTCCCGCCAGCGTTTTGATCCATAGGTCATTACTCCCAGACATAGCCGCGAAACCTTCAACCCCGTTGATCCGAGCCGCACATATTCCATTTTACAATCCCCTTGGTGAAGTGCCATTGGCATCTGTTCTCACAACTTAAAACAATAAAATTACCGCAATTCCGAAGGCCTGTGCAATCCAGAATTCTCCGATCTCCGGTTCTTGCTCAGAACCTCCCAAGGCATAAATTCGTACTAATGTTTGTGGCGGCTGTCTGATTCGTGTTGCCGTCTGGTTTTGCGCCTGGCAGAGGGAGAGGGAAATCCCATGGCTCAGCTCTGGCAAGATCTTCGTTTTGGCGTTCGGCTGCATTGCTTTGTTTCTGGCCGTGGCAGGTCTTTACGGCGTAATGTCGTTTGCCGTGTCCCAGAGAACGCGGGAGATGGGCATTCGCATGGCCTTGGGGGCCCAGGGTATGCAGCTCGTGCGCCTCACGATGAGGAGAGGCGTGTTTCAGCTTGCGCTCGGCCTCGGGATCGGCTGCACCCTTGCCTTGCTCGCCGTCGGCCCGTTGCAGCCCATTCTGTACAAGGTGGATGCGCGGGATCCCATGGTGCTGGCCACGGTCTTGGCAGCGCTCGCCGCTGCGGGGCTGCTGGCAAGCTTCATCCCAGCCCATCGAGTCACGAGAATCGACCCGGTAGTGGCTCTGACTGTTGAATGAAAGGGGTAACATGAAACGCAAAGAACGTATGCGAGACACCTTTCAGGCTCCGCCGAGTCCGGAATACTGGAGCAATAAGGCCAACGAAGGATGGAAGCTGGTTGCCGCCGAATGGGAAAAGGATGCCGAGCCCGCGGCATCAGAATCTCCATGGGTTGAAGAAATTCCTTATGGCATGAAAGTGGGGCCGGATTGCTTGCACCTGGTCGAAAACCCCGAGGAGAAAGATGCCCTCATTCTCATGCTGGAGATGATCGTCGCGGATAAATCGTTTTCCGAAGTCGCAGAATGTGTCAATGCCCGCGGATTCCATACTCGAGCCGGCGCCGAATGGACCCAGATCGACATTTTCGACCTCATGCCGCGCCTGGTCGAAGTTGCTTCGCGCATCTACCCGACCCACGACTGGTCTGAGCGCAGAAGAGGCATCTTCAAGCTCGTTCGCCAACGGTGACCCGGACTTTCGGCTACATGGTCGAGATGAACAAAGGGTCAAATGGAGAGGCGAAGCCCCCCCCTTGCCTTGCTCCGTTCGGTCTTATTCTGCAGTTTCTTGCTCCCCTGGATTGATCTCTGCGCATCAATGGGATAAGAATCAGTTGTGCAGATGTACCGATCCAGTTCACATGCATTTTTCGGTTGAGGAAAGCCCATGAAAGAAACCGCACTGGAGAGATTTCTTCGCTATGCCAAGATCGACACACAGTCCGCTGAGGATTCCAAAACCTACCCAAGCACGGAAAACCAGCGGGATTTGCTGAAGCTGCTCGAAACGGAGATGAATGGGCTGGGGCTGAAAGATGTCACCATGGATGAACATGGCTATGTTACGGGCACCTTACCGGGCAATCTAGCCCCAAAACAAGCGAGGTTTAAAGATGACCGCGTTCGTCGTAGTTTTTCTCAGTCGCTGGCCATTTTCCCCGCGCTGATTGTTGCCCATTGACACGGCAATTCACATTCAAGACAGACTTCCGCCTCCTGTTTTCTA
>JBGQNR010000207.1:0-11675 GCA_041501225.1 Acidobacteriota bacterium
CCTTGTGCTCGAAACCCAGCACGGCATCATCCGCATAGCGCACCACGATCATGTCGCCGCACGCCACCTTCCGCCGCCATGCTTCCACCCAAAGATCTAAGGCGTAATGCAGATAAATATTGGCCAGCAGTGGCGATGCTACCGCCCCTTGTGGCGTACCTATCTTACTCTCAGACCACTCCCCTTCCTCGGATACTCCTGCCTTCAGCCACTTCTGGATCAGGCGCAGCACCCGCGGATCCCCTACTCGGTGCTCTACGAACTTGACAATCCATTCGTGCGACATGCTGTCGAAAAATCCCCGAATGTCCAAGTCCAACACCCAGTTCACTCGCTTCCGCGTTATCCCTACCGTCAGCGCATCCAGCGCCTGATGCTGGCTGCGCCCCGGCCGAAACCCGTAGGAAAATCCCAGAAAGTCGTTCTCATAGATCTCATTGAGAATCGTGACCACGGCATGTTGAACAATCTTGTCCTCCAACGCCGCAACCCCCAACGGACGCTGCCGCCCGTCGGCCTTCGGAATATAGACTCTCCTTGATGGTTGTGCCCGGTAGCCTCCGCGGTGCACCCGGCTGTGCAGGTCGGCAAGCCGCCCTTCCAGCCCGGTCTCGTACTCCTTCCACCTCACTCCGTCGACTCCTGCCGCAGCCTCCCGCTTCAGTGCGTAGAAACTGTCGTGCAGAAGCTCTCGCGTGAGATGGTGGAGTAAAGCAGTGAACCGCTCCCCCTTCCTTGCTTTCGCTGCTTGGCGCACACCCGCCAGTCCCTGTGACACGTGTTTCTTCCCTCCCTGTGTCGGGCTCGTGTGGGTCTGACTGATGTTCTCCTCGGTCCGTGCCCTTCCCTCCCCAACCTCCGCACTCAAACCCCTTCCTGGCGGTTCTCCTTTGTTCGGTTGGTTCACAGGTACTACGGCACAGTCCGACCCCTCCGTTCCGTGCGCGCCAGTCGTGCGGCTTTCTGCCTTCTCTGGCCGGTCTGCTCCACTCCCGCGTGCAGACAGTTCGGAGGTCTCCCGGTTCTCGTGCATGAAGTTTCCTAGCGTGCCTGGGGTCTACGACTACGCGGGGTCCACGTCATACTCGCGCTCTCGCATGCCGTGGTATTGCCTTCCCACTACGCCAAAAGGGTCCGCACCCCGAATTAGGTTTTCGAAGCTCAATACCCAGCCCACCAGTGCCTCTGTTTACGCTTCGCGTCCCGCCTCGCGGCGAACCGCGCAAAACTCGAGGTCAGGATGGTTCGCTACTCCTTTCCTGTGAGACTCTTTCATTCTCTACTTCATGCCGGTTTATCCCGGCGCTCTGACGTCCCTATTTCCAGGGGATGCTGCCATGCGCGCTTGACAACGGCGGCAATGCCTGCTAAATATTTAGCATGCTAAAATTTTAGCAATTCTGTGGAACCAAAGGCCGACGGAAGCGTAGAGACACTTAGACGGGACGGGGGCGCAATGAAAACGCAGAAAGGCCTGAGCCGGCGCGAGCGGCAGATCATGGACATCATTTACGAAATGAAGGAGGCGACGGCATTCCAGGTCATGGAGCGGCTGCCGTCCCCACCCAGCTACTCGGCCGTGCGCGCGCTGCTGCGTGTCCTGGAAAACAAAGGACACCTGTTGCATCGGCAGGACGGCTCGCGCTACGTCTTTGTTCCTGTGCTTACCAAGGACAAGGCCAGCCGGAGCGCCCTGCGCCACCTGCTCAAGACCTTTTTTAACAACTCTGCCGAGGACGCGGTGGCTGCTCTGCTCGACATCTCCGAGGATAACCTGTCCCGGGAAGATTATCGCCGTCTGGCGCAGCTGATCCAGAAGGCCCGGAGGGAGGGGCGGTGACCATAAATCTGCCGGTCGCGGTGGAGTGGCCTGCCCTCTTCGCCGAGTACCTGATCAAGACCACTCTGGTGCTCTCCATGTGCCTGCTGCTGGTCTCGTTTTTCCGTGGGCGCACGGCCGCAATCCGGCATTTCCTGTTGTCCTTCTTTTTGATCGGTTTGCTCCTTCTCCCCGTGGTTTCGACATTCCCGTTTGGATGGGAGACCGACCTGTTGCCGGCGCGACTCCCCGTTTCCATAACCCAAGGGGTACGCGATTGGAGCGGTCCATCCAAAGGCGGCTACGCCGGAAGCAAAGGACTCTTCTCAAAACCGCGTGCTTTGCGCCCGACTGCCGCCTCGGCGCCCGCTGCGAATGCACCGCAGGAACTGGAATCTCCCTCCGCTCCGGCTCTCCTCCGGATCCTCGGATCCATGCTCCCGTTAGTCTGGTCTGCAGGGCTGGCGTTTCTGGTTCTGAGATTCAGCCTGGCAATTCTGGGAGCATGCCGCCTGACGCACGAGGGCAAGGATGTGACTGACGCGGCCTGGCGGGTGCTGCTTGCCCGGTGTATTGCCGCCATTCGGATCAAGAGGACGGTTCGCCTGAAAAGCCACAGCGCGATCGGGGTTCCCATCACGTGGGGATTGCTCAAGCCCGTCATCCTCATTCCCCGCGGCCATGGGGAGTGGACGGAGGATCAGCGCTCCTCCGTGCTTCTCCATGAGCTCTGCCATATCAAGAGAGCGGATCTGCTCGTCATGTTCCTCGTTCGTCTGAGCCTGGCCGTGTACTGGTTCAATCCGCTATGCTGGATTGCCAGCCGCCGGCTCCAACAGGAGCAGGAGCGCGCCTGCGACGAACTCGTCCTGACCGCGGGCATCAAACCGTCGACCTACGCCGCCACACTGCTTTTTTTCAAGCGTACGGCAGGAGTTCGTCATGATGTCCCCGCTGCCTTCGTCGGGCTTTTCGGCAGCGCTTCGTTCGATGGAAGGCTGGCGGCAATTCTCAGACAGAAACTGACCTTGAAGGAGGATGCAATGAAAACCAGAATAACGCTGGCGATCGCGGTGATGCTGGCTGTGTCCCTGATCGGCATGGCCCGGCCCCCCAAGACCCTTTCCGAAAGCCCTTCGAATTTAAACCTCCCTATCCTCGCGCTGCAATCCCCCATGCCGCCGGCGCATGCCGCCGCACAAGCACTGGCCGGGCAGGATCAGGATGTGAAGGTCGACGCTCTGCAGGATCAGGCAAAGAAAAAGGAAGAGCAGAAGCCCACGATCATCGTTAGGAACCCGAAAGGAGAGAAGATCCCGATCGAAATCAAGGTGGTTACGGGTGATACTGCCAGGACGCTCCGGGTCGAAAAACCGCTTACCATCAAGGAAGGCAAGGAGGGAGAACTTATCCTGCTGGATCCGGCGGGAAAGGAGATGGAGATCCTCAAGGGCGAACCGCTCCGCCTTACCACCGAGGGCAAAGACCTCGTGATCGTCAAGGAGGGCGACTTGCTGAAGATCGACAAGGCCGGCACGCTCAGCCTGATGTCCTCCAAAGATCTGAGTGGTGCCGTGAAGGTGCACGTGGTGCCGGGGGTGAAGATTCAGAAAAGCGGAGAGGGCCCCGTCAAGTTCATCATGGGTGTGAAGGGCCGGGATCAGGCGCCGGTGCTGAAGGAGAATCTCAAGGCAATCATCTTGAAACAGATACAAAGCAAGGAAAAACAGGTCGCCGTGGCGGATTTGAAGCCGGCGACCAAGGTCCTGGTGGCAAAGCTGGCAAAGGAGGAAGTGCAGAAAAGCATCCAGGCCAAGCTTCAGGAAAAATTCACGGAACTCCGTCTCGCAAAGCCCCTGGTGATCACCAGGGCCGGAAGCGGAATCCGGATTATGAAAGATCCGGGAAAAAGACTCATCACGATCCAGACGGGGGACGCGGCGAGCCTTTCCATCATGTTCGGGCTCAGCCCCGGTGTGAACGTGCGCGGAGTGTACGACCGCATCGTCGCGGGGGTCAGGCAGGCGCTTCCGGAAAACTATGCGGTGGAGCCGGGGTTTGACGAGAAATCGGGCGCTGTCACACTGAAAATCACGGGCTCCGGAATGCCCAAAGTACCTACGGATCTCATCAAGAAGATTCTTGATGTGATCGAGACAGAAATCAAATAAAGGAAACGACGGCCGACCTTGCCGCCATTCCGTTTCGGATGTGTCACCTCACGCCGCTTCGACCGCCGAACCCATCGCCTCCGGCCGGCGTGCCGGATGCAATCCAGTTCGTAAAGAGGATTTCCGGTGGCACCGGCAGACCGGGCAAGTTTGACATGCATTGAGGATGTTTTGCGCCAGCGGCTTCGTTCAAACGGCCGTATGGCCGCGAGTGCGGCCATAAAGCCCAAAAAAGCCTGTCATCGAAATCTGATATTGATCCTTGCCCGCACGTCTGCCGGGGCGCCATTCCGCATCCCCGGTTTGAACTTCCATTCGGAAGAGATGGTCTCCATCACGGATTCGTCAAGGCCATAGCCCATGCTTCTGACAATCCTGATTCCGGTCACATTGCCGTCTCTCCGGACCATGGCCTGGATGGATACGACGCCGTGCGCATTAGCCTTCCTTGCCTGATCCGTATATTCGGGAAGTGGTTGCCTGACCGGAACCGGCGCCGTCATTCCGGATTCCACCTCGTAGGTGATTTCGCTGCTGACTGTTTCCTTGCCGTCACCGCTCTGCTTTGTCTCAAGGGCTTCCACCGGTCCCGTATCGCTTCGGCGTCCCCTCTCGGTTTCAACACTCGGGAGCCCGCCGCGCCGCGCCTGGTTGAAATCCTCCAGAGCCAGGAATTCGAGGAAGTTGGTGGAGTTGTAATAGGTTGAAACCAGGCGGCTGCGATAGGGCTTGAGGGATGCTTCAATTGCAGGGGGCAGATTGTCCTGCCATGCCACCCGGTCCGGATTGCGGTCGATGCGATCGATCTCTTCCTTCAAGGCCGCACGCCATGTGGACGACTCGGCTTCTTTAAGGCTGTTCATTTGATTAACGAGCAGGCGCAGGATCACCCGGTGATATTCGCGGCGGATGACTTCCGGGCTGAGGTTGGATTCATTGCCGAAGGACGCGCCGCGGCCCTGCACGCGCAATTTCTCCAGAACGGGCGGCCCTTCGTTAGGTTCGTGGCCGAGCCATGAGTGGTAGGCAAGTGAATAAATATAGGCATATTCTCCCAATCCCATTCGTTTATCCATCAGCACCTGATTGCGCTGCTTCATGAATTCTCCGAACGGAACGATGATGTTGCTCATGTCATTCAAAACTCTGAGAACCGATACGAAGGACGGATGCGACTGTCTCAAACGGTCGGCATCCAGGGCCGCCAACCCGGCCTCCGTTTTGATCTGCACGTCCCTGAGCGCCTCACGCACGGCAAGGAATCCTTCCATCCGGTCAGGAGCGATCGCTCCGCTGGCCGGAGGCACATAGGATTCAGGGGCGCCATATGCCGATACCACCGCCTTGCGGCTTTCCGAAGCTTCCTGCAATGGCTGAATCCTGCTGCGAAAAAAGAGCACGCCGCTCGTCACCAGGCCGACGACCAGCACGATTAGCGTCGCGCAGCCGATGCCGCAGCCGATCAGCCATTTCTGGGTAGTGCTGGTAGCCATGTTTCACCACCTCGAGAATTCCCTACCTGCAGTTGCCTCGTGCCGAACCCGGATGATTCATGAAATGGCAGCGGACAAATGTGCAGGCCGTGAAATGGGACTAGGTAGATCGCGGACAGGAGCAGTTGCTCCGCTACACCGACAGCAGCCTGATTGCTGTCATCCGTCGGCGCATTTCCTCGTCCGAAAATACTCTGCACCTTGCGTTCATGAATATTACGCCCGATATCGGTCCCTGGATTACATCAAAATCACGAGGTGCCATTCGCCCTTCACTTCTTCACGGTGAATTCGCCGCGCAGACGGATGTCCTTGGACGAGGCGCCGACGAGGACTCGGAACGTGCCGGGTTCAACCACCCACTTCATGTCGCGGTCGAGCATCTTGAGTTCTTCCGGGCCAAGTGTAAACGTAATATTGGTGCGCTCTCTGGGCGCGATGTGAATCCGGCGGAATCCCTTGGGTTCGAGCACAGGGTGCGCCACTAAAGCCAGGAGGCCCCGGAAATAGAGCTGGACGACTTCATCTGCGTCACCCGGCATATGGAATACTTCATCGAAGGTGCATGTCCTGTAATTCCTTGTTATAGAAATAGTTACGAACAGATTATGACCGGCGCCTCAGGGAGCATCTACTCTTCAGCCGGAGCGCTCGCAAAAGGGGTCCCTGCCTAGAAACCGCCGGCAGCCCCAGACACACACGCCGCATCCGATCAAATAGTCAACCCCGGTGAGGGTCGGGGCAACTAGGGACGCCACCCTATTTTGCACAAGTGGAAAGAGCACGTAATGTTCTCAAATGGACAAATCAGGGTGGCGTCCCTGGTTTCCCTAATGGACAAATCAGGGTGGCGTCCCTGGTTTCCAGGTTTCCCTGGTTTCCTGGCAACAGCTTTTCGCCTTGCAAAGTGCAACAGCGGATGCATAATCTTTTCCGCCGCGTATCGGTGGAGGAATGGCCGAGTGGTTGAAGGCGGCGGTCTTGAAAACCGTTAGGGGGGTGACTCCCTCGTGGGTTCGAATCCTACTTCCTCCGCCACCTATGTTTATAACATATTGATTACAATGTATTTGTAATATAGGAAGTGATTCAACCCCACTTTATATCCCACATTATTTGCCCGGTGGTAGCAGCGTCCGGGTGTGTTAGGATGCGCTCATCTCATCAGTTCAACAAAAGGCTTGCGGGGATTCTGTCGTATAATCCCTAGCACAAGGATTCGAGGTAGGACCATGAACCCATTTAGGGTGGGGCGGTTTATTGGCATCTTGATCTTTGTCTTGATTTTTATCGCGGCATCTTGGTTTTTCTACTCTAAACTCACCGCATTGGAAAGCACTCTCGGAGGCCAACAGCAGCAGATACATGCTCTGAATGAGAAGTTGGCAGCCAGAGCAAAGATCGATTCGCTCGACTTGCAGGAGAGGTGCTCAAACCAAGCTCGCAAGGAGTTCGAATCATTGGGCTATAAGTTCAGCAGCGGGGATGATTACGAAAGTCATTGCAATGCTGAATTAAATAAGTGCTTCATTCTAATCAAGTCCTACCACGCAAATGTCGTTTTTAAATTTCTCTCTGATGCATATGAAGGCAAACAATACGCCAGTTACAGTTATATCGCGCAAAAAGGCAATGATTACATTGAGCCCAGACCGCTTGAATGCAAGGTCACTTTGCCATCTGGAGAGGTGAAATCCTGCAATTCGGACGAGGAGTTTACTGCCCTGATAAAAATCTACATGGAAGATTCCGCTGATAAAAAAGCAGCCAAGCTCCAGTCACTGCCTCAAAAATGATTTTGTTGATAAATCGAAGGATCCGCCATGAATTCAAATCGATTCATCATTGTTGGCGTCGCGCTTTCTGTCTTAATGTCTGCCGCTTCACTTGCTTGGCAGGCAAAGCGGGCAAGCGAAAAATCACCATTCGCAGCCTTAGAAAAACCGCTACAAATCTCCGAGCTTGACTATCGATTGTTAAAAGCCGAGTTCTATGCGCTCCGCCCATTTGTTCCCCTCAATAAAGGCATCGAGCCACCTGAGCAAATTCGTCTCTTGCGTCCAGAGATGAAAACTATTGGGATACTTATTTCACTGGAGCCCGCCCAATTGCCGTCCAATTTTGACGAAAGAAAACGTCTGTTCACTGAGGTCGCACAAAATTCCGCAGTTTGGGCTGCGGTCGCGATGGGGATTCAATCAAAGTTCTTCGAAGTCCGTTTCAGTGACCCCCAAAAACTCATCGCTGCTATGAATAAAGATCCGGGCATGGATACCGACACTTCAATGGCTGGAGTAGTGGCGGTCTATAAGGACGGCAAATTGACAATGCGATGGGTTTTAGCCAAGAATGTAAAATAGAATCGCCCCTCGCGAGACTACATGGCTGAAAGCGCCTCGCCCCGAACTCAGCCCTTGGGTGGTCGCTTGGAGTCAATTCATTTCCGCTCTAAGTCGGTTCCGTCATAGATTGGCTGCAATGTAATCCCCAATTTTTCGTTTGGCGTCCGCCGATAGGCGTGATCCAGAGATAAGCTCCAAATATCCCTTCAGGATTGTCGTATCTAAAACTTGGTTCGCTATCTGCTGTTCTTCCTTTGAGAGTTCCCGCTTCCCTTTGCTGTATGCGTCCACATCCAGGTTCGGCAGGGCACTTTTCAGTCTCGACTCAAATTCGTTGTTGGGAAATTTGTAATCTTTGAATTGTGGGCTCTTGATCAATTCGTTCCATGCGGCCTGATCAGTTGGGCTGAGGGTAGCGAAAAGCTGATCCCATGCCTTCAGTCCAGCATCGTACATACCTTCCATCAGCACCGGCACATTTAATACGTAGGTGTATTCGGCAATCCTGGATTCACTCGAATGCGGCTCGCCCGAGAAAACTGAGCGTCCAATACCGACAGACTTGAAGGACTCAAAAACCAGAGAAGTATCCACAAGGCTGAATCTGATCGATACCTCTTCCGTGCTCTGATCATCGTAGATAAACGCAAAATCAATTCTGCCACTTTCCCAATCTGCATCTCTCAATGTGAGATTTCCTTCTTGCCGAGAATGGGAATATTGCCCGATGCTTCCACCCCCTTGGGCGATAGTCATATCGTCAATCACTGGTCTTTCCAGCGAGCATTCTGTCCTGTTTCTTTGATAATAGCCGGGATAGTCACATCTGATCCACCACCGCTGGAATCTATGGGTTGTTCGTTTCCCATCTTCCCATTGTTCAATTCCAAAGGTGTGGCTTATGTGGTAACCCGAGTCCTTTGAGCGATAGCCAATAATGCGTTTGTCATATAGGCCTGTGCGCCATCTTTTGCCAAGTTCGGGCGGGTCGGATTCTCTCAAAGCGGGCTTTTTGGGCGAGTCCTTGGTTTCTTTGGCCGCTTCTTTTAATGCCTCCTTCGCGGGAGCAATTTGTGCCTGTTGGGACCTGCAACCATAAAATAGAGCGCCGAATCCAAGGAATAGAAGAACCAGAGCAGTTTTGTGAGCAGCAAGAGCATGCGCTTTACTGGTCATGGGTGCACCACCTTGTTCGTGCTACGGGTTGATCTATTCTAGACCTTGGGATCGGATTCTCGGCAACGAAGGTGTCTCATCTTATTCCAGAACCCAGACATGTACTACCTTGGGGTCGGACTTTGAATAGCCTCGCGCTCGAGTTTCGCGATAACTTTTTTCTACAACTTTATCTGCAACGGAGATCCTCAGGTCGATGTCGGCGCTATCCGAAAACGCAGTCGCAATAATAACACCGTCACTCGACCACGACTGTACTTGATATGTCTCCGGCCGCACTGGATCTAATCGCAGATGCTCGTTAAACATCGCCGGCTTGTCAAGCGGGGAGTAGAGGTCAGCGCGTGTTTCAGTACAAGTATTGGTCAATTTGGAACATTCTATTGACACAGCATTTAACACAGGTATGCGCGTGATGAGACCAAATCGGATCTGCTTCCAATGCCCTGTAGCCCAAACCGAATCCATGTTGTGCATCACTGATTTCGGTGGAAACCAGATGCCGCGAAGTTGCGCCTCCGACCATGCTGTCTGTTCTGTCTTTCGACAAGAAAGCAACATAAGACACGGAACAATGATCCATACCGATATCCGTTGCGTAAGCATCAGTGCTTTTTTCATTGGCTCTGTCCTCTGCTTGTCAGAACCGAATCTTCCATATCTGCAATTCCACCTTTTCACCGGCGTCATGGCGTGACGGCGCACCCTGTCACAGCCTGTCACCTATGCTATTTGCTGCTTTTCTCATGCTCACGCTGAAAAGACGCATCGTATAACGGCCCAGGCTGAACGATCTCGCCCAGGCCCATATCTAACTACCCCCGTTTTGATCCTATCTTGAAAAATACAGCTTCGGCCATGCGCACCCGCTCCCTGGTTACCGTTTTAGAAACTTTTCCCTTAGCCCAGCCAGAAAATCCTCAAGCCCCCTGGGTGAATCTCCCCGTGATCTTCTGATGGCATACAAATAGCCGTAGGCAATGGGGATGCGGAGATTGGCCTTGTCTGCATAGAGATTGTCTATTTGAACGGCCAGATACTCGAAACTAAAGCCCTTTATCATGTAACTCTCCGTGATGGTCTGAGAGATCAGCTTTTCATCTCTCAACAGAGCGATCCCCTGCTCAATACCATATAGGAAGTCCTTTCTTTCTTGAGGATAAAGCCCCAGATAATAATTTCCGTTGGGCCGCCCGTAGCTCAATTCCTCATCCGGTTGACCTCGCCTTCGCTGCTCATCTTGACTGAAAGCCAGAAGAGGGAGGAGAATTAGAAACATAACTGCTGTAACCATCAGATTGGGTTTGCTCATTGCCGGCCTCCGGCTTGGTTTTGCTCTCCGATTTCCATATCTGCAATGCCGCCTTATGCTGCCATCAGAATGTTCGCCACGTACTCATGCCGCCACGCCGATCCGCGCTTGATTGTAAAGTCCAAGCAGTTTAATTCGGCTGCTATCTCATTGAAATTCTGATGCCATCGTTTGTAGCATACAAACACATGATTTAGAATGCATCTCCGATGCCGAGCTGCGAAATCATCCACGTTGAGGAAATCGAGAAGGTATTTTTGCAGGCTGTCATTGACCTCAAGTGAGTCATTGTTCTTGATGGAATCGACATTCTTCCCGACGGCAATGGTTTTCGGATTCGTTCCCATGACATGCATGGCCTGTGGTTGCCAGAAATTTGGTCCAGATTGAAATTGTTGCACTTACAGGATTCGGTTGCTAGCCTTCAGCCCCATGAATGGTGTGCTGGTTTCGCTCATTTCAACCCTGCTCGTCAGCTTTCGATCGCGCCTTGCACTCCAGGCTGAGATCCTCGCTCTCCGTCACCAACTGAACATTCTCCAAAGGTCTTCCAATCAGGGGAGACGACTGCGCGCATCAGACCGCATCCTTTGGGTATGGCTGTCGCAGCTTTGGTCTGATTGGCGCTCCGCTCTGTTGATCGTCAAGCCAGAAACAGTGATTCGTTGGCATCGTCAGGGCTTCCGTCTTTATTGGCGGTGGAAGAGTCGTCACCCAGGACGACCCAATGCCGGACGAGAAATCAGAGAACTCATCCGGAAAATGTGCGTTTCAAATCCTACCTGGGGAGCGCCGCGGATTCATAGCGAACTGCTCAAGCTGGGCATTGACGTGTCGCAAACAACGGTCTCGAAGTATATGGTTCGTCGCCGCAAACCACCGTCCCAATCCTGGCGGGCATTTCTCGATAATCACGTCAAGCAGCTGGTTTCGATAGATTTCTTCGTGGTGCCGACCATTGATTTCAGGCTGCTGTTTGTCTTTCTGATTCTGGCCCATGAGCGCAGACGCGTGATTCATTTCAACGTGACTCAACATCCCACCGCCGCCTGGGCGGCACAACAGCTCCTGCAGGCCTTCCCCTGGAACATTGCACCTCGTTACCTCCTTCGCGACCGTGATTCCATATACGGCGAAACCTTTCGTGGACTGGTTACGAGCATGGGAATCAGCGAGGTGCTCACAGCTCCGCGCTCTCCGTGGCAATCCCCCTATGTCGAGCGCCTGATCAGGCCGATTCGACGCGAGTGCCTGGATCACATCGTCGTGCTGGGTGAGGAATCACTTCGTCGGACGCTTCGATCCTATATCGAGTACTACCACGATTCCCGCTGTCACCTCGCGCTGAACAAGGATTCACCA